>CP102611.1:2751491-3102982 GCA_041874755.1 Chitinibacter sp. SCUT-21
GTCAATATCCGCTTGGATCGTTTGACCGTAGACCAAGTCAGAGAGTGATTTCTTGGCTGCTTGGCCAAATGGCATTGCTTTTTCTGGCGCATCAATGTAGGCCAACCGCAGCTTATATTGTTTTTTATCGTCATCCAGCACGGTGACGGTATCGCCATCAGCAACACCAACAACCTGGCCGTTGATCACCATGCCCGTCGTTAATTTGCCAGGCTCGCTCGGTGTAGGCTTGATACAGGCCCAAGCGCCGACCAAAACGATGATCAGCGCCACAATCCGTTGTGGCCAGGTTTTAGCACTAAATAGGCGGAAAATAGCGCGTTGTTGTGCGGCAGTGACTTTCATTGCTTTAATGACATCCGGTGTGAGAGTTTGATGATGGGTATTTCGCTTTAATTGCTTGATACAGAATAATGGGCCAGTCCAAGGTGGTTAAGGTTGGACGCGCGGTGTAGATGTTGTAATTTACTTGTTTTAGTTTATGTAAAACTCGATCCGCAGATAACACAATCGTCCGAATTTCGAGGCCAATCCTGCCTGGTAGTGCACGGCCTAAGGGTGAGCCGGCACGCAGCATTTTGCGGGTGCGTTCACACTGAAAAGCCATTAGCCGCTTAAATTGCTCGTTATACTCGTGTGCAAAAAGCTTGCCATCCGTAAGACCGTATTTTTGCAATTCGTCCTGCGGAATATAGATTCGATCCTTTTTGAGATCGATTGCCACGTCTTGCCAAAAATTGACTAATTGCAGGGCGGTGCAAATGCCGTCTGACTGTGCCAGCATTCTGCCGTCGGTATAGCCAAAAATATGCAGCAAAATTCGTCCCACTGGATTCGCCGAACGGCGGCAATAGTCGATGACTTCGCCGAAATTGTCGTAACGACTTTTGACGACATCTTGGCGAAATGCGGAGAATAAATCTTCAAATAACTGCAATGGAATAGCGTATTGCTGCACAACAGGCACCAGTGCTGCAAAGCGAGGTGTTAAGGGGGGGAGCCCCTGAGC
Organism: Chitinibacter sp. SCUT-21; assembly: GCA_041874755.1. Classification (NCBI taxonomy): domain Bacteria; kingdom Pseudomonadati; phylum Pseudomonadota; class Betaproteobacteria; order Neisseriales; family Chitinibacteraceae; genus Chitinibacter; species Chitinibacter sp. SCUT-21. The sequence goes on from CP102611.1 coordinate 2,752,501, forward strand.
AATTCTTTGCAGTTCGTGGCTGCATTCATCGAGTGCTGCGATGCGCTGCTCGGGACTAAAATCACCTTCATCAGCCAAATCATCGGCATAGCGGGCGATGTGATACACGACGGCGATCGGTTTGCGAAAGGGCTTGGGAAGTAAAAATGAGCCAACGGGAAAATTTTCATAATGTTGGACTGTTTGCCCAGGGGTAATCATGACATATCCTTAATAAAAACTGACTCAGTCTGGTTTTATTTTCTATGAATGCTATAGTGGTCGAGCGTAAATGCTTACGTATTCAATTTTAATAAGTACGGAGAATGTAATGTTGAAAAAACTAGTTATGACCTTGTTTGCCACTTTCATGCTGTCAGCTTCGGCATTTGCTGCTGTTAATATTAACACCGCTACTGCGACCGAGTTGGAGGCGCTTAATGGCATTGGCCCAGAAAAAGCCAAGGACATCATCGACTATCGTACCAAAAATGGCCCGTTTAAAACGGCTGAAGATATTATGAAAGTGCCAGGTATTAAGGAAGGTACTTTTGCCAAAATTAAAGCTGACGTAACTGTAAATGGTAAAACAAGCGCAGTCGCGGCGGTAAAAGCCCCAGCTAAAGCCGAGTCCAAAGCGGCTCCAACTATGAAGCCAACCGCAGAGCCAAAGGCGACCAAAGCGCCTAAAGCAACCAAAGCGCCAAAAGCGGGCGCTAGTGAGCCAGCAAAGAAATAATTGAAAAGTGGCAGATAAAAAAACCGGATCAGTGATCCGGTTTTTTTATCTGCGCAAGCTATGCTCGGCAAGTAGGTCTTACTGGACGATTTTGGCGTTTTTCATCAAATCATCAACCAGTTTTTGAATGCGCTGCCCTTGGATTTGTTGTTCCAATTGTGGTTTCACTTCATCGTAAGAAGGGCCTTTCGCATCACGCACGTCATCTAGCTTGATAACATGGAAACCAAATTGCGTTTTCACTGGGTCAGAAATTTTGCCTTTAGGCATTTTTTCTAGTGCGCCGCCGAATTCAGGAACGAAGTTCTTTGGATTCGACCAACCCAAATCACCGCCGTTTGAGCCTGAACCTTTGTCCATTGATTTAGCTTTGGCCAAATCATCGAATTTTTTACCTTTTTTCAGGTCTTCGATAATCGCTTTAGCTTCAGCTTCAGTGGCCACCAAAATGTGACGCGCTTTGTATTCTTTGCCGCCAAAGTTCACTTTGATTTTGTCGTATTCTTTGCGCAGTTCGGCATCAGTAATTGGGTTGGCTTTAACGTACTGATTGATGTACGCGCCGATCACGATGCGCTGTTTCAGCATATCCAATTGCGCCATGGCTTCTGGGCTTTTATCCATGCCTTTTTTGATCGCTTCTTGGTAAACCACTTCGTTTTTGATCAATTCATCTTTGATCTTTGCGCGCAATTCTGGAGAGTCTTTCTGACCACGTTGTGCCAAATCATTCACAAATGCGTCTGATTTAGCTTGTGGAATAGCGACGCCATTGACGGTGGCCACAGTACCTGCCGGAGCAGCAAAAACACTAGCTGACAAGCTAGCAGCAGCAATGGCCAGAGCCAAACGGTTTGCTTTAAACATGCGATTTCCTTCGTTCAAAATAGCCAACATCAAAATTCATCCGGCGTTAGCGCTCGGATACTGAGTGCATGTATGCGATGCGGAATTAGATCAGCTAAGGGCTGGTACACCATACGGTGCCGCTCCAGCGTTTTTTTGCCAATAAACGCGCTCGATACAATTGTTAATTCATAATGCCCGCCGCCACTGGCTGCGCCGGCATGGCCCGCGTGGGCTGCACTATCGTCAAATAGCTCTAAGCTTTCAAACTCCAGCGACTGCAAACGCGTGCGAATTTCGTCGGTAATGCTCATGATACCAGACTCTTAGGGCAATACATGACGGAAGGGTTTTACCACGACTTCGGTAAAAATGCCATCTGTCACGTAAGGGTCTTCACTAATCCAGCTTTGGGCCGCTGAAAGGTTTTCGAATTCGGCAACAATCAAACTGCCGCTGAAACCTGCTGGCCCAGGATCGACGCTGTCAATAGCAGGAAACGGGCCCGCTAAAATCAAGCGACCTTCATTTTTCAACTCTTCCATCCGTGCCAAATGCGCAGGGCGCACGGCGAGACGATCAGCTAATGAGTCTGGTTTATCGGTACCGATAATGGCATACAAAGGCATGAACGATCCTTAAGTTTTATTCAGAATCGGCAGGCTTTTCTTCCTGCTCGGGCAACATGTGTTTTGATAGGTAAAGGCTTTGTGCCACGACAAAGGCTAAGGTCAGCACCAAGGTGCCAAATACTTTGAACTTCACCCACAAGGCTTCAGAGAAACTGTGGAACACATAGATATTAAGTGCGCCCATTGCGAGGAAAAACAAGGCCCAAGCGTACAACAATTTCGTCCAAATCGGGCGTGGAAGCGTAATCGATGCGCCCATGAGCTTCTCAATCAAATTGTTTTTTTTGATGTGCCACGCCCCGATCAGGACTACGGTAAACAGCCAGTACAAAATGGTGGGTTTCCACATAATGAATTGTTTATTGTGGAAAATCAGCGTGAGGCCGCCCATGACCGTGATGAGTACTAAGCTAATCCACAGCATATTGTCAACGTGGCGGTGACGAACCCAGCTGTACACGACCTGGAGTACGGTTGCTCCGATGGCCACGCCCGTGGCGAGGAAAATATCGTTGGTATAACTATACGCGCCGAAAAACAACAAGATTGGAAATAGGTCAAAGAGGAATTTCATCGAACGTCAGTCCCAAAGAATTTCGGCGATTATGCAGTGGGAGTGACAGGGTGACAAGGCGAAAAAAAAACGCCGATCAAAAGATCGGCGCTCAATGACCACTGGAGATACACGAAGCATCAGCTTGCGAAACCTATAGTGCGCCTTTGCGGTGTAAGCCGCTTTGATGTGGCGCAATAAATCATTTCTTGCGCAAAATAATCAAAAGCTCGGCCTGCTGGAGCAAATCGTCAGCCTCTGAATGGCTAAAAATTCTATTTATTGGTTCGGGTGGTGTGACGCTTAGGGGGTATTGCTTGCTAGACAAGATAAAATCTTAGGCGCAGGGCAATACATTGCACGTGTATGTGTAGATGGATAGCATCGCAAAATTTTAAGAGGGGGGGTGGCGAGCCCGACCCCCGGCACTAGCATCAAAAGCTGTGGCTGCTTCCTTCCGGACCTGACCAGGTTCACCTTCTAGCTATGCGGGGAGACCCGCCGTCGAAGCTTTTGGCTGACGCCAAAATTCGCGGTGTTGTGCTCAAGAGCGCGTTAAATCGCAGCCTCAATCACAACAGGCCGCGACTATAGCACAGCGATGGCTTGCCACGCCAGTGCTAAAACATCTTTTGGTGCGCGCGCCAAGTGCGTATACAGCCAAGTGGTCGCCGCTTCAACGCTGCGCCGTCCGGCTGGCCACGCGCCCAAGGTGTTAAACACGCTGCCCGCCGCGTACAGCCCTTGGCGTACTTCGCCGGCGATGCATTGCGTGCAATTGATAATCACCGCGCCGTGATCGGCCTGCGCTTGTAGTGCGGCGATCAGCGCCGCGTGTTGCGGTAAATTGCCGCTGCCATAGCTCTCAACCACGATGCCATCCCAAGTTTGGCTATTGATCATGCCGGTGATGGCCGTCTCGCAACCGGGGTAGAGTTTGAGCGCCAAAATGTGCTGCTGCGGATTGAGTGGTAGATACGTAAAATCTTTATCGTTCGAAGTGGTGTTCTTGGGCGCATTCGGCGCGGCGTACGCCGTATCGTGATCGGCGTCGAGTTTTTTCACGCAATGCGCTGGCAATAGCAAACCACCAAATGCCAACTGAACGCCGGCCGGCGCAGAAGCTGCGCTTTGCAAGGCCAGCAGCATATTCGCAGGCGCATCGCTGCCCACATGCACCCATGGGCGTTGCGAACCGGTCAGAATCACAGGCTTGTGAATATGGTCCAGTTGCCAATGCAGCGCTGCGCCCGTCCAAGCCATCGTGTCGGTGCCGTGCAGCACAACAAAACCATCGAAATCGTCGATGCGGCTGGCGATGTCTTGTGCGATTTGCTGCCAGTGGTGCGGTGTCATCGCCGAAGAATCAAGCGGCGTAGCGTACTCGTGCAGTGTAATCGCTACATCGGGTATATGTTTAAAAGCTAAATCAGCAATGAGCTTGCTTAATATACCCTGTTGCGGCGCCAAGCCATTCGGGCCATCGACGCAGGCAATCGTGCCGCCGGTATACAGACAAAAAATTCGTTTCATGGTCAGTAGGCCCTTCGGGTGCTAGAATTCTTTCTTTTTTGCAGTACAGGATGATACGGCATGGTCATCGCCGACAACCGTAAGGCGTTTCACGAATATTTTATCGAAGAACGAATCGAAGCAGGCATCGTTCTGGAAGGCTGGGAAGTCAAATCGATTCGTGCTGGACGCGTACAACTCAAAGAATCATATGTGATTTATAAAGGGGGCGACTTTTACCTGTTCGGCTGCCATATTTCACCGCTGATTAATGCCTCGTCGCACGTCTTGCCCGACGTAGTGCGCACGCGCAAATTGCTACTCAAACAAAACGAAATCAACAAGCTGGCGATCAAGGTGGACCGCGCTGGTTACACCATCGTGCCCGTGAATATGCATTTCACGCGCGGCTATATCAAGCTGGAAATTGGCGTGGCCAAGGGTAAAAAGCAGCACGATAAACGTCAAACCGAGAAAGAGCGCGAATGGCAGCGGGAGAAGGCGCGCATTGTGCGCGACCACACCAAACAAGCTAGCTGATGCGCTACTGCGAGCGGCGATTCCTGCTAGCTTTGCACACACTGCGTGCGAAAAAATAACTCAAAATCCTCATGTACTCGAGTACATTCCGGTTTTTCCTTATTTTTTGCCTTGTTCTCACCGCTCTCGCTACGCGCTTCAGCGTAGTGGTAAGTGTCCAAAAATAAAAACCGGGCTAATTCGCGCCCGGTTTTTTTATTCTTCGATTTAGGTCTTAATTAGCCTTTTCGCCAATCTTGCCTTCTTTGCCGCTGATTAAGCCCATAATGTTTTGCTTGTGACGAACAATCAGCAGTACGCTGATTGCAATCACTGCGGCGATGTAGACTTGGACGGGCAGGAAATACCAGCACAAAAAAGGTGCCGCAATTGCGGCGCAGATCGCCGATAGCGATGAAATCTTCAAGCCTTTGGCGACAAACAGCCAGATGCCTAAAGTCGCTAAGCCCAGCCATAGGTTGAGCGCCAGCAAAATCCCCGCCGCAGTCGCAACGCCTTTGCCACCTTTAAATTGGAAAAACACCGGCCACATATGGCCAACGGTCACCGCTAGCGCGACGGCGGCGATTAAGGTATTAAATTCTTCTGGGGCATTGACGCCAACCACCGGTGCGAGCTGCTGCGCTGCAAACACGGCAACCCAGCCTTTGAGTGCGTCGCCCAGTAGCGTGAGCGCGGCGGCTTTTTTATTGCCGGAGCGCAAGACATTGGTCGCGCCCGGATTATTGGAGCCATAACTGCGTGGATCGGCCAAGCCCATGACGCGGCTCACGATGACGGCAAACGATAAAGAGCCAATCAAATAGGCGCCAATGATGAAAAATACTAAGGTGAGGTTCATCCCAAATTCCACTACAATCGTGAACTTTTGATTTTAAGCTAATCTGCTATTGGCCTCAAACGATTCGAGTTTGCGGCGCAAGCGCAGAGGGCGATCCGCTATGGACATTATTTATTTACAGCAAGTGCGCGCCGAAACTGTGATTGGCTGGTATGACTGGGAGCGCACCCAGTCGCAGGTCGTTGAGTTGGATCTGGAAATCGGCCTGCCTTCTGCGCGCGCCTGTGTGTCAGACGATCTGGTCGATACCATCGATTACGATAAAGTCGTCACGCATTTGCGCACGGTAATGGCTGAAAAGCACTTTTTGCTGATCGAGGCCTTGGCCGAACATATCGCGCATATTTTGATTCACGACTTTGGCGCCCCATGGATCAAGGTGTCGGTGACCAAGCTCAATATTCTGAAAGATGTCGCTCGCGTTGGCGTGACGATTGAGCGTGGACAGCGCGGTCATTAATGCCCGGTAGGTGTATTCCTCTGTAGCCATTATTGGGTTTGGCCTTTGGCTTAATACCCATGAGTGGGGTGAGTGTATCGCCTTTTCTTCTGGCCACTTATTGAACTTATTTAACAGCGCCCATACTAATACCGTATTCATAAACTAATCCCATTACAGGGTAGAGATAAAAATGGCTCGTTTTAGTCAAGCTTTTATGGTGGTGCTGATGAGCACGACCTTGTTTGCTAGTCACATTGCCGAAGCAAAACGCGTTGGCAGTGGCCGCTCAGCCGGGATGCAGCGCCAAGCTGCGCCAGCGCCGCAACGTCAAGCCGCGCCGCAGCAACCTGCGCCAATGGCACCGGTGCCTGTGCAGCAGAAAAAGAGCAGCAGCGGCATGATGGGGGGCATCTTGGGTGGTCTCGCAGTCGGTGGTTTGCTCGGTTATATGATGGGCAATAATGCATCTGGCGCCGCAGAAGGCGACGGCATGCCTTGGGGTACTTTGCTTTTGCTCGGCGCATTGACTGCCGGTGGCGTGATGTTGCTACGTCGTCGTAAATCAACGCCAGTAGGTCAAGCGCACGCTTACGCAGGTGTGCCAGCGATGAATCCTGCCCAGATGAGCTCTTCACCTGCGCCTGCAATCAATCCACAAGCAACGGCGTTTCAAGCGCCACAACAAAACGATTTAAGCGGTGGCTTCCGTATTGGCCAAGGTGTTGGTGGTGCATACTCATTGCCAGCAACACCAATTACGCGTTTGCCGGATGGTACTGAGTCTGCGGCCTTCTTGCGCCAGGCGCGTGCAAGCTTCTTGCACATGCAGGCACTTAATTCGCCAGAGCAAGCCGAAGAAATGCGCCGCTATATGACGCCTGAATTGTTTGCGATGCTCAAAGACGATATCGCTAGCAACGATGATTTGGCGGAGTTCCCAGAGTTGAATCTGAATATCATCGAAGCCGTTGATGAGGGCGGCCGCATGGTGGCGAGCGTGGAATTTAGCGGTCGCGTCAGCGAAAGCCTGAATGCACCAGCGGTGCCGTTTAAAGAAGTTTGGCACTTTGTTCGTCCAATGCAGGGTGATCCACGCTGGTTGTTGGCGGGTATTCAACAAATTTAATGTGAAAGTTTGTCGTAATTAATTAAAAGCCCGTTAGGTTATTGCGACTTAACGGGCTTTTTGTCTTACAATTTACCTTGATTTCCTGTTAGAAGGTGTTCCTGTGAAAGCGCTAAAAACGATGTTGCTGCTAGTGCCGCTGACATTTGGCTTGGCAGGGTGTGACCAACTGCTCGAGCTGGTAAATAAGCCCAAAGCGAATGGCAAAGCGATCGGTGCAGCCTGTCGCCACAGTGGTCGCTCGCTGGAAGATTGTTTTCGACGCAATGCGAAGATTCCTAAGGCCGATATTTTTGCCGGCTGGAAAGAAATGAACGAATACATGCAGGCCAAGAAAATCGATGTGGTGCCACCACCACCCGATGTAAAAACGGGCGAGCTATCGCAAACAGAAATGATGAAAGAAGAGACCGAGCCGATGGCCTCTGAAGTCGCCTCCGCAATGGCCAGTGAAAAACCAGCCAAAGAAGCGGCCAAACATTAACAAAGAGCATTGATATGGGATACGAAGCAGTTTTAGCTAAAGTCGAACTATTTTCTACCTTACCCGTTGAGGACTTGCTCGAACTTGAAAACGTTGCAACGCGGCGCCACTTCTCAAAAGGGGTGCTGATTTTTAATGAAGGTGAGCCGGTAGATCATTTATTGGTGCTCATCGAAGGCCGGATGCGTATTTTTCATAATAATGATGCGGGGCGTGAATTTGTATATGGCGTTGCTGATGCAGGAACCAGCTTTGGTGAGTTAGCGCTGTTTGCTGATGAAGAGCGTGCAGTGAGCGCAGAAGCCGAGGAAGATTGCGTCTTTCTCGCTATTTCCCGTACCAATTTTCTGACCTTGCTGTCTCAGCATCCAGAGCTGAAAGATCACATGCTGCTGACGGCCATGAATGTGATTCGCCATTTAACCAAAACAGTCAGTGATTTGGCATTGAAAGACGTGTACGGGCGAATCCGTAAAGTGTTTGAAGCCTTAGCCGTGCCGACCGAAGAGGGCGGTTTGATCGAAGATCAGTTAACGCAACAAGATTTGGCTGATCGCGTAGGGGCTTCGCGCGAAATGATTGCCAAGGTGATGAAAGAACTCGTTGCAGGCGGTTATGTCCAAACGGGTCGTCGCCGTATTTTAATTTTAAAAAAGCTGCCTGAGCATTTTTAAATCATTTCAATTTGAATTGAATACCAAGACTAAAAACGAGGTGTATGTATGCTGGAAATGTTAAAGGCAATCCCGCTTTTGCAGGGGTTTCCCGATGATCAGTTGGAGTACATTCTTCATACTGGTTTAAAGCGCAATATGCCAAAAGGCACGTTCTTATTCCGTGAAGGCGATCCTGCTGAGTCGATGTATGTGATGATCGAAGGCCGCGCGCGCAGCTTTACCAGTGATAACCAAGGTAAAGAATTTGTCTTTATGGAAGTTGAGCCGGGTGATGCGATTGGCGAGATTTCTTTGATTGATGAAGAGCCACGTGGTTGGTCATGCCAGTGTGAGGAAGACTCGAGTTTCTTGATGTTTACTAAGCAAGAATTTCGTGAGGCGATGGAGCGTGAACCGCATGTAAAAGATTTGGTTATCCAAAATCTGGCAGCGATGGTTCGCCATTTATCTACCACGATGAAAAACTTGGCCTTGCTCGATGTGTACGGCCGCGTTCGTGCTTTGTTTGAATCAATGTTGATTGTGGAAGATGGCGTTGAGATGGTTAATCAGCCGCTCACTCAGCAAGCGATTGCCGATCGCGTTGGTTCTTCGCGCGAAATGATTGCACGTATTTTGAAAGAGTTGGTGTTTGGTGGTTATATCCGTTTGGAAAACAAACGGATTATTATTGTACAAAAACTGCCCGAACGTTTCTAAGCGTGGATAGTCAATAAAAAAGCGGCCTCGGCCGCTTTTTTTATACCTGCTTATTGAATGGCAGAAGCCGTTACCGCACTGGCTTTGCTGCTATCGACCGGCTGATCGTTCGGTAAATACAAGGGGCCTTTAAAGCCGCAAGCGCTGAGCACAAAGGCTGAGCAGATAAATGCAATCAGGGCGCGCATAGAATCGATAAACAGTGGCAAAATTGCAGTTTAACACGAGCGAGTAGGGCTATGACTGAATCTGAATTCTTAAGCGCAAGCGACGCCATTTTTGCGCAAATCGAAACTGCGCTCGACGACGTTGATTTTGATGTTGATCCTCTATTATCTGGCAATGTGCTCGAGATCGAATTTGAAGATGGCAGCAAAGTTATCGTCAATCGCCATACCCCCAATCAAGAGTTATGGATAGCCGCTAAATCGGGGGGCTACCACTATCGCCAGCAGGGTGGGGCGTGGATCAATACGCGCGGCGACGGCGAGTTTTTTGCCGATCTGGCGGCTGCAATTAGCGCGCATGCGGGCGAGCCGTTTGCCTTCGGTCGTTAATGCAAACTGTCGCGTGGCTGCTCGGCCTGTGGTTTTCGGCGTTTAGTTCGGCAACGATTTTACCGGGTAACTCCGAGGCGGTTTTTGCCGCTGCGCTGCATTTTCAACCGCAATTATGGCTGCTGGCGTGGGTTGCGGTGTCGATCGGCAATATTATGGGCGGCTTGCTTACCGTATGGATGGGGCGCAAATTGCCAGCCGCACCGACCTTGACGCACTCGCCGCGTTTAGCGCGTTGTCTTGATTGGGCGCAGCGCCTTGGGCCGATGTCCTTATTGTTGTCGTGGGTGCCGGTAGTTGGCGACGCTTTGTGTGGTTTGGCGGGTTGGTTGCGCTGGCCAGTTTGGCCGGTTGTGGTTTGCTTAAGTTTGGGTAAAATTGCCCGTTACGGGGTAATGGTTTGGATGTTAATCTAGATAAGCGTTGCGCGAGTGTACGTAGTGGGGGTATAGCTTGAGGTCTAAAATTATTGCTGCCAGCTTGGCGCTGATCATGGCGATTCCTCCTGTGAGCTATGCAGAAAAATTGCCCGATATGGGTGATGTGTCACAGCAAGGCCTGAGCAAACAGCAAGAGCGTGAAATCGGCGAATCGGCGATGCGGCAAATTCGCCGCAGCGGCATTATGATTGAAGACCCCGAAATCATCGCTTTTCTGAGTGCGATGGGTAATCGCCTGACCGACGCCGCCGAAGTGTACGAGCCGCAATTTACTTTCTTCCCTTTGCTCGATAGCTCGGTTAATGCGTTTGCGATACCGGGTGGTTTTGTCGGCGTGCATACTGGCCTGATTGTGCAAGCTCAGCATGAGTCTGAAGTTGCCAGCGTCTTGGCGCACGAGGTGGCTCACGTTACGCAAAACCATATTGCCCGCTTGATCGAAGGTATGAAAGCCAGTCCGTGGCTGAGTTTAGCGGGGATTGCTGCTGCCATTGTTGCTGGTAGCATGGGGCGGGGTGATGCGGCGGCGGCGGCGATTGCGGCAACGACCGCAGTTTCGGTGCAACGCCAGCTCGATTACACCTATTCGTTTGAGCAAGAAGCCGATCGTATCGGCATGCAAACCTTGCAAAAGTCGGGTTACGATCCGGCAGCTATGGCGGTGTTTTTTGAGCGCCTGCAAAAACATAATCGCATCGTTGAAAATAATGCGCCAGAATATTTGCGCACTCACCCGGTGACGATGAAGCGGATTTCAGACGCGCAAAATCGCTTGGGCGATAGTAAATATCGGCAAGTGCCTGACTCGGCCGAGTTTTTGTTTATGCGCGAAAAAAGTCGCGCCTTGCAGTTTGGCGGCCGTGAAGCCGTGTCGTATTACCAAAAAACCATTAATGAAAAACGCTACGCCAGCGAAGCCGCGCAGCACTATGGTTTGGCGTTTGCCTACTATTTAAACCGCGAATACGAGCCCGCTTGGCAGGCTTTGCAAAAAACCAAAGCCGTGTTTGGCACTAAATCGCACCCAACTTTAGAATATTTGGCGGGCAGCATTCGCTTGGCGCAAGGCAATAGCAGCGAGGCGGTGAAGATCTTAAGCGAGGCGAGCGTTCGTTTTTCTGGAAGTCGCGCCTTATTGTACGGCTTGCTCGATTCACAAATTGAGGCCGGAATGTACGAGCAGGCCAAGGCAGGCTTGGATGACGCCTTGGCAATGTATGCCAGCGATGCGCAGCTGTACCAACGCGCCGCTAAGTTGTACGGCAAACAGGGTAAGGCGATGCTGCAGCATCAAATGCAGGGCGAATATTATTTGCGCTTAAAAGAATATTCGTCGGCGCTGGAACAATTTAATTTGGCCTTGCGCCAGCCCAACCCCGATTTTTATGTGCAATCGGGCGTTGAGGCGCGAATTCGTGAAATTGAAAGCCTAGATCAGCCGAAAAAGAAATAAGGGTATATTGCTGCAGTTAATTTCTAGCAAGCTCTATGGCTGTATACCTAGCTGCGTATCTTAACGCGCGCACGTAAACCTTCTAAATAGATCTTGGGATCTGGTGCGGTATTGTGGCGTTGTGCTTGCCAAATCATTTCGCCCAAGCATTCGAGCATATCGTGCAAAGCTTTGTGTGCGTCGCCGTATTGCGCATGCAATTGGCTGTACAGTTGGCGCACGCCAGCCGGTTGGTCAATCGATAGTTGCTCGGCAATCGCTAAATGCAGGCTAATGTGCAAAAACGGGTTGCTGTCGCCATGCTCGGGTGGCCAGTCACGATCAATATAGTCTTCGCTCAAATATTGATGGTATTCCGGATGCGCCATCAACACATCAATCACGATGGCTTCAAGGTCGGCCAGTTGCAGGCCTTGCTGATGTTTTTGCCAGCTGGTGATAAAAAAACGGCGGGCTTGGTCGCGACTCGGGTTGAACAACATGGTTTTAATCAAATAGAGCAAGAAGAACGCTATTGTCGACGATGCGATTGAGCTTGTCGATTGGCTGATGATGATTGGGCGGTGGAATAATTTGCCCGTTGCCGTAAAAGCCTGCGAATGGCACGTCGGGCAAGGTTTTGCGCATTACATTCCAATCCGGCTCGCTCAAACCATCCCCTGTCATGACACGGCGATGGCTGGAAAATGCCAGTGCCCATTTCGGTTGTGGTTTGCCTGCCAACTGCAGCATGATCTGTTGCGCCAATTCGTCGCTGGCGGCTTTCGCGTTAAAGTGCCCCCAGCGTAATTGCTCGCCAACAAATAACTCATGCGCCAGCATGACGCTGCCGCGACTTAAATCGGTGCCAATCACAGGAATCCAGCTTTGCGCGGCATTGCTAATTTGTGCAAGTAGTGCTTCTTGTGGATATTGCGCTAAATAAGGTCCCAACGTATCTAGTGCTGGCCGCCCATCCAGGCTTTCCAGAACTAAACCTTGGCTCGCCGTAATGGTGAAATACGCGCCTAAACTTTGTGTGCCTTCAGACACAATAATATTGCGCGCTTCTAATGGAATCTGAATAAAACTAAATCGCTGTTGCGCTGCTTGCCATAAAGCGTAATGACCTAAGCCGGTGGCATCGCCCGCAACGCCACCGAATTTCAGCGCGCCATCATTGAGCCAAAATTGGTTGATGGCATTGGGCGCGGCCAGTGCTAAATGGGAATTGCGCATTTGCGCCGGAAAATCTGGTGGTAACACTAAGGCCGCGGCGGCGGGGGAGTCGAGCGACCAATCTTGTTCGGTAAAAACCCCGGCGGCACTCGCGCCAACAACGTCCATGCTGCCGCTAATGGCAACGACAGCACGCAAACATTCGTCGATCTGTTGATGAAAATGCGTCGACAAAAACAAAAACACTTTCCCGGCTTGCGTTAGGCCGCCGCGCGCCATCGCGCTGCTCACCGCAGCAATCGCGACTTGCGTGCTGGCCTTGGGGCCGTTGGCGTATCCACTGGCTGGCTTCATATGCTACTTTATTCGCTTACAGGTCAAACCGGAGTTTTTGATGTCTAGCATTTATGAAATACCGCTGTTGTCGATTGATGGTCAGTCCAGCACGATGGCGCAATATCAAGGCCAGGTGCTGTTGATCGTGAATGTGGCGAGTCGCTGTGGTTTTACGCCGCAATACGCCGGCTTGCAAGCTTTGTACCAGCGCTTTCATGAACGTGGATTTACAGTGCTGGCGTTTCCTTGTAACCAATTTGGTCTGCAAGAGCCTGATGCAGAGCCTGAAATTGCGCAATTTTGTGCTAGCAATTATGCCACTCAATTTCCGTTGTTTGCCAAAACCGAGGTCAATGGTGCAGCGGCTCATCCGCTCTTTCAATTTTTATGCCAAGCGAAACCTGGCTTACTGGGGACTGAAGCGATCAAATGGAACTTCACGAAATTTTTACTTGATCGCAATGGTCAGGTTGTTGGGCGCTATGCGCCAACAACGACGCCTGAGTCGCTGGCTGATAAAATTGAAAGTTTATTGTAAATATGAAAGTATCTGCTGACTAGTCTAGGCTTTGCCATTGATGGACAAGGCCTTTTGCGGTAGAATTCGGCCAATTTTGTATGCGTAAAACGGGGTTGGCTCAGCTGATCCCGTTTTTCTACGCCTACCCCACGGATTTTGACTTATTGGGCGTAAGCCCTGGAGCCCGCCAGTGTCCACACCAGCCCCCACTCCAGCCCTGTTGGCCCTTGCCGACGGCACCCTGTTCCACGGTATTTCCATCGGCGCAGACGGTGAAACCCTTGGTGAAGTGGTATTCAACACTTCAATGACGGGTTATCAAGAAATTCTGACTGACCCATCGTATACCAAACAGATCGTAACTTTAACCTACCCACACATCGGCAACTACGGCGTTAACGCTGAAGATGCGGAAAGTCGTGGCGTTTTTGCTGAAGGCCTGATCATTCGTGATCTGCCTTTACTGCACTCTAACTTCCGTTCAACGATGAGCTTGGGGGAGTATCTCAAGCAAAACAACGTCGTGGCTATTGCGGATATCGATACCCGTAAACTCACGCGTATTTTGCGTGAAAAAGGCGCTCAGCCTGGCTGTATCGTTAGCGGACACAATATCGACGCTGCGGCAGCGGTTGAGAAAGCCAAATCGTTCGGCTCAATGGCCGGTCAAGATTTGGCCAAAGTTGTGTCATGCGACAAGCCTTTTGAATGGACAACCGCCGAGTGGAAACTGGGCGTGGGTTATACCGTTCAATCGAATCCGAAATTCCATGTTGTGGCTTACGACTTTGGCGTGAAGCACAACATCCTGCGTATGCTTGCTGAGCGTGGCTGCAAACTGACCGTCGTGCCAGCGCAAACGCCAGCCAGCGAAGTATTGGCGCTGAATCCAGATGGCGTGTTCTTGTCGAACGGCCCTGGCGATCCTGAGCCATGCGATTACGCGATCAAAGCGATTCAAGAATTGTTGGCAACTAGCCTGCCGATCTTCGGTATTTGCTTGGGCCATCAATTGCTCGGTTTGGCGGCAGGCGGCAAAACCAGCAAGATGAAGTTTGGTCACCACGGTGCCAACCATCCGGTGCAAGACCTCGATAGCAAACACGTGATGATCACGAGCCAGAATCACGGCTTCCAAGTTGACGAAACCAGCTTGCCAGCTAATGTACGTGTAACGCACCGTTCATTGTTTGACGGCACAGTGCAGGGTATTGCGCTGACCGATAAGCCAGCATTCTCGTTCCAAGGTCACCCAGAGGCGAGCCCTGGTCCGCACGATGTGGCGTACTTGTTTGATAAATTTATCGATGCAATGACCGCGAAAAAAGGCTAACACATGGATAGCCTGATCGCCCAAATCGGCCAATTCTTCGCTTCGCAACCATTAGGTTGGGGCACGCTGATTGCTGTGGTGGTGGGCTATTTTTTTGTGACCCGCATTTTGAAACTGATCTTTTTCTGCGTGTTTCTTGTTGCAATTGCGGCCGGTTACTATTACCTGACTCATCAGTCGGAATTGCAGCCCGTTGTCGATAGCGTCAAGACCGTCATCGAGAAGAAACACTAAGGACGAACAAATGCCAAAGCGTACCGACCTAAAAAGCATTCTGATTATTGGCGCTGGCCCGATTGTAATCGGCCAAGCCTGCGAATTTGACTACTCTGGCGCCCAAGCGTGTAAAGCGCTGCGCGAAGAGGGTTACAAAGTTATTCTGGTGAACAGCAACCCTGCCACCATCATGACTGACCCGAATATGGCCGACGTGACTTACGTTGAGCCAATTACGTGGCAAATGGTTGAAAAAATTATCGCCAAAGAGCGTCCAGACGCGATCTTGCCAACCATGGGTGGCCAGACCGCACTGAACTGCGCGCTTGATCTATGGCGCAACGGCGTGCTGGATAAATACAGCGTTGAATTGATCGGCGCGACGCCAGAAGCGATTGATAAAGCGGAAGACCGTCAGAAATTTAAAGCCGCGATGGATAAAATCGGCTTGGGTTCTGCGCGCTCTGGTATCGCGCACAGCTTGGAAGACGCGTTGGCAGTGCAAACGCAAGTGGGCTTCCCAACGATTATTCGTCCGTCGTTCACGATGGGCGGCTCAGGCGGTGGTATCGCCTACAATATGCAAGAATTCATCGAAATCTGCACCCGTGGTCTGGACTTGTCGCCAACCAACGAATTGCTGATCGAAGAATCATTGCTCGGCTGGAAAGAATACGAGATGGAAGTCGTGCGTGACCGCAACGACAACTGCATTATCGTGTGCTCGATCGAAAACTTGGACCCAATGGGCGTGCACACTGGTGACTCGATCACCGTCGCACCAGCGCAAACGCTGACCGACAAAGAATACCAAATCATGCGTAACGCATCGATCGCGGTCCTGCGCGAAATCGGTGTCGATACTGGTGGTTCAAACGTTCAATTCTCGGTGAATCCAAAAGATGGTCGTTTGATCGTCATCGAGATGAACCCACGCGTATCGCGCTCTTCAGCTTTGGCATCGAAAGCGACGGGCTTCCCAATCGCGAAAATCGCGGCGAAACTGGCTTGTGGTTACACGCTGGACGAGCTGAAAAACGAAATCACGGGCGGCAAAACGCCAGCGTCGTTCGAGCCATCGATCGACTACGTGGTAACGAAGATTCCGCGTTTCGCTTTCGAAAAATTCCCGCAAGCGAACGACCGTCTGACGACACAAATGAAATCAGTCGGCGAAGTGATGGCCATCGGCCGCACGCAGCAAGAATCGTTGCAAAAAGCTTTGCGTGGTCTGGAAACCGGCATGTCAGGCTTTGACGAAATCTGTACCGATCGCACTAAGATCGAATCAGAAATCGCGACGCCTGGTCCAGAGCGTCTGTGGTACGTGGCTGACGCGTTCCGCGTTGGTCTCAGCCGCGACGAAATTCACAATATTTCTAAGATCGACCCATGGTTCCTGGTGTTGATCGAAGACATCTTGAACGACGAAGCAGCGTTGCGTGGTCGTAGCGTTGATAGCTTGTCTAAAGAAGAATTCCGCAAACTGAAACGCAAAGGTTTCTCTGATCGTCGCTTGGGTACTTTGCTCGGTTGCGATCAAAATGCAGTACGCAAAGCGCGTCACGCCTTGGCTGTTCGCCCAGTGTATAAGCGTGTAGATACGTGTGCTGCTGAGTTTGCGAGCAATACCGCCTATATGTATTCGACTTATGAAGAAGAATGCGAAGCGCAGCCAACGGACAAGAAAAAAGTAATGATCTTGGGCGGTGGCCCGAACCGTATTGGTCAGGGCATCGAGTTTGACTACTGCTGCGTACACGCGGCGATTGCGTTGCGCGACGATGGTTATGAAACCATTATGGTCAACTGCAACCCAGAAACCGTTTCGACCGACTACGACACGTCAGATCGTCTGTACTTCGAGCCGTTGACGCTCGAAGACGTGCTGGAAATCGTTGCAATCGAAAAACCAATCGGCGTGATCGTGCAGTACGGTGGCCAAACGCCATTGAAACTGGCGCGCGCTTTGGAAGCGAACGGTGTGCCTATTATCGGTACAACACCAGACATGATCGACGCAGCGGAAGACCGTGAACGCTTCCAAAAATTGCTGCAAGACTTGGCCTTGCGTCAGCCGCCAAACGCGACTGCACGTAACGAGCAAGATGCGCTGCATTTGGCACGTGAATTGGGCTACCCATTGGTTGTTCGTCCGTCCTACGTATTGGGCGGCCGCGCGATGGAAATCGTTCATTCAGATAAAGACCTTGAGCGCTACATGCGCGAAGCGGTGAAAGTATCGAACGATTCGCCAGTCTTGCTCGATCGCTTCTTGAACGACGCGATTGAAGTGGACGTGGATGCGGTGTCGGACGGTACTGACGTGATCATCGGCGGTATCATGGAGCACATCGAGCAAGCGGGTGTTCACTCAGGTGACTCAGCGTGTTCATTGCCTCCGTACTCTTTGAGCAAAGAGCTACAAGACGAATTGCGTCGCCAAACCGTGTTGATGGCCAAAGGCCTGAACGTGGTTGGTTTGATGAACGTGCAGTTTGCGATTCAAGGCAAAGGCGCGGACGCTAAAGTTTACGTGTTGGAAGTAAACCCACGTGCTTCACGTACCGTACCGTATGTATCAAAAGCGACCAGCGTGCCGTTGGCGAAAGTCGCTGCGCGTTGTATGGTTGGCCAGACTTTGGTGTCGCAAGGCGTAACTGGCGAAGTGATTCCACCGTACTACTCAGTGAAAGAAGCGGTATTCCCATTCGCGAAATTCCCAGGCGTGGATTCGATTCTCGGCCCTGAGATGAAATCAACGGGTGAAGTGATGGGCGTAGGCGTGTCATTCGCTGAGGCGTTTGTTAAAGCTCAGTTGGCAGCTGGCGTGGTATTGCCAAGCTCAGGCAATGTGTTCATCTCGGTTCGCGAAGGCGATAAGGCACAAGCCGTTGAATGCGCGCAAGTGCTGACTTCATTGGGCTTTAAAGTGATCGCCACCAAAGGCACTGCGGCTGCCATTAACGCAGCGGGTGTTGCGGTGACTGCGGTCAATAAAGTGACCGAAGGTCGTCCTCACATCGTGGATATGATTGTGAATGGCGAAATCGGCATGATCTTTAATACCGTGGACGAGCGTCGCCAAGCAATTCAAGACAGCTACTCAATCCGTCACGAAGCACTGAAAGCGAAATTGCCAGTGTTCACCACCATCGCCGGCGCGAAAGCGGCGTGTATTGGTTTGCGTGATATGAAAGAGTTGGATGTTTATGACCTGCAGGGCTTGCATCGCCAACTCAATAGCTGATATTTTATCGCTGTATAAAATACGATAAAAAGCCGCCCCTGTGATGGGGCGGCTATTCTTTTTAGCGGCGCCTATCCTCGCGCTGGGAGAAATAAATGAATAAAGTGCCTCTGACCGTTGTTGGTGCAGAATTATTGAAAGCTGAATTGGCGCATCTGAAAAGCGTAGAGCGTCCAGCCGTGATCGCGGCGATTGCCGAAGCGCGTAGCCACGGCGATTTGTCGGAAAACGCCGAGTACGATGCAGCCAAAGAAAAACAAGGTTTTGTTGAAGGCCGCATTGCCGAGCTGGAAGGCAAGCTGAGCAATGGTCAAATTATCGATCCAAAAGACATGGCCGATACCGCCGAAGGTCGTATCGTGTTTGCGGCGACTGTGGTGTTGCAAGATTTGGAAACCGAAGCCGAAGTGACTTACCAAATCGTTGGTGACGACGAAGCCGATATCAAATTGGGCAAAATTTCAGTGTCTAGCCCAATCGCTCGCGCGCTGATCGGCAAGTACGAAGGCGATGTGGCTGACGTGCAAGCGCCAGGCGGCATTCGCGAATACGAAGTTTTGGAAGTGAAATACATCTAAGCCAAAGCCCGCTGGCCTGCCGTCTACGCCAGTGCTGTTTTCATGAACGTTGATTGGAGGTGGGTATTGCTCTGTGGGTTATATCCATATTGAGCTATATCTAAATACATCGTATGGGTAATGGAATCAAGAATCTACTGACGACATTGTGGATTGGTGGGATGTGGATTATCGGCGTCGTAGTGGCGCCAGCCTTGTTCTCGACTTTGGATAAGGCTGTAGCGGGGATGGTGGCGGGGAAGTTGTTTCACGCCATCGGCTGGATTGGCATTGTCGCAGGTGTGTTTTTGCTGATTTGGTGGATTTGGGTCGACGGTGCGCGCGCGTTTAAAGGCGGCAAAATCTGGCTGATTGTTGGGATGTTGCTGTGTACCTTAGTCAACCAATTTGCGATTTTTCCACTGATTGCCGAAATTAAACCGGCAGTGAGCCATGCCGCGACAGGAATGTTTGGCGGTGGCTTGGCGCAATGGCACACGATTTCAAGTTTGATTTATTTACTGCAAAGTGTGCTCGGTTTAGCGTATATTTGGCGCAACGACTAAGTGATTGAAAGCGCAATAAAAAAGGGCGCTAGTGGCGCCCTTTCTGTTTCACGTTGAACGTGATTATTGTGCTGCCTTTTTCTTCTTCGGCAAAACAATACGTGGTTTGTCGGTATTGCTAGGGCGGTAAATGAGTAATAATTTACCGAGCATTTGCACTGGGGCCGCGCCCAAATCAGCACAAATTTGCTGCATAAATTGCGCGCGCGCTTCTCTATCGTCGCCCAATATACGCACTTTGATGAGTTCATGCGCGTCGAGGTTGACGGCAATTTCGCGCATAACGGCGTCGGTTAGGCCATTGTTCCCAATCATCACCACCGGATTAAGGTGATGCGCCAAACTGCGCAAATGACGGCATTGATCCGGCGAAAGTTCTAACATAATGATTGAATCCTTGAAAATCTTCTTAACTAACAGGGTAGTGTAACCGATGGCAGGTATCAATTCCAGTAGTGCTTGGCTACACGAGCATGTCAATGATCAGTATGTGCAGATGGCCAAAAAAGAAGGCTATCGGGCTCGTGCGGCGTACAAGCTGCTCGAAATTGATGAAAAAGATAAATTACTCAAGCCCGGCTTGTGGGTGGCCGACCTAGGCGCTGCGCCAGGTAGCTGGTGCCAAGTGGCGATGAAAAAGGTGGGCAAGAATGGTCGGGTCTTTGCGCTCGATATTCTGGAAATGGACCCGATTCGCGATGTGGAATTTGTGCAGGGCGATTTTCGCGAAGAAGAAGTGCTGAATCGGTTTAATGCCTTGCTCGATGGTCGCCAAGTTGATCTTGTAATTTGCGATATGGCCCCCAATATGAGTGGTAACGCGGTCACTGATCAGGCGCGCAGTATGTATTTGTGCGAGTTGGCACTGGAATTTGCGCAAGAACAACTCAAGCCTGGTGGGCATTTTTTAGTGAAAGTGTTTCAAGGAAGTGGTTTTCAAGAGTATATGAAGGTGATGCGTGAAACTTTTACCACCGTTGTCTCTCGAAAGCCTAAAGCATCTCGTGATCGCAGCTCGGAAATCTATCTCTTGGGTAAGCAAAAAAAGGCTTAAACAATTGCGCGTTCCGAGTAAAATATATTTGTCATTCCCACGTTCGGGAAATACAGGAGTAAAGCCGTGAACAATCTCGGCAAGAATGTCGCCATTTGGTTAGTTGTTGGCTTGGTGCTGATGACTATTTTTAACCAGTTTTCGAAAAGCCAAGATACGGCGAGCCAAATTCCCTATTCACAATTTATGGTGGAAGTGGAGCAAGGCCGAATTGCGAGCGCCGAAATTGAAGGTAGCCCGCTGCGTGGTCAGTGGATCCGCGGTAAAAAATCAGATGGCAGTAACTATGCAACTTTGGCGCCATTTGACTTCCGTATGGTTGATACGCTGATCAAGCACAATGTGAAGTTTGCTGCCAAGCCTGAGGCTGAACCAAGCTTGTTAATGAGCTTCCTGATGAATTGGGGGCCAATGCTGCTGCTGATCGGCGTGTGGATTTTCTTTATGCGCCAAATGCAAGGTGGCGGTAAAGGCGGCGCGTTTAGCTTTGGTAAATCCAAAGCCAAAATGCTCGATGAGAGCAATAACGCAGTGACGTTTGCCGATGTAGCAGGTTGCGATGAAGCCAAAGAAGAAGTAGCTGAAATCGTCGACTACTTGCGCGACCCAAGCAAATACCAAAGCCTTGGCGGCCGTATGCCACGCGGTATTTTGATGGTGGGTTCGCCAGGTACGGGTAAAACGCTGCTGGCCAAAGCTATCGCTGGTGAAGCGAAGGTACCATTCTTCTCGATTTCAGGTTCTGACTTCGTTGAAATGTTTGTGGGCGTTGGTGCCGCGCGTGTTCGTGATATGTTTGAAAATGCGAAGAAAAACGCGCCGTGCATTATCTTTATCGACGAGATCGATGCTGTGGGTCGTCAACGTGGCGCAGGTATGGGGGGCGGTAACGACGAGCGCGAGCAGACTTTGAACCAGATGCTGGTTGAGATGGATGGTTTTGAAGGTAATTCCGGCATTATCGTCATTGCCGCTACAAACCGTCCAGACGTGCTGGACCCAGCCTTGATGCGTCCAGGTCGTTTCGATCGTCAAGTTGTTGTGTCGTTGCCGGATATTCGTGGTCGTGAGCAAATTCTGGGCGTGCATATGCGCAAAGTGCCCATCGCGAACGATGTTGATGCATCAGTTCTAGCGCGTGGTACACCTGGTATGTCCGGTGCTGATTTGGCCAACTTGGTCAATGAAGCCGCGCTGTTTGCTGCGCGTCGTAACAAACGCTTGGTCGATATGGCCGATTTTGAATCTGCTAAAGACAAGATTTATATGGGGCCAGAGCGCCGTAGTATGGTGATGACCGAGGAAGAGCGTCGTGCGACGGCTTACCATGAGTCTGGCCATGCTGTGGTTGCTGAAATGCTGGAAGGCACTGACCCTGTGCACAAAGTCACCATTATGCCGCGTGGACGTGCTCTTGGTTTGACTTGGCAGTTGCCTGAGCGTGATCGTTTCTCGCATTACAAAGATCAAATGCTCAATGAGTTGGCGATCTTGTTCGGTGGTCGTGTCGCGGAAGATTTGTTCATCAATCGTATTTCGACTGGTGCATCGAATGACTTTGAGCGTGCAACTGCAATGGCGCGTGATATGGTCACTCGCTACGGTATGACCGAGAAAATGGGCCCGATGGTCTACGCCGAAAATGATGGCGAAGTTTTCTTGGGTCGTTCAGTAACGACGCATAAAAACGTATCCGAATCGACTATGCAGCAAGTTGATTCAGAAATTCGCCGCATTATCGACGAGCAGTATGCGATTGCAGTGAAAATTCTTGACGAAAATCGCGACAAAGTTGAGGCAATGACGCAAGCGCTAATGGATTGGGAAACCATTGATCGCGAGCAAGTGCTCGATATTATGGCTGGTCGTCCACCGCGCCCGCCAAAAGAATTGCCTCCGCTACGCAAGCCCGCTCCGGTTCAAAAAGATGAGCCTACTGGCGGTGCAGAAGCGACTGATGCACCTGCAGCTGAGGCATAACTTCGTGTGTGTTTAACTAATAAAGGCGGCTTCGGCCGCCTTTATTGCATTTTGAGAACTTTCAATGCAAACGTATTTTCACTGCGGCCGTTTCAAGTTGGAGTTGGAGCGCCCACTCGTGATGGGTATTGTGAACGTAACACCGGATTCATTCTCCGATGGTGGACGTTATTTGCAGCTTGAGCAGGCTTTACAAAAGATAGAGCAACTCATCAGCGATGGTGCGGATATTATCGATATCGGTGGAGAGTCAACTCGGCCAGGTGCGGCGAGTGTATCGGTAGATGTGGAGCTAAGTCGCGTTATGCCGGTGATTGAGGCTGCACGGGCTTTTAATGTGCCGCTATCAATTGATACGTGTAAAACAGCAGTGATGCAGGCTGCATTGCAGGCTGGCGTGGATATGGTGAACGACATTGCTGGTTTAGAGGCGCCTGGCGCCATTGCAGCCTTGGCGCAATCACAAGCTGGAATATGCCTAATGCACAAGCAGGGCAATCCTCAGACCATGCAAGCCGCGCCACATTATCAGGATGTTGTTAGCGAAGTATCCAGCTATTTGGTAGATCGAATTTCAGCGGTGATCGGTGCGGGGGTTGCAAAAGAGCGTATTCTGGCCGACTTGGGGTTTGGTTTTGGTAAAAATCTTGAACACAATCGCGCGCTTTTTCGCTCAATCAGTATTTTGATTGAAGAGTTGCAAACCCCGATGTTGGTCGGCGTATCGCGTAAGCGGATGCTGGGCGAATTAACTGGGCGCGAAGTCGGTGATCGAACTACCGCCAGTGTAACTGCTGCATTATTGGCAGTTCAAGCTGGCGCTCAGATTGTTAGGGTGCATGATGTAAGGGAAACATTAGATGCACTAAAGGTTTGGCAAGGGTTAAAATAAGCAAAGTGATTGAGGGAAAGGTTTATGGCGCGTAAATATTTTGGTACTGATGGTGTGCGAGGTTTGGTTGGTGAGTTTCCGATTACGCCAGATTTTGCGATGAAATTAGGCTATGCCGCAGGCCGTGTTTTGGTGGCTGAGGCCGCCAAAAAAGGGCTGCAAGAGCATCCAGGCGTATTAATTGGTAAAGACACCCGTGTGTCTGGTTATATGCTGGAAGCTGCATTGCAGGCCGGTTTTAACGCTGCAGGTGTTGATTGCCACCTCACTGGCCCGTTACCAACGCCGGGTGTTGCCTATTTAACCCGAGCACTGCGTTTGTCAGCGGGCGTAGTTATTTCTGCATCGCACAACCCATTTCATGATAACGGGATTAAATTTTTTGGTTCGGGTGGCAAGAAGCTACCTGATGATGTGGAGTTGGCGATTGAGGCTGCTATTGATGAGGTGCAGCCTTGTGTTGCCTCGAAACAAATTGGCCGTTCTTGGCGCATTAACGACGCTGCGGGCCGCTACATTGAATTTTGCAAATCAACGTTCCCAAATGATCTTGATTTACGCGGATTGAAACTCGTCATTGATTGTGCGCATGGCGCTACATATCATATTGCACCGCACGTGTTTCATGAATTGGGTGCAGAGGTTGTTAGCATTGGTGCTCAGCCTGATGGCTTTAATATCAACGAAGAAGTCGGTGCAACACATCCCGAAACTTTGCGCTTAAAAGTGCTGTCGGAAGGCGCGCATTTTGGCATTGCATTAGATGGTGATGGCGACCGGTTGATTATGGTTGATCGCGACGGCACGATAGTTGATGGTGACCAGTTGCTCTACGTGTTGGCGGTATATCGCCAGCAAAAAGGAACCTTGGGTGAGGGCGTTGTTGGAACTTTAATGACTAACCTCGGTGTTGAAAACGCTTTGAAAGCGCGCGGTATTGGTTTTGTGCGTGCCAAAGTCGGTGATCGCTACGTGCTGGAGCAGCTACAGGCGAAATCATGGCTAGTTGGTGGTGAAGGCTCGGGGCACTTGTTGTGCCTTGATAAGCACACCACGGGTGATGGCATCGTTTCTGCTTTGCAAGTGATGCAGGCGCTGAAAGAAAGTGGCCAAACTTTGGCTGGTTTCTGCAAAGATCTGCAGCTCTCCAAACAAGTCTTAAAAAATGTGCGGATTGCCAAAGGCTTTGACTGCAATGGTTCGCAAGCCATTCAAGCTAAAGTTGCCGAAGCAGAGTCGGCAATGGGGACGGATGGCCGCGTGCTCTTGCGTCCATCAGGTACTGAGCCAGTCGTACGTGTCATGGTTGAGCACGTAAATCCAGTGCAGGCGCGTGAATGGGCCGATCAAATTGCCGTGGTCGTCACTGCAGAGGCTGCACTGCATGATGCTTAATGGGTATATTCATCAGGCCGTTGTCTATAATGGTTTGGGTGAGTATACCTAGCAACAAAAAGGGACTGCATTGCAGTCCCTTTTTGTTGCGGTTTGATTTGGAGAGTTAGCCAAATTTACCAGTAATGTAGTCTTCGGTGGCTTTGAGACTTGGTGCAGTAAAGATCGTGTCGGTTTCGCCCATTTCGATCATTTCGCCCAAATACATATAAGCGGTGTAATCGGAAATACGCGCCGCTTGCTGCATATTGTGCGTCACGATGGCGATGGTGTAGTCCTTTTTCAATTCGTGGACCAATTCCTCAACGTGTGCGGTTGAGATTGGGTCCAATGCCGAAGTAGGCTCGTCCAGTAACAGCACTTCAGGTTTGACTGCAACTGCGCGCGCAATGCACAAACGCTGTTGCTGACCACCAGATAGGCCAAGGCCTGATTGTTTCAACTTGTCTTTCACTTCATTCCACAGCGCGGCTTTGGTCAGAGCCCACTCAATGCGGTCGTCCATTTCGGACTTGCTCAGGTTTTCATACAGCTTCACGCCAAACGCTACATTGTCATAAATCGACATTGGGAATGGCGTTGGCTTTTGAAACACCATGCCGACTTTGGCGCGTAGCATGTTCAAATCAATGCCGGGGCGCAGAATGTTTTCGCCATTGAGCAAAATCTCACCCTCAGCGCGTAGCTTAGGGTAGAGGTCGTACATACGGTTAAACGTGCGCAATAGGGTTGATTTACCGCAGCCTGAAGGGCCGATAAACGCAGTAACCTTGCCTTCGCGAATGTCGAGCGTAATGTTTTTTAGCGCATGAAAATTACCGTAGTAAAAATTGAGGTTTTTTACGGCTAAAGTAGCTTTGTGTTCGATCGTCATTATCAATATCCAATATCAATGTTGTTTCGGCTGGCGCAGCATGACGCGAGCAATAATATTCAAGGCCAGAACAAAGAGGCCGATCAGCAGTGCACCTGCCCAAGCGAGGGTGTGCCAATCTTCATACGGGCTCATCGCAAACTGGAAAATCACCACCGGCAAGTTGGCCATTGGTTGATTCATATCTGAGAAGAATTGATTGTTCAAGGCGGTAAATAGCAGTGGTGCGGTTTCGCCTAAAATACGTGCAATCGCCAGCAAGATACCAGTTGCCACACCAGTTTTTGCTGCACGCAAGGTAACAAACATCACCATTTTCCACTGCGGTGCTCCTAGGGCATACGCAGCTTCACGCATCGCAGTTGGTACTAAACGCAGCATGTTTTCGGTGGTGCGCAATACAACTGGAATCACCAAAATTGACAAGGCTAAAGAGCCTGCCCAACCAGAAAAATGCTCCACTTGCGCTACGTACACTTCAAATACAAACAGACCAATCACAATTGAAGGTGCTGAAAGCAAAATGTCGTTAATGAAGCGTGTCGCTGGGCCAAGCCAACCCCGGCTACCAAATTCAGCTAAATACGTGCCAGCTAAAATACCAATTGGCGTGCCGATCAGTACCGCGACAAAGGTCATTTGCAAACTACCCAAAATCGCATTAGCCAAGCCGCCTTGACTGCCTGGTGCTGGTGTCGCTTGGGTAAATGTTGCCATGTTAATGCCGGGTAAACCGTTAACAAAAAGGGTTTGTAAAATCCAGCCTAACCAAAACAGGCCAAAGGCCATGGCTGCGTAGGATAAAACTTGGCTGATTTGGTTTGCCAATAAACGGCGTCGATACAAATTAGTCATCACAGTGCTCGCTTAAGAATGGGTGCCTTCGCCAGATTCCAGGCGCATTAACAGTAGCTTGGACAGAACCAGAACGATAAAGGTGATAAAGAACAGTAGCAGGCCAAGCTCGATCAGTGACGAGGTGTACAGTTCGCCATGCGCTTCGGTAAATTCATTCGCTAGCGTTGCAGAAATGGTTGTCGCTGGATCGAACAATGAGTTTGATAGCTGCTGTGAGTTACCAATTACGAAGGTAATGGCCATTGTTTCACCTAGCGCACGGCCTAGGCCCAGCATAATGCCGCCGATAATGCCGTTTTTGGTGTAGGGGACAACGACTTTCCAGATCACTTCCCAGCGGGTTGCGCCAAGGCCATAAGCCGATTCTTTCAGCATTGCTGGGACGATTTCAAAGACGTCACGCATCACAGATGCAACGAAGGGAATTACCATAATTGCCAAAATCAAGCCCGCGGTGAACATGCCGATACCCATCGGTGCACCCATAAAGAGCTCACCGAGTAATGGTACGTCGGCTGTGACATCCATAATCCAAGGTTGAATATTGTCGGCAAAAAATGGCGCGAAAATAAATAGACCCCACATCCCGTACACAATCGACGGAATGCCGGCTAATAATTCAATCGCGATGCCGAGTGGGCGGCGCAGCCACATCGGTGAAAGCTCGGTAAGGAAAATCGCGATGCCGAAGCTAATCGGAACAGCCACGACGAGCGCAATCGAAGCGGATAATAAAGTGCCGCGAATCGAGGGCCACGCACCGAATTGATCGGTAACCGGATTCCATTCAGTCGACGTAATAAAACCTAAACCAAAAGCTTTAATACTAGGTAGCGCGCCATACAGCAATGAAACAATAATCGCCGTGAGCGTAAATAAAACAAGCGCTGCAAAAAATCGCGTGCTGTTGACAAACAGCGCGTCTTGAAAGCGCTGAATTTTCATACGCGCATTTTGAGAAGACATCGAACTCTCCAAACCTTCAACACAAACAAACACCCAACCACTCAAATGGAGCGATTGGGTGTTTCATTCACAGACAAGTCTGCAAATTGTAAGCTAATTATTTCCAAATTGGCTTGCTGCCATCACTAATTTGAGTCTTCCAGTTGGCTTTGATCATATTCACTACGCTGTCTGGCATAGGGATGTAGTCCAGTTCCAGTGCGGTTTTGTCTGCATCAGCACCGTAGGCCCAATCAAAGAATTTCAACACTTCAGCGGCTTGGGCAGGTTTATCTTGTTTTTTGTGCATCAAGATAAATGTTGGGTTGGCAATTGGCCATGAACCTTTGCCTGCCGCATTCGTGGTAATGAGGTACATGCCTGGTGCTGATTTCCAATCGGCACCCGCTTGAGAAGCAATAAATGATGCTTCAGTTGGCTGAACAAACGCACCTTCTTTATTTTGCAATTGGGTATGAGTCAGTTTGTTTTGCTTGGCATAAGCAAACTCAACATAACCGATTGAGCCTTTGATGCGCTGTACGTAGTTAGCAACGCCTTCATTGCCTTTGCCGCCTACACCCGTTGGCCATTGAACAGATGTGTTCGCGCCCACTTTTGCTTTCCATTCAGGAGAGACTTTCGATAAGTAGTCGGCGAAAACGAAAGTGGTGCCTGAGCCGTCAGAGCGACGTACTACTGTAATTGCTTGGTCTGGTAATTTAACACCCGCGTTGGCTGCAGCCAAAGCTGGGTCGTTCCAGCGTTTGATTTTGCCTAAGTAAATGTCAGCTAAAGTTTGCGGGGTTAATTTCAATTGGCCAGCTGCGACACCGGGAATATTAACAACTGGCACAACGCCGCCAACGACGGTTGGAAATTGTACTAAGCCAGCTTTGTCCAATTCTTCTACTTTCAACGGCATATCGGACGCGCCAAAATCAACAGTTTTGGCTTGAATTTGTTTGATACCACCGCCAGAACCGATGGATTGGTAGTTCAAGCCGTTACCAGTTTTGGCTTTATATTGCTCAGCCCATTTTGCGTACAGTGGATACGGGAAGGTTGCACCCGCGCCGGTAATGTCAGCGGCCATTGCGTTTGTAAAGAGACCAGCAACTAAGCCAGCGCTAACCATCAATTTACGAGCTAAAGTCATGCTAAAAATTCTCCAGTGCGGATGTGTGTGTTGATTCGATAGCTCGCATCTTAGTGGAGTAATGTTTCTGAATTATTACAAATCTACTGTGTGAATCGGCTGAGCGGAAAAACAAGGTTTGACGGTCACTCCGTGGGGTTGTTACCATCGCGCTCTATGTTTGCCAAAGAGGTGTTGCATGGCGAAGCAAATGGTGATTGGCAATTGGAAATTGCACGGCAGTATCGGGCAGATTAAGTCTGTATTGGGTGAGGTCGCGCAAGCCAAGCTGGCTGCCAATGTTGGGGTTTGTGTTCCAGCCCCTTATATTATGTTGGCGAAACAGATTTTGCAGCATACCCATGTGCAGTGTGGGGCTCAAGACGTTAGTCAGTACCATATTGGGCCGTATACTGGTGAGGTTTCGTCCGGTATGTTGGCAGACGTGGGTTGTGAAATGGTGATTATCGGCCATTCAGAACGCCGCCGATTGTTTGGTGAGACAACGGAACAGGCTGGCGTGAAGTTGCGTTCGGCATTGGATGCTGGTCTGTTTGGCGTGTATTGCGTGGGTGAGTCGGCTGAAGAGCGTCGCCAAGGGCGGGCGGAAGAAGTGGTTGCTGCACAATTGGAAGTATTGCGCGGCTTGCCGATGGGCTTGTTTGCTGTGGCGTATGAGCCGTCGTGGGCAGTGGGAAGTGGTGTTGTTGCTTCGGGTGCGCAAATTTCACCGATGCATGCACTAATCAAAGATCGCTTAGATAGTCGTGTCAAAGTGCTTTATGGTGGCAGCGTGAAATCAGGTAATGCTGCTGAAATTTTGGCGGTAGATCATGTAGATGGCGTCTTAGTGGGTGGTGCGGCGTTATCGGCATTTGAGTTTCTTGGGATTTGCCAAGCAGCGCGCTGATTGGTACAATTCACGCCGCCATAGGAATGGGAAAAAATGGACTTTATTACTAGTTTAGTGTTGATCGTTAACGTGATTTCTGCTTTGGCAGTAATCGTCTTGGTGTTGATGCAGCACGGTAAGGGCGCCGATATGGGCGCTGCGTTTGGTAGCGGCTCTGCTGGTAGCGTGTTTGGCGCTTCGGGTTCTGCTAACTTTTTAAGCCGCTCTACAGCTGTTGCTGCGGCGGTGTTCTTTGTAACTTGTATGGCTTTGGTGTTGTTGACTGCGCCAAAAACCAACAAAAATGACTTAGGTGTCATGTCAGGTGTAGCAGCTTCCGCACCTGCAGCAGCATCTCAGCCTGCTGGACAAAAGATTCCTGACTAAACCGCAGTTGGTGGTTTGAGTCCGGGCGACTTACCAAGTCGTCTATCAATATCTAGCTGAGCTGCGTTACGTAGCTCAGCTATTTATATAAAAAAAGCAGTATAAATAACTGCTATTCTGTCTTTTTGTATTACTTCTGAACTGGGGATTTTCATGCTGCAAGACTATTTCCCCATCCTGCTTTTTCTAGTTGTCGGTTTAGTGGTCGGTGTATTGCCGCTGCTGCTCGGTGCTGGGATCGGTAAGGTCTTGGGAACGGTTCGGCCAGATTCGGCAAAATTATCACCTTATGAGTGCGGTTTTGAAGCATTCGAAGATGCGCGCATGCAGTTTGATGTGCGTTACTACTTGGTGGCGATTCTGTTTATTCTGTTCGATTTGGAAGTCGCGTTTTTGGTTCCTTGGGCTGTTGTGCTCAAAGAATTGGGTCTGTTCGGCTTTGTATCGATGATGATATTCCTGGCCATTCTGGTGGTCGGCTTCGTCTACGAATGGATGAAGGGTGCGCTGGAGTGGGAGTGAGATAAATGGAAGCACAAAGTCTCGAGAAAGGGTTTGTCACCACAACGGTTGATGCAGTTGTTAACTGGACGCGCACTGGTTCTTTGTGGCCAATGACGTTCGGTTTGGCCTGTTGTGCGGTGGAGATGATGCATGCAGGTGCGGCGCGTTACGACTTGGATCGTTTCGGGATCGTATTTCGCCCGTCTCCACGTCAATCCGATTTGATGATTGTTGCAGGTACGCTTTGTAACAAAATGGCGCCAGCGTTGCGCAAAGTTTACGATCAGATGCCTGAGCCTCGTTGGGCGATTTCAATGGGTTCCTGTGCGAATGGTGGTGGTTACTACCACTATTCATATTCAGTCGTGCGCGGCTGTGATCGTATTGTTCCGATTGATATTTATGTGCCGGGCTGTCCTCCGACGGCTGAAGCGCTGTTGTACGGTTTGATTCAGTTGCAAAACAAGATCAAGCGTACCAACTCAATTGCGCGTTCTTGAGGTGAGCCATGGCAAATAAGCTAGAAACACTGATTGAAAGCCTACGTGCGGTATTGGGTGAAGCAAAAATTGCTTCGCTGAAAAACGCGCTAGGTGAAGTAACAATTGAAGTGCCCGCTGCTGCATGGCCTGAAGTTGCGTTGCAGCTGCGCGACGCTGCAAGTTTGCACTTTGAACAATTGGTTGACGCCTGTGGTGTTGACTATAGCGAATATAAAGATGGTATTTGGGAAGGTCAGCGCTTTGCTGTTGTCTACCATTTGCTCTCTTACAAGCACAATGTTCGCCTACGTGTGCGCGTATTCTGTGCAGATGATTCGTTCCCAGTGCTCAATTCTGTAGTTGATGTTTGGCCAGCGATTAACTGGTTTGAGCGCGAGGCGTTTGACCTCTTTGGTATCGTTTTTCAAGGTCACCCTGATCTGCGCCGCATTTTGACTGACTACGGTTTTGTTGGTCACCCATTCCGCAAAGATTTCCCATTGTCTGGTTATGTTGAAATGCGCTACGACGCTGAGCAAGCGCGTGTCGTTTACCAGCCTGTGACCATCGATCCGCGTGAAATTACACCGCGCATTATCCGCGAGGAGAACTACGGTGGCTGCTGAAATCCGTAATTACACCTTAAACTTCGGTCCACAACACCCTGCAGCGCACGGCGTATTGCGTTTGGTGTTGGAGTTGGATGGCGAGGTGGTTGAGCGTGCAGACCCGCATATTGGTTTATTGCATCGTGCAACTGAAAAATTAGCTGAGCACAAAACTTATATCCAATCTTTGCCATACATGGATCGTCTTGATTACGTATCGATGATGTCAAACGAGCATGCTTATTGCATGGCAATTGAAAAATTGCTCGGTTTGGAAGTGCCGATTCGTGCTCAGTATATTCGTGTGATGTTCGATGAAATTACACGTGTATTGAATCACTTGATGTGGATTGGCGCACACGGTCTGGACTGTGGCGCGATGACAATCTTCTTGTACGCTTTCCGTGAGCGTGAAGACTTGATGGATTGCTACGAGGCCGTTTCTGGCGCCCGTATGCACGCGGCTTACTATCGTCCAGGTGGTGTTTATCGCGATCTGCCAGATGAAATGCCGCAGTATCAAGCATCAAAAGTACGTAATGCAGCTGCAATTAAAGATCTGAACAAAAACCGCCAAGGCAGTTTGCTCGACTTTATTGAAGACTTCACCAACCGCTTCCCAACGTATATCGACGAATACGAAACGCTGTTAACGGATAACCGTATCTGGAAGCAACGTACTGTCGGTATCGGTGTGGTTGATGCTGATCGCGCGAAAGCAATTGGCTTTACTGGTGCGATGTTGCGCGGTTCTGGTGTTGAGTGGGATCTGCGTAAAACTCAGCCTTATGAAGTTTATGATCAATTGGATTTTGATATTCCAGTTGGTAAAACTGGCGATTGCTACGATCGTTATTTGGTTCGCGTTGAAGAAATGCGCCAATCAAATCGCATCATCAAGCAATGTGTTGCTTGGCTCAAAGCAAATCCAGGTCCTGTGATTACTGATAATCACAAAGTGGCGCCACCTTCTCGCACGGCGATGAAGGAAAACATGGAAGAGCTGATTCACCATTTCAAATTGTTCACTGAAGGTATGCACGTGCCAGAAGGCGAAGCATATGCCGCAGTAGAGCACCCGAAAGGTGAGTTTGGTATCTACATGATTTCTGATGGTGCTAATAAACCATATCGTTTGAAAATTCGCGCGCCAGGCTATGTACATCTTTCTGCGCTCGACGAAATGGCTCGTGGCCATATGATTTCCGACGTTGTGGCGATTATCGGTACGCAAGATATTGTATTCGGGGAGATTGACCGCTAATGACAACTACCAATCTTCTTTCTGCTGAGTCTTTAGCGTTAATCGATCGTGAAGTTGCAAAATACCCTTCTGAACAAGCGCGTTCAGCGGTAATGGGTGCTTTGCGTATCGCGCAAACTGAAAAACGTTACTTGACCAATGAATTGATTGAGTTCATCGCTAACTACCTCGGTATTGCGCCCATGATGGCGTACGAAGTGGCGACGTTCTACAACATGTACGACATGAAGCCTGTAGGTAAATACAAGCTCACTGTGTGTACTAATCTGCCCTGTGCTTTGTCTGGCGGCTATACAACTGCAGACTATTTAAAGCAAAAGTTGGGTGTCGATTTTAATGAAACGACCGCTGACGGCAAATTCACTCTCAAAGAAGGTGAGTGTATGGGGGCCTGTGGCTATGCACCAGTAATGCTGGTTAATAACCACAGCATGTGTAATCACATGACGCCAGAAGCAATCGATAAAAAACTGGCGGAGCTTGAATAATGACCGTCTATGTAAAAGGCGTCGTTTTTGAAGGCGTGAATTTTGAAGATCCAAACTGCTGGCGCTTAGAAGAGTATGTAAAGCGTGGTGGTTATGCGGCTCTGAAAAAGATCATCAACGACAAAATTACCCAAGATGACATCATCGCAGAGATGAAAACATCGAGCTTGCGCGGTCGTGGCGGTGCAGGTTTCCCTACAGGTTTGAAATGGTCTTTTATGCCCCGGAGTTTTCCAGGGCAAAAGTACTTGGTTTGTAATACCGACGAAGGTGAACCAGGTACATTTAAAGACCTAGACATTATGGTTTACAACCCTCATGCCTTGATCGAAGGCATGATTATTGGCGGATACGCCATGGGTATTACCGTAGGTTACAACTACATCCACGGTGAAGTCTTTGAGGCATATCAACGCTTCGAAGAAGCGCTTGAAGAAGCTCGCGCAGCTGGCTTCTTAGGTGACAATATTTTAGGTTCAGATTTCTGTTTCCAACTGCACGGTCACCATGGTTATGGTGCTTACATTTGCGGTGAAGAAACGGCTCTGCTCGAATCATTGGAAGGTAAAAAAGGCCAACCGCGCTTTAAGCCTCCATTCCCTGCGTCTTACGGTTTGTACGGTAAGCCAACCACGATTAATAACACTGAAACCTTTGCTTCAGTACCTTACATTATTCGCGAAGGCGGCCAGAAATTCCTTGAACTAGGTAAGCCAAATAATGGCGGTACTAAATTGTTCTCGGTTTCTGGTCATGTTAATCGTCCAGGTAACTACGAAATTCCATTGGGCACGCCATTCTCTGAGTTGTTAGAGATGTGCGGCGGTATGCGCGACGGCAAAAAACTTAAAGCAGTGATCCCTGGTGGCTCTTCTGCTCCAGTATTGCCTGCTGATGTGATGATGCAATGCACGATGGATTACGACTCAATTGCTAAAGCCGGCTCAATGCTGGGTTCTGGTGCGGTAATTGTGATGGATGAAACAGTTTGTATGGTGAGCGCTCTGGAGCGTTTATCGTATTTCTATCACGAAGAGTCATGTGGTCAATGTACCCCTTGTCGTGAAGGAACAGGCTGGTTGTATCGTGTAGTGCACCGCATCGCAAAAGGCGAAGGTCGCTCAGAAGACCTCGATTTGTTGTCACGCGTTGGTGACAATATCGCTGGTCGCACAATTTGTGCCTTGGGTGATGCTGCTGTGTTCCCTGTGCGTGGAATGTTGAAACACTTCCGCCATGAATTCGAAGATTTGATCAATAAAGCACAAAAAGCGAAAGGTTTGTAATTTCGCGCTGTATTAGTCGAGTTTTCTTTTGAATTATTGCCTTTGAATCGAGTCGAGCATGCTGGAAATCGAAATCGACGGTAAAAAATTGACAGTCCCTGGTGGTAGCACTGTGATGGACGCAGCCAATTCAATTGGTGTGCATATCCCTCATTTTTGCTATCACAAAAAACTCTCAATTGCCGCAAACTGCCGTATGTGCCTTGTTCAGGTTGAAAAAGCACCTAAGCCTTTACCGGCCTGTGCCACACCTGTTACTGATGGTATGAAAGTATTTACCCACTCTGATCAAGCGGTTACCGCTCAGAAAGGGGTTATGGAGTTTCTGCTGATCAACCACCCACTTGATTGCCCAATTTGCGATCAAGGTGGTGAATGTCAGTTGCAAGATTTGGCTGTCGGTTATGGCCAATCAGGCTCTGTATACACTGAAGAAAAACGTGTTGTTGCCAATAAAGACCTTGGCCCGCTGATTTCCACTGACATGACACGCTGTATTCATTGCAGCCGTTGTGTTCGCTTTACTGAAGAAATCGCAGGTTTCCAAGAGTTGGGTATGGCTAACCGCGGCGAATTTACCGAAGTGATGCCATTCATTGGCAAAACGGTTAATTCTGAAATCTCTGGCAATGTGATTGATCTGTGTCCGGTTGGCGCTTTAACCAGCAAGCCATTCCGCTACACCGCACGTACTTGGGAGTTGTCGCGTCGTAAATCAGTCGGTGCGCACGATGGCTTGGGTTCTAACTTGATCGTTCAAGTTAAGAACAACAAAGTAATGCGCGTATTGCCGCTGGAAAACGAAGCGATTAACGAATGCTGGTTGTCTGACCGCGATCGTTACTCATACGAAGCTTTGAACAGCCAAGAACGTTTGACCAAGCCGATGATTAAGCAAGGTGGCGTTTGGCAAGAAGCTGATTGGCAAACTGCTCTCGAATACGTTGCGAATGGCCTGAAACAGGTTGTTGCTGAACACGGCAAAGACAGTGTTGCTGCGGTTGCTTCTGCAAACAGCACAGTGGAAGAGTTGTTCACGCTGCGAAAATTGATGGCAGGCTTGGGTGTTGATGCGGTACAAGCATTTGCACGCAATGCTGACTTCTCAGTGAAAACGCAAGGCGCTAAATGGCTAGGCCAATCACTGGAAGAATTGTCGCAAAACGAAGCAGTTCTGATCGTTGGCTCAACGGTTCGTAAAGAACAGCCTTTACTGGCACAGCGTCTGCGTCAAGCAGTGAAGAAAGGCATGGCCTTGTCATTGGTGAATGTGCATGGCGATGACTTGCTGACTAAATTGGCTGGCGAAGTCATTGTTCGTCCTGACCAATTGGTCGAAGGCTTGCTGCAAGTAGTTAAAGCTGTAGTTGAGCTCAAATCAGTTGCTGCTCCTGCTGGCATCGATTTGGCTAATGTTGTCGTTAGCGATGCTGCACGTGCAATTGCAAACAGCTTCGAAGGCAAAGCAAAAGCGGCTGTGTTGTTGGGCAATATCGCTCAAACTTCAGCACGCTACGCTGAAGTCTACGCTGCTGCTGCTGCATTGGCTGCCTTAACTGGCGCTAAGCTGGGCGTTCCTGCTGTTGCTGCCAATAGCGTTGGTGCTGAACTGATCGGCGCTGATGTTGGTGGTAACGTCTTCGCTTCAGCTAAAAAAGCTTATGTATTTGTCGGTGTAGAACCTGAATACGACGCACACAACGGCGCGCAAGCGTTGGCTGCGGCTAAACAAGCGGAAATGGTTGTCGTGATGTCGGCGTTCCAAAGCTGTGCGATGGAT
This sequence comes from Chitinibacter sp. SCUT-21, assembly GCA_041874755.1. Lineage (NCBI taxonomy): Bacteria > Pseudomonadati > Pseudomonadota > Betaproteobacteria > Neisseriales > Chitinibacteraceae > Chitinibacter > Chitinibacter sp. SCUT-21. Next base: position 2,788,784 of record CP102611.1, read on the forward strand.
TACGCGGATGTATTGCTGCCAATCTCTCCATTTACTGAAACGTCAGGTACGTTTGTCAATATGGAAGGTAAAGCACAAAGCTTTAACGGCGTAGTTCGTCCATTGGGTGAAACGCGTCCAGCTTGGAAAGTATTCCGTGTCTTGGGTAATGTCTTGGGCTTTAACGGCTTTCACTACAACTCATCCGAAGAAATCCGTGATGAAGCGCTGGCTGGTGATACCGCAGCTCGCTTGAACAACACGTTGACTTCAGCTGTCGCAGTTTCTGTGAAATCAGCTCAAGGGCTGGTTCGTTTGGGTGAAGTGCCTGTTTACCAAGGCGATGCAATTGTTCGTCGCGCTCCAAGCTTGCAAGCAACTGCTGATGCGGCTTTGGCAACTACAGTTCGCCTCAATGCAGCAACCATCGCGAAGCTTGGTCTTGTTGATGGCGGCAAAGCCGTTGTTAAACAAGGGCAGGGTAGCGCTGAGTTGACTGTGAAGCTTGACGCTGGTTTGCTTGACGACGTAGTTCGTGTTGCAACTTCTCATCCGCTGACTCGCGATTTGGGCGAGATGGTGGGTGCTGTTGAAGTACTCAAAGGATAAGGGGGTAGATAATGGAATTTCTACAAAACATCCTCGCTGGGTACTTGAGCGCAGAAACTGCACATCAAGTGGCATTCCTAGTTTGGACTTTGCTGAAGATCGTTCTGATCGTTGCGCCAATTATGGGCGCGGTTGCTTACCTGACTTTGGCTGAGCGTAAAGTAATTGGTTATATGCAGATCCGTATCGGCCCTAACCGGGTCGGACCGTTTGGTTTGCTACAGCCAATCGCTGACGGCGTGAAGTTGTTGCTCAAAGAGATCATCGCACCAAGCGCAGCCGATAAGAAATTGTTCTTCTTGGCGCCAGTGATGGTATTGGTCCCTGCGCTTGCTGCTTGGGCGGTTGTACCGTTTTACCCTGGTTATGTATTGGCAGATGTTAACGTAGGCTTGCTCTACGTAATGGCCATTACTTCAATGGGTGTTTACGGTGTGATCTTGGCTGGTTGGGCGTCTAACTCAAAATACGCTTTCTTGGGTGGTATGCGTGCAGCGGCTCAGGTGATTTCGTACGAGTTGGCGATGGGCTTTGCGCTCGTTGGCGTGATCATGGTGTCGGGCAGCTTGAACTTGACGAAAATCGTTGAGCAGCAAGCGTCTGGCATGATGGGCGGCTCGATCTTGTCATGGAACTTGATCCCTCTGTTGCCACTGTTCGTTGTTTACTTCATTGCTGGTGTGGCTGAAACCAACCGCGCACCATTTGACGTAACCGAAGGTGAGTCTGAGATCGTTGCCGGTCACATGGTTGAATACTCAGGTATGAGTTTCGCGCTGTTCTTCTTGGCCGAATACGCCAATATGATCTTGATTTCGGCAATGGCATCGGTGATGTTCTTGGGCGGATGGTTGTCTCCGTTCCCTGCGTCAATCCCGGTGCTCGGCGCTGCAAGCCCACTGTGGTGGGTATTGAAAGTAGCATTCTTGCTGTTCTGCTTCTTGTGGTTCCGCGCTACTTTCCCACGTTATCGCTACGACCAACTGATGCGTCTGGGCTGGAAAATTTTCATCCCTGTGACCTTGGTGTGGATTATCGTGGTCGGTGCTTGGATGCAGACCCCTTGGTCGATCTGGTAAGAAGAAAAGGACAGAGACCGTGGAAAAAATTTCGTATTTCTTTAAAACCTTCTTGCTGTGGGAGTTGGTGTTGGGCCTGAAGTTGACCGGCCGCCACTTCTTCCAACGCAAGATCACCGTGCAGTTTCCGGACGAAAAAACGCCGTACAGTCCACGTTTCCGTGGTCTGCACGCGCAACGTCGTTATGCCAACGGTGAAGAGCGTTGTATTGCTTGTAAATTGTGTGAAGCAGTTTGCCCAGCAATGGCGATTACGATCGAATCAGAAGCGCGTGAAGACGACAAAACTCGTCGTACTAGCCGTTATGATATCGACCTGACAAAGTGCATTTTCTGTGGTTTCTGCGAAGAAGCCTGTCCAGTTGATGCCATTGTTGAAACACATATTTATGAATATCACGGTGAAAAACGTGGCGATTTGTATTACACCAAGCCAATGTTGTTGGCAGTGGGTGATCAATACGAAAAAGAAATCGCTGAGCGTAAAGCCGCTGATGCTAAATACCGCTAAGGGTTCCGAGCTATGGATATGAGTTTAGCGATTTTTTATGTATTTGCCGCCGTACTGGTATTCGCTGCGTTCCGTGTGATCACAGCAAAAAACCCAGTTCACGCCGTGCTGTACTTGGTACTTTCGTTCTTTAATAGCGCCGTACTTTGGATGCTGATGAAGGCCGAATTCTTGGCGGTATCGTTGATTGTGATTTACGTTGGGGCGGTGATGGTACTGTTCCTGTTCGTGGTGATGATGCTCGATATCAACTTTGAAGCATTGCGCAAGAGCTTCTGGAAGTTCTTGCCAGTGGCGGGCACTGTTGCAGTGATCATGTTGGCCGAGATGGTGATGATTTTGACGCACCGTTTTGCCAAGATCGACAATGTAGTTGAGCCGTCTTTTAACACTGCTTCTGCTGAAGTGTTGGGTAAATTAATTTATACCCAGTATTTCTTGCCATTCCAATTGTCAGCAGTTTTGCTGCTGGTGGGTATGGTAGCGGCAATCGCCTTGACGCTGCGTAAGCGCAAGAATACGAAATACATTAATCCGGGTGATCAAATCCGTATTAAGCGTGAAGATCGTGTTCGCATGGTGAAAATGAAGTCAGAGCCTAAATTCGTCGCTGATGATGCATCAGCTGGCGAAGATAAGCCTGCTGCATAATAGGGGACGACAGTGCTAACGCTTACACATTACCTCGTACTTGGCGCCATTATGTTTGCCGTCAGTGTATTTGGCATTTTCATGAACCGTAAAAACCTGATCGTATTGCTAATGGCAATCGAGCTGATGCTTTTATCGGTCAACATGAACTTCATCGCGTTTTCGCAGTTCTTGGGCGACACCGCGGGTCAGATTTTCGTCTTCTTTATCCTCACCGTAGCTGCTGCTGAAGCAGCGATCGGCTTGGCGATCTTGGTTGTTCTGTTCCGTAATCTACGGTCGATCAACGTTGAAGATCTGGATAGTCTGAAGGGTTAAACCGGACAACATTAAATCGGACAAGAATACCAATGGACATGAAATCGATTTATCTGCTGATCCCGCTTGCGCCGCTGTTTGGTGCGCTGATTTCCGGCCTTTTAGGCTGGTTAATCGGCCGCCGTGCAGCACACTGCGTGACCATCGCGGGGGTTGCCGCTTCATTCGGCTTATCAGCTTACGTACTGAATTATTTGCTCGGTGGTGGCGAATCATTCAATGGCACGGTTTATACCTGGCTCACCGTTAATGGCGTTGATCTGAACGTCGGCTTCTTGGTCGACAATCTGACCGCCATGATGATGTGCGTGGTTACTTTTGTATCGTTGATGGTGCACTTATACACCATCGGCTATATGCATGACGATCCAGGCTATCAACGTTTCTTTAGCTACATCTCACTCTTTACCTTCTCAATGTTGATGCTTGTCATGAGTAACAACTTTGTTCAGCTGTTCTTCGGCTGGGAAGCAGTAGGTTTAGTGTCTTACCTGTTGATCGGTTTCTGGTTCAAGCGTCCAACTGCGACGTTTGCGAACTTGAAAGCCTTCTTGGTTAACCGTGTAGGTGACTTCGGTTTCCTATTAGGTATCGGCTTGGTACTGGCGCACTTTGGTACACTCGATTACGCCGAAGTTTTCGCAAAATTGCCAGAGCTTGAGCACGCAACGATCAGCATCATTCCAGGTACAACTTGGTCTTTGATGACTGTCACGTGCATCTTGCTGTTTATTGGTGCAATGGGTAAATCTGCTCAATTCCCATTACACGTTTGGTTGCCAGATTCGATGGAAGGCCCAACGCCAATTTCTGCACTGATTCACGCAGCAACAATGGTTACAGCGGGTATCTTCATGGTATCTCGTATGTCACCGATGTTTGAGTTGTCAGAAACTGCGTTGAACTTTGTGTTGGTGATTGGCGCAATTACTGCGCTGTTTATGGGCTTCTTGGGCATTATCCAGAACGACATTAAACGTGTGGTTGCGTACTCTACTTTGTCGCAATTGGGTTATATGACTGTTGCATTGGGTGCTTCTGCGTACTCAGTAGCAGTATTCCACTTGATGACTCACGCGTTCTTTAAAGCTTTGTTGTTCCTTGCTGCTGGTTCGGTAATTATGGGTATGCATCACGATCAAGACATCCGCAATATGGGTGGCTTGCGTAAATACATGCCAATTACTTGGATTACGTCGTTGCTTGGCTCATTGGCCTTGATTGGTACGCCATTCCTGTCTGGTTTCTACTCTAAAGATTCGATTATCTTGGCAGTAGAAGCGTCTAAATTGCCAGGTGCTGGTTTTGCGCAATTCGCCGTAATTGCTGGTGTGTTTGTTACTGCGTTCTACTCATTCCGTATGTACTTCTTGGTATTCCACGGTAAAGAGCAGTGGATGCAGAAGAAAGAACATCACCATGCTCACGACGCGCATGATGATCATGACCACCACCACGGTTTGGGTCCGAATGACAAGCCACACGAGTCACCATGGGTTGTTACATTGCCGTTAGTCTTATTGGCGATTCCATCAGTGTTTATTGGTGCGTTTGCAATGACCAATATGTTGGTGGGTGATTTCTTCAAAGACGTGATTTTTGTAAATCATGAACTGCACGGCGCAATGGAAGCGGTAGGCGAGCACGCTGAAGACTGGTACCACATGGGCATGCATGCGTTTGTAACGCTGCCGTTCTGGTTGGCTGTAGCCGGTGTAGCAAGTGCTTACTTCTTCTACATGGTTAAACCAGAAATTCCAGCTGCTTTGGATCGCTTCTTCACTTCGATTGGCGTGAAAAAATTGCTGGAAGAGAAATACTACATGGATCACTTGTACATCAACGGCTTTGCCGCTGGTGGTCGTGCATTGGGTACCGTGTTGTGGAAAGTGGGTGACACCCTGCTGATTGATGGTTTGGTTGTCAATGGTACGGCGAAATTGGTTGGTTTGTTCTCTAACCTAACGCGTCGCATCCAAAGCGGCTACATCTATCACTACGCGTTTGCAATGATTGTTGGTGTGTTGTTGTTACTAACATTGTTAGCAAATTCGTTACTGCAAGTGCAGTAATCAGTGGGTTCACTGATTGCCAGATTTAATTATTAACAAGTAGGTTAACTATGACGGGTAATCTCCTCAGCCTTGCGATCTGGATGCCAATTTTGGCAGGCGTGATCGTGCTCGCGACAGGAAGCGATAAAAACGCTACTGCTGCGCGCTGGCTGGCGCTACTGGGCGCTTTGGCCTCTTTCCTTGTAACGATCCCTTTGTATACAGGTTTCGAAACGCTTCATGGCGGTATGCAATTTGAAGAAATGAAACCTTGGATTCAAAGCCTAAACATTAACTACCACTTGGGCGTTGACGGCTTGTCGATGTTCTTTGTGATCTTGAACAGCTTTACCACCTTGATGGTGGTATTGGCTGGCTGGCAAGTCATTGAAAAGCGTGTAGCGCAATACATGGCTGCATTCTTGATTATGTCAGGCTTGATCAATGGTGCTTTTGTTGCGTTGGATGCGATTCTGTTCTACGTATTCTTCGAAGCAATGTTGATCCCGATGTACCTGATTATCGGTGTATGGGGTGGTCCAAACCGCGTTTACGCGTCAGTGAAGTTCTTCTTGTACACGCTGATGGGTTCATTGCTGACTTTGGTGGCCTTCATCTACCTGTACTTCCAATCAGGTGGCAGCTTCGAAATCGCTGAATACCATCGTCTGCCTTTGGGCATGGCGGCGCAAACCTTGTTGCTGGTGGCGTTCTTCTTTGCCTTCGCGGTGAAAGTACCAATGTGGCCAGTTCACACTTGGTTGCCAGACGCGCACGTTGAAGCACCGACCGGTGGTTCTATGGTGTTGGCGGCGATTACGCTGAAACTCGGTGCTTACGGTTTCTTGCGATTCGCTCTGCCAATCGCACCAGATGCCTCTCGTGAGTATGCTTGGGTATTCGTTGTATTGTCGCTGGTTGCAGTCGTATACATCGGTATGGTGGCGTTGGTACAAACTGATATGAAAAAATTGGTGGCTTACTCATCAATTTCTCACATGGGTTTTGTGACACTGGGCTTCTTTATGTTCGGTGGTGCTGATGGTAACCAATTGAATGCTTGGGCTGTAGAAGGCGCCTTGGTTCAAATGATTTCTCACGGTTTTGTTTCTGCCGCGATGTTCTTCTGTATCGGTGTGATGTATGACCGTGTACACAGCCGCAAAATCGCTGATTACGGTGGTGTTGCGAACAAGATGCCAATCTTTGCTGCCTTCATGATGTTGTTTGCTATGGCGAACTCTGGTTTGCCAGCGACATCAGGTTTTGCTGGTGAATTCATGGTGATCTTGGGTGCTGTTCAGGTGAACTTCTGGTACGCCGTTGCAGCAGCCACTACGCTGATCTTCGGTGCGGCATACACATTGTGGATGTACAAACGCGTGATTTTTGGTGATGTTGCGAACGACAACGTTGCTGAGTTGAAAGATGTCAACGCACGTGAATTCTTGGTATTGGCTATTTTAGCCATCGCAGTATTGGGTATGGGTCTATTCCCGAAACCATTTACTGATGTGATGCACCAGTCAGTGAACGACCTGATTTGGCATGTTTCACAAACCAAGCTCCACTAATAATCGACTATAAAAGTAGGCTAGAACCATGACCTGGACCAGTCTTAATCCATGGGTGGCAACGCCAGAGATCTTCTTGCTCTGTGCGGTATGTGCCATCCTGCTGATTGATTTATTTATCAGTGATGCAAAACGTGGCATTACCTATGTTTTGACCTTGCTCACTTTGGGTGTAACCGCTGCACTGGTTGTTGCGGGACACGAACCTCAAGCGCGCATGGGCTTTAGCAATTCATTCTTGGCTGATGCCTTGTCTGACTACGCTAAACTCGGAATGATCTTGGGTGTTGCCCTAGTATTGATCTACGGCCGAGGCTACGCAAAGGCTCGCGGCTTATACCGTGGTGAATTCTTCACGCTGGCGATGTTCTCATTGCTCGGTATGATGGTAATGGCATCTGCTGTTAACTTCCTGACTCTGTACGTGGGTCTGGAATTGATGTCGCTGTCGATCTACGCGATGGTTGCGCTGAATCGTGATTCATTTGCTTCTACTGAAGCTGCGATGAAGTACTTCGTACTTGGTGCTCTGGCGTCAGGTATGTTGCTCTACGGTATGTCTATGCTGTACGGCGCGACAGGTACTTTGGACGTATTCGCGATTGCGAAAGCAATTCAGCAAGGTACGGCGAATAACCTGCTGGTGGTGTTTGGCTTGGTGTTTGTTGTAACCGGTCTTGGCTTTAAGTTTGGTGCTGTTCCATTCCACATGTGGGTGCCAGACGTTTATCAAGGCGCGCCAACACCAATGACTCAGTTGATTTCAACTGCGCCAAAAATTGCCGTGTTTGTTTTCACGCTGCGTGTATTGGCGCAAGCGCTAGAAGGCTTCGCAGGCGACTGGCGTGGCATGCTGATGATCTTGGCAGTGTTGTCGATTGCCTTGGGTAATATCACAGCGATTGCACAAACCAATATCAAGCGTATGTTTGGTTATTCAACCATTTCTCACATGGGCTTTGTGCTGTTGGGGATTTTGGTTGCAACGCCAAATGGCTACGCAGCTTCATTCTTCTACGTGATGAGCTATCTGTTGATGGGCGCGGCAGGTTTTGGTGTGTTGATGCTATTGTCACGCCAAGGTTTTGAAGCGGAACAAATCGTAGACTTGAAAGGTCTGAATCAACGCAGCCCATGGTTTGCGCTGATGATGTTGTTCACAATGTTCTCAATGGCGGGTATCCCTGTGTTCTTGGGCTTCTTTGCAAAACTATCTGTTTTGAAAGAAATCGTGAATCTGGGTATGGTTTGGTTAGCCGTTGTCGCTGTGGCGTTCTCGTTAATCGGTGCATTCTATTACCTGCGTGTCGTTAAAGTGATGTACTTTGACGATGCAGAAACGACTGAACCATTGAATGCTTGCTTTGACGCCAAAGTGATTCTGTCGATCAACTGCTTGTTGTTGCTGGTATTGGGCTTAATGCCAAATACGGTGATGACTGTGCTGATCGATGCGGTACAGCGCTCGATTATTCCTGGCGTTATTCACTAAGCCTAATTAAATGCAAAATTTGCTATTAATTGGTACGTTGGCGGCCTTGGCCGCCAATTTGCCATTCTTGTCTGAGAAAATCTTGTTTGTTTGGGAAACCAAAACAGGGAAAAAAAACTTCCTGTGGCGTTTATTTGAACTCACTTTTTACTTTATCGTTGTTGGTTTTATTGCTCGCTTGGTCGAGGCGCAAGTCAGCCCAATTCATTCACAAAACTGGCAGTTTTATGTGAGTGTGTTGGCCTTGTTTATCGTCTTGGCGTGGCCCGGTTTTGTCTGGCGATATTTCTGGCGCAAACCCGGATTGTAAAATTAGCCATCACAAGCTAAATTCTTGCCAAAGCGCAGTAAGCCGTTTATGATTGCGCTTCTTTAGGCACGTAGCTCAGCTGGTTAGAGCACCACCTTGACATGGTGGGGGTCGTTGGTTCGAGTCCAATCGTGCCTACCAACATAGAGGAATAAGACATGCAACGAACGAGCACCACAACCTGGATTATTTTAGGTTAAGCCGTTCACAGTCTTGTTTCTAAAAAGTGCGGCTTAGCCCGCACTTTTTTTTTGTTCAGTTTCAATGATGACATCGGCGCTCCCGATACTTGTAAAGGCGAAAACAATGCCAGTAGTTACTCTTCCTGATGGTTCGCAACGTCAATTTGACGCAGCAGTGACGATTGCTGATGTTGCCGCAAGTATTGGTGCCGGTTTGGCGCGTGCTGCGTTGGCGGGCAAAATCGATGGTCAACTGGTTGATACCAGTTACTTGATCGACCGTGATGTCAATTTGGCGATCATTACTGAAAAAGACGCCGATGGTCTTGAGATTATCCGTCACTCTACTGCGCACTTGTTGGCGTATGCAGTTAAGCAATTATTCCCGACCGCGCAGGTCACCATTGGCCCTGCAATCGAAAACGGCTTTTATTACGATTTTTCCTACGAGCGCCCATTCACGCCAGATGACTTAGTGTTGATTGAGAAAAAAATGCAGGAGTTAGCCAAGCAAGATATTCCTGTCGAGCGCTATGAAATGTCGCGTGACGACGCTGTGGCTTATTTCAAGAGCATTGGTGAAGTTTACAAGGCTGAAATCATCGAATCGATCCCTGCAGATCAAACGCTTAGTCTGTATCGCGAAGGCGATTTTACCGACTTATGCCGTGGCCCTCACGTTCCTTCAACTGGCAAACTGAAAGTATTTAAGTTGATGAAAGTGGCTGGTGCATACTGGCGCGGCGATAGCAAAAACGAAATGCTAACGCGTATTTACGGTACTGCGTGGGCTAAAAAAGAAGACTTGGCGCAATACCTACATATGCTGGAAGAAGCCGAAAAGCGGGATCACCGCAAAATCGGTAAGCAACTTGATCTGTTCCATATGCAAGATGAAGCGCCGGGCATGGTGTTCTGGCATCCGAAAGGTTGGACTTTGTGGCAAACGATTGAACAGTATATGCGCCGCAAACTCAATCAACATGGTTACGACGAAATTCGCACGCCGATGGTGATGGATCGTACCCTGTGGGAAAAATCAGGCCACTGGGAAAACTATCACGACAATATGTTCACGACTGAGTCGGAAAAACGTGATTACGCCGTTAAACCGATGAATTGCCCTGGTCATATTCAAGTCTTTAACCAAGGCTTGCGCTCTTACCGCGATTTGCCGTTGCGCTACGCTGAGTTTGGTTCATGCCACCGTAATGAGCCATCAGGTTCTCTGCACGGCATTATGCGCGTGCGTGGCTTTGTACAGGACGATGCGCATATCTTCTGTACTGAAGATCAAGTGCAGCAAGAAGCGGCAGCATTTATTGATTTGCTCAAAGAAGTGTATGCAGACTTTGGCTTTAGCGAAATTCTAGTCAAACTCTCAACGCGCCCTGAAAAACGTGTGGGTACAGAAGAGGCCTGGGACAAAGCGGAAGCTGCTTTGGCTTCTGCGCTGCAGTCAAAAGGCTTAGAGTTTGAATATCTGCCAGGCGAGGGGGCTTTCTACGGCCCTAAAATCGAATTTACGCTGAAAGACTGCTTAGGTCGTCTGTGGCAGTGTGGTACTTTGCAGATTGATCCAAACTTGCCTGAGCGTTTGGGCGCTGAGTATGTCGGCGAAGATAATGCCAAGCATCGCCCGATCATGTTGCACCGCGCGGTGTTGGGTTCACTCGAGCGCTTTATCGGTATTTTGATCGAAAACTTTGCGGGTGCATTCCCGGTCTGGTTGGCTCCGGTGCAGTTGGTCGTGATGAATATCTCAGAATCTCAGCGTGAATATGCCCAAAATGTGACCGCTCGTCTCAATCAAAGTGGCCTTCGTGCAATTGCCGACTTGAGAAATGAGAAAATAACCTATAAAATCCGCGAACATAGCTTGCAACGTTTGCCATATCAATTGATTATTGGCGATAAAGAACGTGATGCAGGCTTGGTGGCCGTGCGAAATCGCAGCGGTGAAGACTTGGGCCAGATGACTGTAGACGCATTGATTGCGTTGATTCAATCAGAAATGCCGCAAGCCTAACGCTAGCCGATGCACGGTTTTGTTTTTGAATGACTTGGAGTAATGACAATAGCTGCTCAGGACAAAGGCCCGCGGATCAATGGTGAGATCACCGCGCGCGAAATTCGTTTACAAGGTGTGGATGGCGATCAACTCGGTATTGTTTCGCTGAATCAAGCTCTTCAAATGGCTGAAGATGCAGATGTCGATCTCGTTGAGATTGCGCCTAATGCACAGCCACCAGTTTGCCGTTTGATGGATTTCGGCAAATTCCGTTACGAAGAGGCCAAAAAGAAGCACGCTGCCAAGCTCAAGCAAAAGCAGGTACAGGTCAAAGAAATCAAGTTGCGTCCTGGGACGGATGAAAACGACTACCAAGTTAAATTGCGTGGCGCGATCCGTTTCCTGAACGACGGCGATAAATGCAAATTCACTTTGCGTTTCCGTGGTCGTGAAATGGCCCACCAAGAAATTGGTATGGCGCAACTGAAACGCGTTGAAGCTGACTTGGCTGAATTGGCGACTGTTGAGCAATATCCAAAGCTCGAAGGCCGTCAAATGGTCATGATGCTGGCACCGAAGAAAAAATAACAGACTGACGACTGTGTCTGTATAAGGCGCGTTGCAAGACGTTGCTAACAGTCGTAACAAAAGCGTGGTGGCGGGTATTAAGTTCTAATTTATTAGACGCCTGTCGCCTGATCTAATAGCTCATCGGAGCAATGCAATGCCAAAGATGAAAACCAAGAGCAGCGCGAAAAAGCGCTTCAAAGTGCTTGGCGGTGGTGGTGTTAAACGCAGCCATGCGTTCAAACGCCACATCTTGACCAAGAAAACCACTAAAACCAAGCGTCAATTGCGCGGTACCTCTATGGTCGATGCGACCAATATGGGTCACGTTCGTGCAATGTTGCCTTACGCTTAACCAAGGAGAAGAATCATGCCTCGCGTTAAACGTGGTGTAACCGCTCGTGCTCGTCATAAAAAAGTTTTAGCTCTTGCTAAGGGCTATCGTGGTCGTCGTAAGAACGTCTATCGCATCGCTAAACAAGCGGTGATGAAAGCCGGTCAATACGCGTACCGTGACCGTCGTCAGAAAAAACGTCAATTCCGTCAATTGTGGATCGCGCGTATTAACGCTGCTTCACGTGAGTGCGGTCTGGCGTACAGCCGCTTCATGAACGGCCTGAAAAAGGCTGGCATCGTGGTTGACCGTAAAGTGTTGGCTGACTTGGCTGTATTTGACAAACCAGCTTTTGCTGCTTTTGTTGAAAAAGCTAAAGCTAGTCTCGCTGCCTAATCGGTTCTGCTGATGAGAAGGGAGGCTTAGCCTCCCTTTTTTATTCAAAAAATCCAAGAGATTATTTCTACAAGCCAATGTTGTATCTAAATTGCGCTGTTGCTTTGCAGAAACAATTTCCCTCCACATTTATATAGATCGGGCGCAAAACCATGGTTGCGAACGTGCAAACGTTACTTGAAGCCGGTTTGGCCGCATTAGCTGCGACCAATGATCCGGTAGAACTCGAAAATGTCAAAGCCCATTACGTCGGTAAACAGGGCGAAATCACTCAATTGATGAAGCAATTGGCTAGCTTGCCTCCGGAAGAGAAAAAATCTTTCGGCGCAACGGTCAACCAAGCCAAACAAGCATTCGAAGCTGCGCTGAACGCCAAGCGTGACGCGATTGCGGCGCAAAAATTGGCGGCGCAATTGGCGGCTGAAGCGTTGGATATCAGCTTGCCAGGCCGTGGTACGGCGAAGGGCGGCTTGCACCCTGTGACTTTGGTGCAGCAGCGCATCGAAACGCTATTTGCCAGCATGGGTTTTGCGGTGGCTGATGGCCCAGAGATCGAAAACGACTTTCATAATTTCGAAGCGCTGAATATTCCAAAGAATCACCCTGCGCGCGCGATGCAAGACACGTTTTACGTTGAAAACGACGGCGAGCCATTGGTATTGCGCACGCACACGTCGCCGATTCAAGTTCGCTACATGTTGAACAACGAGCCGCCGATCAAAATCGTTGCGCCAGGTCGCGTATTCCGCGTCGATTCGGATGCCACGCACTCGCCGATGTTCCACCAAATGGAAGGTCTGTGGGTTGATGAGAACGTTTCGTTCGCAGATTTGAAATCAGTGATTGTCGACTTCCTGCGCCGTTTCTTTGAGCGTGATGATCTGGAAGTGCGTTTCCGTCCTTCATTCTTCCCGTTTACCGAGCCATCGGCTGAGATCGACGTGAAATGGTCGAAAGGCTGGATGGAAGTCGGCGGTTGCGGCATGGTGCACCCGAACGTGCTGAAAAACGTCAATATCGACGCTGAGAAATACACTGGCTTTGCGTTCGGGATTGGCCTAGATCGTTTTGCAATGCTGTATTACGGCGTGAACGATTTGCGCCAGTTTTTCGATAACGATCTGTCGTTCTTGTCTCAATTCAAATAAGCCGAGCTGGTAAAAATGAAATTTTCTGAACAGTGGTTGCGCAGCTGGGTGAATCCTGCGATCAATTCTGACGAGTTGGCTCATTTGTTGACGATGGCCGGCCTCGAAGTCGAAGAGAACGATCCTGCTGCACCTGAATTTACTGAAGTGTATGTCGCTGAAGTGCTGAGTGTGACTAAGCACCCAGATGCAGATCGCTTAAACGTGTGTAGCGTCAATGTTGGCGAAGCTGAGCCTTTGCAAATCGTGTGTGGTGCAGCTAACGTTGCCGTTGGTATTAAAGTGCCTTGCGCGCGCGTTGGTGCGGTGTTACCGGGCGATTTTAAAATCAAGAAAGCCAAAGTACGCGGTGTTGAATCATTCGGCATGTTGTGCGCCGAGCAAGAAATTGGCTTGGCTGAAGAGTCTTCCGGCCTGTTGATTCTGCCGGCTGATGCGCCAGTCGGTATGCCGATTCGTGAGTATTTGAATCTCGACGATCGCTTAATGACGTTGAAATTGACGCCAAATCGTTGTGATTGCTTGTCAATTCGCGGTCTAGCACGCGAAGTTGCTGCGCTGACCAAAACCGAGCAACAAGTTGTTGCAACGCCTGCGGTGGCCGTTACAGCCAGCCAAACGCGTGCAGTCAACTTGCAAGCTGGTGATGCCTGCCCACGGTATGCCGGTAGAGCCATTATTGGTGTTAATCAGGCGGCCAATACCCCTGATTGGATGAAGCAGCGTCTTGAGCGGTGTGGTGTGCGTTCGATTTCAGCGATCGTTGACGTAACCAATTATGTCTTGCTCGAACTCGGTCAACCAATGCACGCGTTTGATCTGGCTAAATTGCAAGGCGACATTAATGTGCGTTTTGCCAAAGCTGGCGAGAAGATCAAACTCTTGAACGAAAAAGAGTTGGAACTGACCGACGATTTGCTGGTGATTGCTGATGACGTGAAGCCTGTCGCATTGGCCGGCATTATGGGCGGCGCAGAATCCAGCGTTGAAGCCGGTTGCACCGATATCTTCCTCGAATCAGCCTTCTTTGCGCCCAACGTGATCGCCGGTAAAGGCCGTCGCTTTGGCTTCTCGTCTGATTCAAGTCATCGTTTCGAGCGTGGTGTTGATTTCGGCTTCGTGCGCGAAGCGCTGGAGCGCGCTACAGCTTTGATTATCGAAATTTGTGGCGGTCAAGCTGGTCTAGTGACTGAGTCATTGGCAGAACTACCTGCGCGTAAACCTGTCGCTTTGCGCGTATCTCGCGTTGCTAAAGTGCTGGGTATCAGTTTGCCTGCGTCTGAAATCGTCGCTTTGTTGCAAGGTCTGGGTCTGAATAGTGAGCTGGCTGGCGACGTGATTACTGTAACGCCACCGTCGTACCGCTTTGATATCGAGATCGAAGAAGACTTGATCGAAGAAGTGGCGCGCGTTTTTGGTTACGACAATATTCCAGTGCAAGCGTCGAACGCCCGCATGGCAATGTTGCCGCAACAGGGTAATTTGCGTAGCAAAAATGTGCTCAAGCAAATTATTGCTGGTCGTGATTACCAAGAAGCGATTTCTTATGCCTTCGTTGAAGCGCAATGGGAAGCCGACTTTGCCAATAATACCGCGCCAATCAAGCTGATTAACCCGATTGCCAGCCAAATGAGCGTGATGCGCTCAACGCTGCTTGGTGGTTTAATTTCTGCATTGCAACACAATCAAAACCGCAAACAAGACCGCGTTCGTCTGTTTGAAGTGGCGCGCGTGTTTAATGGCTTGAATGCCGAGCAACAACCTGAGAAAATCGCCGCCCTCGCTTGGGGTGGTCGTGTGGCTGAACAA
This sequence comes from Chitinibacter sp. SCUT-21, assembly GCA_041874755.1. Lineage (NCBI taxonomy): Bacteria > Pseudomonadati > Pseudomonadota > Betaproteobacteria > Neisseriales > Chitinibacteraceae > Chitinibacter > Chitinibacter sp. SCUT-21. The sequence goes on from CP102611.1 coordinate 2,803,808, forward strand.
TGGGGCGCAGGCAAGGAACGCGTTGACTTCTTTGATGTCAAAGCCGACGTCGAAGCTTTGCTGGCGCCACGCGTGGCTGAATTCCGCCGTGCTAGCCATCCTGCGCTGCACCCAGGCCGTAGCGCTGAAGTGGTGCTCGATGGTCAAGTGATTGGTGTACTGGGCGAGTTGCACCCACAGTGGGTACAAAAATACAGCCTGCAAAATGCACCGGTGGTTTTTGAGCTGGATGTCGCGGCACTAACGCAGGTTGAGAAATTGACTGCTGGTGCAGTATCGAAATTCCAAGCTGTACGCCGTGACTTGGCTTTGCTGATGGATGAGGCGGTATCGGTGGCCGAGTTGCAGCAAGCTTTTGCAAGTGCAAAACAAAGTATCGTTGCAAACATCGAGGTGTTTGACGTTTACCGTGGCAAAGGTTTGCCAGAAGGTAAAAAGAGCCTTGCATTCAAGGTGTTATTGCAAGATACTCACAAAACTTTAACAGATGAAGAAGTTGATGCTGCAATTGCAGCATTGATTAAGAAGGCAGAAACATGCGGCGCGATCTTGAGAACATAATGCAGTACGAAGCAAGTACTTTGACCTTAACCAAGGCTGACTTAGCCGATATGTTGTTTGATAAGGTTGGGTTGAATAAGCGCGAAGCCAAAGATATGGTTGAAGCGTTTTTTGATGAAATTCGCACTGCATTGGCAGAGGGTGATACGGTTAAATTGTCGGGTTTTGGTAATTTCCAATTGCGCGACAAACCACAACGCCCAGGCCGCAACCCTAAAACTGGTGAAGAAATTCCTATTTCTGCGCGCCGCGTGGTGACATTCCACGCCAGCCAAAAACTAAAAGGTATGGTTGAAGTTCACTATGCAAAACTCCAGCAGCGTTATTCCAACCAATGAGTTACCACCGATACCAGCAAAACGCTACTTCACCATCGGTGAAGTTAGCGATTTGTGCGGTGTCAAACCTCATGTTCTGCGTTACTGGGAACAAGAGTTCACCCAATTAAAGCCGGTTAAACGGCGCGGAAATCGACGCTACTATCAGCACCATGAAGTTTTATTGGTGCGTCGAATCCGCTCTTTGCTCTATGAGCAAGGCTTTACAATTAGTGGTGCGCGCAATCAATTGGGTGCGCATTTGGCTGAAATTGGTCATTTTGATTCGGGCGAAGTTAGCCTGAATGAAATTCGCCATGAGCTAGAAGACCTACTCGCTTGGCTCGAAGACTAAGCACTTATATGGGGTGCAAGGGGTAGCGCTGGATAAAATCAGCCTACCACCTTGAGGCTCTATGTAAGCTCTGATAGAATGCAGTTTCTCGGAATATGGCGCAGCCTGGTAGCGCACTTGCATGGGGTGCAAGGGGTCGCGAGTTCGAATCCCGCTATTCCGACCAATTAAATAAATGGGTTACAGCAAGTGGTTGTAACCCATTTTTTATTGCTGTGACTATTGAATTTCGCAATATAAATTACATGCTCGTTCAAGCTATAGATTGCTAAAGTTCAGAATATACTGGCAAAATCAAGCTCAGTTTGGTTTCTGGGCTTGTTTGAACGTTTATGTTGATTCGCGAATGGATTACCAATTCTAATTGCCAGCCTTGGCAATATCAGCAGTATATCGTTCCGAAAATCCAATTTCATTTGCATTATCATCCCGAATTTGAGCTTACTTATACGCGCAATGCCAGTGGCTTGCGTTATATCAGCGGTAAGGCTGAAGCGTTTCCGCGTTACGATTTAGTGCTAGTTGCGCCAAATCAGCCACATAGCTGGGAGGCTCCGGCCAACTCAGATGCTAGTCCACAGCGATTGCAGGTACTTTTTTTTCGCGAAAGTTGGCTTAGGCAGTTGGCTGAATCTGGCTTGCCTGAGTTGCGAGGTGTGTGCAATTGGCTAAGCCAAATCCGCCATGCCATCAAGTTTAGTGCTGGCCTAGCCGAAGAGTTAGCGCCACACTTTGATCGGCTGCATCAAAGTCGTGGTCTGGAGCGTATCGGTTTAATTATTGAGTTGCTCGCCATTTTGCATAAGGCGCCAGATTCGGCAGAAATCATTCAGCGGATTGGTGGCATTTCACCGGATCAGCGGATTGAAATTGCGCTGGAATATATCTCGCAGCATTTTGCCAAGCCACTGTATTTGGCTGATGTAGCAAAGACAGTTTTGACTAGTGAAGCCAATTTAAAGCGTTTATTTACTTTGCAACTCGGTAAAAGTTTTAGCGACGTTCTGGCAGAGTTTCGAGTGATCCACGCGTGCAATTTGCTGTTGAGCAGTCAGATGAATATCGAAAGCATCGCGAATCAAAGTGGCTTTCCAAGTCTGAGCAATTTTCACCGGATTTTTCAATCTTATACCCGACTAACACCACACGCTTATCGCAAACAACGCCAAGGCATTCATGCTGAACTTGCCCTTAGCGTCGATTTGCCGCAGACGTAGGACCCAATCTCGAAATCGAGCCCCCGCAATCATTTCACTGCACCATCCATGCCAGAGATAAAGAAACGCTGCGTAAAGGCAAAGAACACCAGCACAGGCAATACTGTTAACACAATCGCGGCCATCAATAGATTATCCGATGTTGCAAAAGGCCCAGTTAAATCATTAAACACCCCAACGGCGACGGGCAGTTTTTCTTTAGTATTGATGACAATCGATGGCCACAAATAATCATTCCATGCGCTTACCAGCGTAAAAATACTCAAGGCCGCAATCGCGGGGGCGGTAACGGGGACCATTACCAGCCACAAAATCTGCATTTCGCTCGCGCCATCAACGCGTGCCGCATCGATTAAATCTTGCGGAATCGCTTCAAAAGCCTGTTTCATTAAAAAGATGCCAAAGGCGGTGGCAAAGTTAGGCACGACGGCGGCAAAGTGGCTATCCAAACCCACCCAGTTCGACCAACTGGCGGGGCTTTGGTTTGAGCCAAAGAGGCTATGTGCAAACGGGCCCCAGCTAGCTTGAACCGAATGCCAAAATTCATTGTTTGGTGATGTAGGATCAAAACAAAGCGTTTTGCCTAGCATAAAAAGCTGAGCCAAAAATGCAATTGCCCCAAGGGCAAGCATCAGATTGCCCTTCGCTCTATTGGTGTACAGCGCCAAAATGGCGAGCAGCACTGCTGCGCCAAAAATGGCAAGACAGCTCCACACAAACCAATCTCCACCATAGAGTAGATGCTGAAATGTATTGGCCAAATCACCCATTTTCTTAATGATGATAAAATTCGGTACGATGCCTACTTCGGATGGCAGCATCATCGTGGTGACAATCGCGATAAAAATAAACTGCCGCCCCGGAAATTCCATCCGTGCCAACGGATAGGCCGCCAATACCGAAACGGTGAGTACGCCGACAATGCTCATCACCGACATAATCAATGAGTTTTTCAGATAGATCAGAAAAGGCATTTCTTCAAAAACGCGGCTAAACCAATCTAGGCTAATGCCGATGTAAAGCCCTTCCTTGCTCGATTCAAATAGACAATAGCTCAAGGTATTGCTACAACTGGCTGCGTCTTGATGCGGAAAAAAACCATCGGGAAAGAAATACGCGACAGATGCATCACTCGATAAGCCAAACGCAATGGCCCACACAAATGGAAATGCGGTAAAGCCCACCATCAGCAATAGGGCTGAGTAATGCCAGAAATAGGCCGCTGTTTGCTTGATCCGTTTTTTCGGTAATTGCATGGCCTTGTCCTAGTCTTTTTCTTTGAATAATCTAAATTGCGCAATCGCTAGCAATACGCAGAATAAGGTAATGACCAAACCTGCGGCCGCAGAGCGGCCAAATACAAAATTCTTAAATGCTTGATCGTAAACGTAGTACAGCGCGGTATAGGTATCGGCCTGGCCTTTGGATAGCACGATTACCTCTTGAAAAGCCTTCAACGCCGCAATGGTAGAGAGCAAAGTGCAGAGCAAAATGGTCGGCTTAACCATCGGCACGGTGATTTTCCAAAAACGCTCCCAAGCATTCGCCCCATCCAGTTCCGCCGCTTCTTCAATTTCACGCGGAATCGCTTGAAGCCCCGCTAAATACAGCACCATGTAATAACCCACGCCTTTCCAGCACGTGAAGGCCATCGTTGAATACAGCGCGATATCTGGATTGCCCAGCCAGTCGATTTCGATTAATTCATCAGCTTTCAGTAGCCAAGTGTTATGGCCTATCCAAGTTAAAAAGCCGTTTAGCATCCCATCGTATTTGTAAACGAAGGCCCAAACGACGCCGGCGATAGAAATGGCCGTAATGACCGGGATATAAATCGTGGCGCGAAAAATCGTCATTCCAAATAGTTTATTGTTCACCAGCTTGGCGGTGACCAAGGCCATGATTTGAACAATGGGGACGATCAGCAGATAGATCAGAGAGTTTTTCAGCGCGCTATGAAACAACTCTTCTTCGTAGATGTAGGCAAAATTCTCTAAGCCTATCCATTTGGCGCTGCCATCAGAAATATTGTAATCATGAAAGGCGAGATAGGTATTAAAGCCCACCGGCAGAAAAGTAAACAGCGCCAGCAAAATCAAGGCTGGTCCTAAAAACAGGTACGCTACCAATATGTAGGTGTGTCTGGGTTTCATAAAATACCTGTTCAAACTGGGTATTAATTCAGAAGGTGCATCTTGGCTGCAGCTGCGCTAGATCAATAGAGAAAGCGCAGGTGCCTCGCATGAAGCACCTGCGCTGAGGCGATTATTTTTTCGCCATTCTGCGGTTCCAATCGTTGGCCGCGTCTTCCAGTGCTTTGCTCGTTGGTTTACGGCCTTCGATCGCCATTTGCATCTGATCGTTAAAGATCTTCATCATCGTGGCTTCATCGGGCAGTGCATTCGGCGGCAGCATCGGTGTGCGTGCGTATTTCATCGACTGCGCTGCAGCCGCGCGAGCGCGCTCGATGGGCTCCTTGCTGTTCTTACCAGCCATGAAATACGGGTCTTCGGTTGCTTTTTTCGATGACGGCAGCATGGTTTCGGTAAAGCGGGCAATCGCTAATTGCTGCTCATCGCTGGTTAGGAATAAGCCCAACTTGGTCGCAGCTTCGGTGTTGGGGTAGCCTTTCGGAATCACATAGCTCATCAACCATGCACCCAAAGCCATTTTGCCCTCAGCCACAGGGAAAGGCATGATGTCGGTTTTGTTGTACATCGCCTTATTATCCACTTCGACGCGTTTCAGTGCCGTTGACGAAGTGGTCATCATCGCCAACTTGCCCGAAGAGTAGGCTGCCACTTCTTGCTCGTATTCCAAGCGGAAGCTGTCTTTGGGTACTACGCCTGACTTATACAAATCGGCGAAAAGATCGACGACTTTGGCGTGCTCTGGCGTATTAAATGCAGCCTTACCGTTTTGCACGACGGGTAGGCCAAGGTACATAAACCAGCGCGCCATGCCGCCGTCACCGCTCTTGGTGGCCAGCTTCGGCGAGAACGCTGCTACGCCAGTTTTTTGCTTGATTTGACGTGCTTGCGCGATAAATTCATTAAAGTTAGTAGGCTGTGCGTTAATGCCGGTCTTGTTGTACAAGTCTTTGTTGTAGGCAATGACCGACACCGAGTTATAAAACGGGAAGCCATACACTTTGCCATTCACCGTCAAATCATCGAGCGCAACGGGTAAATAAACATTGCGGCTTGCGCCATTGCTTAATCCATCTAGCGCTTGCAAATGGCCTTTGCGGGCAAATTCATGCGTCCACGGCACATTAAAATTCACCAGGGCCGGTGCTTTGCCCGCGGCCATCGCGGTGATGAGTTTAGGCTGGATTTGATCCCAGTTCATGTCCACCCATTTCGCTTCCAGAGTCGGATTGGCTGCGTTGAATTTTTTAACTGCGTCTTGGAAGTAAGGGGCAAATGGGGATAAATTGAAGGTCCAAAATTCCACCGTGGTTTTTTGGGCAAATGCGCTGCTGGCAAGTAAGGCTGCGGCGAGGGGTAAACAAGTTACAAAACGCGATTTCATTTTATCCTCCAGGATGATTCAACTTTGAGAGTTCGTATTCTTTTGCTCCGTGTCCTGTAGCGATGTCCAAGGCGCTACATTGATGTTTATTCTCAATGCCTTGATCGATTGAATATCCTCAATTAGCTAAAAATTATCCTTTATTAGCTATTTTGAATGCCTTGCGGAAGTTTTTTGTAAGTGATCGATAGGAAGTCAGCGTGGGCTTAGTCTGCTTCCTTCTTGCTTCGTGAATAGTTTTTCTTCGGCCTTTTGCCGGTAAACGCTCTCGAGGTGCCCCGCATCCTTTACAATATCGCCTCACTTCCTTGCGTTAGGCATTGCTAGCTTATGGCCCATAGAATCATTTTTCTCGATACCGAAACCACCGGTTTGCGCGTGGAAGACGGCAACCGCATTTTGGAAATCGCGGCCGTCGAGATGATCGATCGCAAACTGTCTGCGCCCGATTGTCATTTGCATCGCTATATCAACCCTGAACGCGATTCGGAAGAGGGCGCGTTGAATGTTCACGGTTTAACGACGCAGTTTTTGGCCGATAAACCCAAATTTGCCGCGATTGTTGACGAATTTCTGGAATTCGTACGCGGCAGCGAACTCGTTATCCATAATGCACCGTTTGACGTTGGCTATTTGAATATGGAGCTGGGCCGCCTCGGCCGCGGCAAAATCGAAGACTACGTCGAGACTGTTACCGACACGCTGAAAATGGCCAAAGATTTGTGGCCGGGCAAGCGCAATAGCTTGGACGCGCTGTGTGATCGTTACGAAGTCGATCGCTCTGGCCGTACTTTGCACGGCGCCTTGATCGACTGCGAATTGCTCGCCGAAGTGTATATGGCGATGACGCGCGGGCAAGATAGCCTGCTGATCGACTTTGCCCCGACGCAAGAAGAAGCCGCCGCCGACGCCGCGCGCCGCAGCCAACGCGCGCCGCTAATTATTGCGCAAGCGAGCGCCGAAGATTTGGCGCTGCACACGGCTTATTTGGATGAACTCGATAAAATTGTCAAAGGCGATTGCCTGTGGCGCACGCTAGAACCTAAGCTTGAATCTACGCCTGCCGCGCCTGCAGCTTAAAAAACTATGAGTGTTTGTATGAATACCACCGAATTAAAATCCGCCGCGCACGCGGCGTGGGAAGACGGCGATTTAGCCGCCGCCGAACAGCATTTTTTGGCCGCGCTCGCCATCGACGAGCAAGACGCGCAAACGCATTACGATTTGGCGCTGCTGTATAAAAACAGCGAGCCGAGCAACTGGACCAAAGCGCAGCAGCACAATGCGCGCGCGCTCGAAATCAAACCCGACGACGAAGCCGCGTGGTGGAATCTCGGCATCGCCGCCACGGCCAACCAAGATTGGGCCAGCGCCGCGCAGGCGTGGGCCAAGTTTGGGCATCACTACAGCGCTGACGAATTAGCGGGTTTGCAATCTGGCACTGAACGTATTGCCATCCGCATCCGCGTTGGCAAACATCAGGAAGTGATTTTTGGTCAACGCATCGATCCAGCGCGCGCGCTGGTATCGGGCGTGCCGTTGCCCGATCTGGAAATCGGCCACGGCGATATTCTGCTGCTCGACGGCGTGCCGCGCGGCGCGCGCGAAGTTGACGGCGTGAGCTACCCCGTTTACGAAGTGTTGGAGCGCATTTATCAACATACTGCCGCCACGTATGTGATTGAAGCCGAAGTGCCGGATGAGACTGCACAAGATACCCTGTTTAAAGTGGCGGCCGAAGCGAAACTACCCGTTGCCGATTTTGACTTTAATGTTGCCAGCGAAGCGCCGAAATGGCTGGTCGTGCGCCAATACGGCGTCGCCGCAATCGAAGATCAACCCGTCGCCGACCTGATCACCGCCTGGCTCACCGCGCGCAGCGATGTGATTATTCGCGATGTGTATGTGGCGTATCCGGAAGAGTAATGAAAAAGATCGCCCTCGTTCCCGCCGCTGGTAGCGGCAGCCGCATGGCCAGCGCCACGCCGAAACAATACCTTGATTTACTCGGCCAGCCGCTGATTGCGCACACGCTGCGCGCGCTGCTTGGCGCGGCGCAGATTGATCAGGTCATCGTCGTGATTTCGCCCGAAGACGAATGGTGGGGCAGCTATGATTGGGCGGCTTTGCTCGGCAGCCTAGAGCGCCTGCTGGTGCTGCGCGTCGGCGGCGCGAGCCGTGCCGAATCGGTGATGAATGGCTTGGCCGCAATGGACGCCGCCGACGAGAGCTGGGTGCTGGTGCACGACGCCGCGCGGCCTTGCCTGACGAGTGCGCAAGTCGATGGCATGATTACCGAGCTGGAGTATGATGCTGTAGGCGGTATTCTGGCTGTGCCGGTGGCCGATACCCTGAAGGTTGCTGCTGCAGAGCAACGCATTGCGCGCACGACACCACGCGATGGCCTGTGGCAAGCGCAAACCCCACAAATGTTCCGCCGCGGCGAGCTACTCGCCGCACTGCAAGACGCTTTGCCCGATCATGTTGCCGAGATAACCGACGAAGCGAGCGCGCTCGAACGCCTTGGTAAATCGCCCAAACTCGTCATGGGCAGCCCGTGGAATTTGAAAGTGACCTATCCGCAGGATTTGGCTTTGGCGGGGTTATTGCTTAACGCCAAGTGATCAAGCATCTTAAAATTGAGGAGGTTTGATGGTTTCGTTTCTTTTTTTAATTATCGGTTTTGGTCTGGCTGCGTTTGTTTCTGAGCGTTCTTTGAAACTGCTAACAGAAACCGAGGTTGGGTTGCTAATGAAAGAAACGGCGATTTTTTGCAAGTTTAATCTAGTCGCAATATTCATTTTTGTAGGGTTGTCATATCTTGTAGAAGGTTATGCGGGGCTGTGCTATTTTTATTGTGTTTATTGATTATTCAAGGTTTTTCAATACGAAAAATATTGAGCCTAAATTTGCCCCCGTCGTGTAAAAAAGCCCAAATAGCGTCTGTAGTGATTGTAAATTTAGGTATTTTGCTAACGCTTAGCGCGACTTGGTTGGGGGTTGCGTAGGGTCGGCTTTAGCCGACTTTTTATTTTGATAGGAATTAATCATGCCACGCAGTGATTTGCTAAAAGGTCGCTATAGCGCCGCTGGGCATGTTTACCACATTACTTGTACCACTCATAAGCGAACCCCTTATTTCGAAGAACCCGCATTTGCCAGAATCGTGATTCGTGAAATGCGCTCTTTGCACGAAGCTCATCACGTTGATTCATTAGCATGGGTATTGATGCCCGATCATTTGCATTGGCTTTTTACTCTGCAATCTGAGCGAGATATGGCAGATGTAATGCAAAGTGTAAAAGGTCGCAGTGCAAGATTGATCAATGAATTTTTGCACCGCAATGGCGCGATTTGGCAAAAAGGTTTTTATGATCACACAGTGCGTTCGGATGAAAATTTGAAGCACATTGCGCGGTATATTGTGGCAAATCCACTGCGTGCTGGATTAGTGCAGCAGATTGGTGACTACCCGTGGTGGGATGCAGTCTGGTTGGAAAATAGTCTGATGGTCGGCTGAAGCCGACCCTACAAGTACATTTGGTTTAATAAGGAATTTGAAATGTCTTTACCTTTCCGCATCGGCCAAGGCTGGGATGTGCACCGTATGGTGTTGGAACGCCCGTTAATTCTGGGTGGGGTGCATATACCCTATGAAAAAGGCTTGCTCGGCCATTCGGATGCCGATGCGCTATTGCATGCGATTACCGATGCGGTGCTCGGCGGTGCTGGCTTGGGTGATATTGGTCGGCATTTTCCGGATACCGCGGTCGAGTTTAAAGGCGCTGATAGTCGCGTGTTGCTGCGCGAAGCGGTCAATCGGGTGCGGATTGCGGGTTGGCGCGTGGGCAATGTTGATGCGTCGATTTTGATTCAGCAGCCGAAAATGGCGCCGCATATTCCAGCGATGGTCGCCAATATTGCCGCTGATTTGGGCATTGACCCGACTTGCGTCAATGTTAAAGCCAAGACTTACGAAAAGCTCGGCTCAGTGGGTGAGGGCGATGCGGTTGAGGCACAAGCGGTGGCTTTGCTGCTGCCAGCATAAAATACTGTGATTGGTATATAGCTGTAGCCTTTATATAAACTAACCTACAGCCCTATACCTTTTTTTGTAAAAAAGCCGAAACAGCCATTTTCGGCCTTCTTCCAGCAGCCAAATGCTAGACGCGACGGCGATGCAAGTTGGCCAGTCGCTCCACGCCATGCCGTGGGTGTGAAACAGGCTTTGCGCGGTAGGCCAGTGCACCGCGATGATTTGCAGGCTCAGTACCGCCAAGAGCGACATCCACAGCATGCGGTTGGTGAAAAAATGGCCGTTGAACGCGCTGTGGCGCTCGTTACGGGCGTTAAACACATTAAAAAACTGAAACAGCACAAAGGTCGTGAACGCCATCGTTGCGGCTCGCTCGGGGCTGCCTTGCTGTAATTCCCACGCCAAAACCCCAAGCGTGCCGACCATCATCGTCGCACCGTAGGCCAGAATGCGGCTGAGTCGCGGCGCGGTCAACACCGCTTCGGATTGGCTGCGCGGCGCTTGCTCCATAATGTCGTCGCGCGCCGGGTCGAGCGCGAGCGAAATCGCCGGCGGGCCGTCCATAATAATCGCAATCCATAAAATCTGTATCGGCGTAAACGGCGCGGGCAAGCCCAGCCACGGCGCGATAAACACGGTCAGAATCGCGCCGATGGTTGTTGAGAGCTGAAAACGCACAAACTTCAGGATGTTTTCATACAGCGCCCGGCCTTGATGCACGGCGGAAACGATGGTGGCGAAATTATCGTCGGTCAGCACCATCGTCGCTGCTTCCTTGGCGACTGCGCTGCCGTTTTTGCCCATTGCGACGCCGATGTCGGCGGTTTTCAGCGCCGGCGCATCGTTCACTCCGTCGCCTGTCATTGCTACGACATGGCCTTGCGCCTGCAGCGCATTCACAATTTTGACTTTGTGTGCCGGTGAGACGCGCGCAAAAACGGCGATATCGTCGATGCGCTCGGCCAGCTCGCTGGTGCTGAGTTTTTCCAATTCCGCGCCGGTCATGCAGTTGCCGACAAGGTTGAGCTCGTGCGCAATCGCTTGGCCGGTGGCCTGATGATCGCCCGTAATCATTTTGACAGCGATGCCCGCGCGCTGGCACAAGGCTATGGCATCGCGCGCTTCGCTGCGCGGTGGGTCTTGCAGGCCGATTAAGGCGACAAAGCATAAATCATGGATGTGTTGCTTGAGTGGCGTGCTGGCTAATGCCTGCGTAGGAATATGGCGCTGCGCCAGCATTAAGCCGCGCAGGCCTTGCTGCGCCATCGCGTGATACTGTGCGATGATGTTTTGGCGCTCGCCGTCGCTCAGCGCTATTTCGCCTGCGGCATTCAGCGTATGCGTACAGTGCGCGAGCAGTACATCGGGCGCGCCTTTTAGATAAATCTGCACGCCAGTTTCTGCATGATGGAAGGTCGCCATGTATTTGTGCGCGCTGTCGAACGGGATTTCGGCGCAGCGTGCCAGCGCAGGGCTTTGGCCGGGTATTTTCGCCGCCAGCACCAACAAGGCGGCTTCCATTGGGTCGCCGATGATTTGCTCGCCAGTGATGTGGCTATCGTTGCAGGCGCGTAATGGCGCAAGCAGCGGCATCAAGTCGGGCAGTGTATCGCAATCACTGGCGCTGATTTCACCGCTGCTGCGATAGCCTTCACCGCTAATCTGAAATAAGCGTTGTTGATAATACAGAGATCTGGCCGTCATTTGATTTAGTGTCAGCGTGCCAGTTTTATCTGAGCAAATGACCGTAGTGCAGCCCAAGGTTTCCACGCTGGCCAGGCGTTTGACGATGGCGTGCTGCTTGGCCATTTTATGCATGCCTAAAGCCAGCGTGACGGTGACCACGACGGGTAAACCTTCGGGAATTGCAGCTACGCCCAGCGCAATGGCGCTGATGATAATTTGCGCTAAAGCCAAGCCGCGCAGCCACTCGAGTAGGGCTAGTATGCTGACCAAACTGATTGCAATTAGCCCCAGTTTCTTTCCCAACAGATCGAGCTGGATTTGCAGCGGAGTGGCCGATTCGGCGCTGGCGGCAAGGACGGCTGATATTTTCCCCATTTCAGTGTGCAGACCGGTGGCGGTAACAAGTATTTCCGCGCGTCCGCGTGTCAGTAGTGTGTTCATAAACGCCATGGTATGGCGCTCTGCCAATGGCGTTTCTATGGGCAGCGCAGCGTCGACTTGTTTGCTCGCGGGCAGTGATTCCCCAGTCAGTGTTGACTCATCAATTTCCACGCCAACCGCCACCAGTACTCGCCCGTCTGCAGGGACGCGATCACCCGCTTCCAGTAGCACAATATCGCCAGGGACTAGCTCGGAGGCGTCGATTTGCTGCTTTTGACCATTGCGCCGCACTTGGGTTTGCGAGGGTAGCATCGCTTTCAAAGCGCTGAGGCTTTGCTCGGCGCGGTATTCTTGGTAAAAGCTAACCAAGGCATTGATTAATACCACGGTAAAGATGATTAGCGCATCTTTTTGATTGCCGATCAGTGCCGATAAAATTGCCGCACCAATTAACACTAAAATCAACGCACTGCGAAATTGGCTGATAAAAACCAAAACCGCATGACGCTGCTGTGTTTCAGGTAAGCCATTTTCACCATAAGCGGCTCGCAATGAGTGAATGGCCATGTCGTCCAAACCCAGCTGCGCGTCCACGCCAAAACCTTGCGCCAATTCACGGTGTGACATTGCGTGCGCGTGTGTAAGCGGGCTGGGCGAATCTTTTGCAGGCAGACTGGGCATAATGCACATTCTCAACAAGACATAGTTCAGTTTAGTTCTATCGCTGCGCAGTGCAGAAAATCATGACGAATCGTGAGTGCGAAGCGTTATTTTTTACCGAATGAATACTTGAGTTTGGCGTACGATAAAGGCTTAGCGAATGAGACAGAAAGAGGCAAGGTGATGAAACGGCAAAGCGTGCAAGGGCTGATCGGATTGCTCATGTTAGGAATGAGCTTATTCAATGTGGCGTATGCGGATTATGTTGATAGCTTCGCACCCCGACATAAGTTGGCGAGCCAATTGGCCGACGTGCTACAAGCAGCTTTTCCCGATGCATCGATCAAAGCATTTTCTGGTCAAATTATTGTGAATGCAGCTGATCAGCCAAGTTACGAGCGGATTCGTGCTTTTGCCACGCAACTTGATACTGCAACACGCAGTTTGCAAATTACCGTTGAGCAACGTGCGCAATCACAAACGCAGCAAAGTGCTGTTGGTGTGGATGGTGAGCTTGTTCTTTCTAATCAAGGAACTGCCGGGCGTGTTGAGCTGGAGATGCAGCATCAGCAAAATCAGCGGCAAGCATTTAGCCAGCAGCGTTTGCGTACCCTAGATGGGAGCAATGCAATGATTATGCTGGGCCAGCAGCGCTTTATTCCGCAGCTCAGTTTTGTATACCGACCAGGGTATGCCATTGTGCAGCATGGTGGCGCTTGGCAAGCGGCAGGTACTGGCTTTTATGTCGCTCCAAGCTTGCTGGGTGATGGTCGTATTAGTCTGAAGATTGCACCGCAAGCGAGTAGTTTTATTCGCGATGGCAGCATCAATGTGCACCAAACCTACAGCGAGGTTGAAGGCCGCTTGGGTGAATGGTTGCCGATTGGAGAATCGCGCAGCGAGGGCTCGAACGATAGGCGCCGTATTGCTGGGGTCGACCAGCAAGCCAACCAAGCGCGCTATACCGTGTGGGTAAAGGTTGAATTACAGTAGGCTTTGAATTGACTTTAAAAGGGATCACGATGTTGGCAGTGGGGTTGGATCATCTTAATTTTCGAGTGCCTAGCCATTTATTGGTGCCAATGAAGTCATTTTATTGTGACATTGTCGGACTGTACGAAGGTGCAAGGCCTGATTTTGGCACGGTTGGATATTGGCTATATGCTCAAGGTCAGCCGGTGATTCATTTGTCGTGCTTAAAAAATGCCGACCTGTTTGACCCTCTGGCTAAAAGCGCTTTTGATCATGTCGCCTTTCGTTGCTTAGATGCCGATGCGGCTCTGCAAGCGCTAACCGAGCAGGGCGTACAATTTACGCTACGCCATTTTCCACTTGAGGGATTAAGCCAGATTTTTATGCGCGACCCTGCGGGCAATACGGTGGAGCTCAATTGCCCGCTTTCAGCATCGCATCAAGATCAAGCCTAAGCGCAGAGAATGCTCATTGGGTTTCGGCAATAAAGCGCAAAATTTCGCGCTCCTGCAACTCATAAAACGGGTTGTAGCGCAGCCGTAAAATCTCCCCACCACCCACTTGTAGCAAACCGCGCTCGCCAATCAGGATCTGGTTGAGCTTCAGGGCGCGCGAGTTGCTCTCTTGGGCTGGGTCGCCAAACAAAGGATCAAGCGGTGAAAAGGGGAGTGCAATGTGCGAGAGGGCAAAGATCTCATTCGGCCACGCTAAATCACTCTCAATCAACTGCCGCTGCGAAGCGCCCGCTGCGGTGTCTTCAATACTGACCTTGCGCGATTGCGGGACATGGCGATTGCTGACAAATTGCAGGCGATAGGGCCGCGCTTGCGCTTGATTGGCCAGTGCAAGCGCCCAATCAGCTGCGTGCGTATTCAGCAGCGGCGAATATTCCTGATAGCGATTTAAATCAAACAGCATCAATTGATGGCGGCCCGGAACGAGTTTGGACATCCAAATGCTGACGACGGGCTCGGGCAAGACTGTGCTATCGACCGCACTTAAAAATACATTACTTGGCGGCCAGTCTTTTAGCGGGGCGTGACGGGCAAATCCGGCGGCAATATGGCTGGTCAACTCGTGCATTTGCACAGCGGCGTTCAACGGGAAAGAGTTGTATTTATACGGGTTATATTCGGGCGCAATATCGCTCCACGCTGCCGCTCCGACGCCGCTGAGCGGTGCTAAATAGCGTACCCATTGTGCATATTTGGCTGACTCTGTGACGGCAATGGCGGGCGAAATAAAAGTCACGCTGCTAATAGCTGGCAGTTGTTCGCCGTCCAAGCGCGCCAATAAATATTCGCAGCCCAGCGTTGCGCCCGTTGAATAGCCGACATAATGAATTTTGCTGTGCGTTTTGGCCAAGTCATGCATTGCCAAGCGCACCACGGCCGCTGCGTCTTGCCATTTAAATCGCGTTAAAGCCGCTGGTGCTGTGCCATGCGAAGGTAGACGCAGGCCCACTACGGTATAGCCTTGGCGGTGTAGCTTTTGTGCCAGCTCGTGCAGGCTGTAGGGTGAATCCGACAAGCCATGAACCAGCAGTACCGCTTCTTTGCCACCCTGAAGTTGATAAGTTAGGTTCCAGTTTTGCGGGTATGCCAGTGGATTAGTTAGCGATTTTTGCGCAAAGCGGTTAATGGCACGTTGCTGATCAGGCTTGGTTTTGGCAATGATTTCTTCGCTGACTTTGAGCAGTAGCTTTTGCTCCAGCGCCTGGTAATCGGCTAAGGTTTTGATGTCGCTCCTGTTACGCGTGAATTCACCTGTGGGAACACGTGTATGCCAGATTTCTAATTCTGGGAGTTTTTTGATCCACAAAATGGCCAAAACTAGAAAGGGGATAAGCGCACCCAGTGCAACCCAAGGCAGTTTTCGAAGGAGTAAGCGCAGCATGGCTCTAGCCTGAGCAAAAAACTAATCTTAACTGATCTTTACGGATTACTCGTTGCTTGACTTAAAACTTGTACCATCAAGGCGCAATAAACGCAGCTGTTGACCGTCATGCGCTAAATAGCCGCCCTCACCAAGGTGCCAATCGGGTAGAACATAACGAAGACCTGTGGGGTATTGGTGGGTGAATGGCTTATGGGTGTGGCCGTGGATCAATACCTTGGTAGCGTATTTTTTGAGCGCTGCTTCAATCGCTGCGTTGTTCACATCCATAATCATCTGCGATTTATGCTGATTCATGGCTTTGGATTTATTGCGCAATTTTTGCGCTTCGCGATCGCGAATGCGGCGCGGTAAATTGAGCCAAATCCATTGCACCAAGCGGTTGCGCGCTAGTTTACGATAGCGCTGATACCCCACATCATCCGTGCAATACGCGTCGCCATGCGCAAGTAGGATGGTTTGTCCGCCAAGTTCAATTATGCTGGGGTCGGGGATAATCGTTAGCTGTGCCGCTTGGGCAAAGCGCTGGCCGGGTAAAAAATCGCGATTGCCGGCCATAAAATAGACCGCGACGTTGGCGCTTTTTAGTTGCGCAATATCGCGCGCAATATCGCCGTAAAACGCGTCATCGAGTTGATCATCACCGAGCCAGTATTCAAACAAATCGCCCAATATATACAGCGCGTCGGCTTGGCGCGCAGGGCCAGCCAAAAACTGGCGGAAAGCCGCAACCGTGGCTGGATCGTGTGGGCCAAGGTGTAAATCAGAAATAAACAGCGTTGCGCGTGTCATAGGCGAGTTCAAATTAAAAAAGCACGGTGGTGAGCCGTGCTTTTTATCAGTCTTTCTGTGTGTTGTTAAGCCAAAACTTCGGCTTTAACGATCAATACATCTTCTTTTGGTACGTCTTGGTGGAAACCGTTGCTGCCGGTTTTCACTTTTTCGATTGCGTCAACGACGTCTTGGCCTTCAACGACCGCGCCAAATACCGCGTAGCCCCAGCCTTGCGCTGTTTTGCTGCGGAAATTCAGGAAGTCATTGTCAGCGGCGTTGATAAAAAATTGCGCCGATGCTGAGTGTGGATCTGGCGTGCGTGCCATCGCGATGGTGTAAATATCGTTTTTCAGACCGTTATCCGCTTCGTTTTGAATGCTCGGACGTTTGTCTTTTTTCTCTTTCATGCCTGGCTCAAAACCGCCGCCTTGGATCATGAAACCATCAATCACGCGGTGGAAAATCGTGCCATCGTAGTGGCCAGACTGAACGTATTGCAAGAAGTTCTCTACGGTAATCGGCGCTTTTTCGGCGTTCAATTCCAGAACGATATCGCCTTTGCTGGTGCTGAGTTTTACTTTAGACATGGTTTTCTCCTGTGGATTGATCTGCTGAATCTGTTCGGTTTTATTTACCCGCTTTGCTGGCCTTTGACGCGACTTTAGAGGCGGTCTTTTCGGCTTTGGCTGGCAGCTCTTTGGCGCTGATCAGCACGATATTTTCTGCTGGACGATCTCCAGGAACGGTTGGCGCTTTGGCGATTTGATCAACCACATCCATCCCGCTAACGACTTTAGCAAATACGGTATAGCCCCATTTATCGAATGAAGGGTAGTTCAATGAATCGTTGTTCACCAGATTAAAATAGAACTGGCTGGTGGCCGAGTGGGGGTTGCCAGTGCGCGCCATTGCGATGGTGCCGCGATCATTTTTCAAGCCTTTTTCCAGCGCTTGTTTGGCTTCGTTCTCAATCGGTGCTTTGGTTGGTTTTTGCTCTAGGTTGGTGTTCATGCCACCGCCTTGCACGACGAAATCTTTAATCACGCGGTGGAAAATCGTGCCGTCGTAATGTTTGCTATTCACATATTGCAGAAAATTAGCCACTGATTTGGGCGCCGCCTCAGGGTAAAGCTCGATGACGATTTTACCTTTGGTGGTGGTCATTTCTACTTGGGGGTTGGCAGCAAAAGTCACCATGCTGGTGAAGGCGAGAGCGGCGGCAGCAATAAAGCGTTTCATTGATATTCCTACTTGCAGTGCAATTTGAAGGATTTTTAAGCTAGGGGTGAAAAATATCAACGAATCATACCACGGTGGCGGTGTAGAATTGTGCGTCTGATGGAGTCCACCTATGTTCAAATTACCTAGCATTGATCAAGTTATTGGCGAATTCGATACCGTATTGCGCACTCTGGCTGCGCCTGCGGGCAGTGTGCGGCCGCATCCGGATCGTGATCTGGCTGAGGCCGAATTGAGCGAGGCTGAAAAAGCCCATGCAGCCGGTTTAATGCGCGTGAATCATTGTGGCGAAGTGTGCGCACAAGCACTGTATCAAGGCCAAGCCTTGACTGCGCGTGACCCGGCGGCCCGCGATGCGCTCAAACAAGCGGCGGCCGAAGAAGTTGAACATTTGGCGTGGACGCGCCAGCGCTTGGATGAGCTGGGCAGCCATCGCAGTTTACTCAATCCAGTTTGGTACGCCGGCTCATTCGCGATGGGCGTGACTGCGGGTTTGGTGGGCGACAAGTGGAATTTGGGCTTTTTGGCTGAGACTGAACGCCAAGTGACCGCGCATCTGGAAAGCCATTTAGACCTACTGCCTGAGCAAGACGCGAAAAGCCGCGCGATTGTGAAACAAATGGCGATTGATGAAACCAGCCATGCCGAGCAAGCGGTGGCGCTGGGCGCAGCTGAATTGCCGTTGCCAGTAATGAAGCTGATGAGTGCCACGTCCAAAATCATGACCAGCTTATCTTATCGCATTTAAATTAGACTGTTTATTGTTGTGTTGGGGTATATCCTTCCAGGCCTTTATCAGAGTGGCTTTGATGGGTATACCCTTTTTTATGCGTTATTTCGATTTAAAGCATGCAATCTTCATATTGGTTTGATCGGATAAAAAATACCGTTTGTCGTGTGTACTAATACCTTGTTGATTACAGTCAAGAACTGCTTGTAAGCAAAGTGGCACTCTAGCTCTAACGCCAAAACCTTTACAACAAAGGCGGCGTATTTTGGAGTGACGGAGGTCATAATGGCTAAAAATAGATGGTTAATGGCTGCAGCTGGGGTGGGGATTCATATCTCAATTGGCTCTGTGTATGCATGGAGCGTTTTTTCTAAACCGCTAATGGCGCAATTTGGTTGGAGCTTGAAAGAAGTCGGCTTCACCTTTGGTTTGGCCATTTTTATGCTCGGGATGTCCGCTGCGGTGATGGGACACGTGGTGGAAAAACGCGGCCCGCGCTTCTCCGGGACGATTTCCGCACTATGTTGGTCGATCGGTTTGCTAGGCTCTGGGTTTGCCATTTCAATTGGTAATCTATGGATGCTGTATCTGTGCTACGGCGTACTCGGTGGCGTGGGGCTCGGGACTGGTTATGTCACTCCAGTTTCAACTTTAATGAAATGGTTCCCGGATCGTCGTGGCTTGGCCACTGGTTTGGCGATTATGGGCTTTGGTTTCGCGTCTTTCCTCGGCGCGCCCTTGATGGCTGAGTTGATTCAAACCGTTGGGATTGCCAATACGTTCTATACCTTGGGTATTTTGTATGCGGTGGTGATGTTGGCTTCAGCGCGTTATCTTGAGCCACCTCCTGCTGGCTGGAAGCCCGCTGGTTTTGAAGAGAGTCTAGCCAGTGGTAAAGCCAAAGTGGCGATGGATCTGATGCCGATGACTGCGAATGAGGCGGTGAAAACCAAACCATTCTACGGTTTGTGGATCATGATGTTTATTAACATCACTTGCGGTATTGCGGTGATTTCGGTGGCCTCGCCGATGACACAGGAAGTGACTGGCATGAGCCCATTGGCGGCAGGTGCCGTGGTCGGTTTGATCGGCTTGTTTAATGGTGGTGGCCGCCTTGTATGGGCAACATTGTCAGATTATTTGGGGCGTCCAAGCACATACATCACTTTCTTTGCGATTGAAGTCGTTGCGTTCTACTTCTTGCCTTCAATGCGCGACGCAATCATCTTCCAAGCTGTGCTGTATCTGATCATGACTTGTTATGGCGGTGGCTTCTCAACCTTGCCAGCGTATATCGGCGACTTGTTCGGTACTAAGCAAGTGAGTGCGATCCACGGTTATGTGTTGACTGCATGGGCGATGGCCGGTTTGGTAGGGTCTTCATTCGCATCCTTCCTGCGTGAAGCATCAGGCAGCTACGCGGCGATGACCGTGGTGTTTGCTGGGATCTTCTTGTTTGCCTTGGCCGTATCAATTGCGATGAAAGTGTTTGTAACTCGCGAACTGGCCAAAAAACAAGCGAGAATTGGTAATGCGGCTTTGGGTGCAGTAGGTCAGTAATCAGTGAAGTTTGATTTGGAACAAAAGAGCCGATAATTCGGCTCTTTTTTATTGGTATTTGTTAATTTTGGGCATTTATTTTAATAGTGCGAAGCCTAGAATATGATCTCCGCATGTCTTGTTGGTATTTTTAAAAATGGCCGCAACGAATATTCTTAGTCCCGATCATTTAGTTAATTACATTGATGAAGCCGCCGTCACCAAAGTGGCGTTGAGGCCGCCACGTTTGTTGGTGATGGCTTTTCTCGGCGGCATTTTTATCTCGCTGGGAGCCTTATTGTCGGTCGTTGTGGCGGGTGGGGCGATTCAGCTCTTGGCGCAAAATCCAGGGCTGGATAAATTGCTGTTTGGCGCGGTATTTCCGATTGGCTTTATTGCCGTCGTTTTAACTGGTGCGGATTTATTTACCTCCAATTGCGCCACCCAAATGGTGCCATGGTATCGCCGCAAGGTGAAATTACCCGAGGTGGCGCGTGTCTGGGGTGTGTCGTATGCGGGTAATTTGATCGGAGCCTTATTTGCTGCTTGGGCTTTTGCACATATGACGGGTTTGCTCGCCGCCAATCAACCGTGGACGCCGTATTTAATTAATTTAGCCGAGCATAAAGTGCATCAGCCATTTCAGGTGGTGTTTATGAAAGGCGTGCTGGCCAATATGTTGGTGTGTGTGGCTGCTTGGCAGGGTTATTCGGCCAAAGATACTTTAGGGCGCATGGTGGGGATCTGGGCGCCAGTGATGACCTTTGTGGCGCTGGGAATGGAGCACAGTATTGCGAATTTATTCTTTGTGCCTGCGGCAATTTTGGCGGGGGCAGACATTACCGTTGCTGAGTTTTTGAGTGGGAATTTATTGCCAGCCACCTTGGGTAATATTGTTGGCGGTGCGCTACTCATCGGCTTGCCATATGCATGGTTGTATTCTGAAACAGAGGGTAAAGTAGACTCTCCTACGGAAATTGATTTGCCATGAATCAGTCAACACACTTAGCCGCCGAAGCGACGCGTTATCATCCAACCTCAATTCTAATGCACTGGCTTACCGTATTACTGGTGCTGGGCATTTTGGCTGCTTTGGGGGCTGCACACTGGCTTGGCCGTGGGAGTGCGATGTATGCGGGGCTGATGCAGCTGCATTCAATTTTAGGGCAGGCAACCTTTATCGTTACTTTGCTGCGCTTACTTGTACTGAATTACTACGGTGCACCCAAGCCTTGTGGCGTGGATGAATCGCAAGTGCTCGTCGCCAAAGTAATGCATTCATTACTGTATGGTTTGATCGGCTTTTTGGCATGTAGCGGTATTTTATTGAGTATTTCGTATCTGGCTGGGCAACAGATGGTTGGTTTTACTATTCCAATGACCTTGAATTCTCAGGCGATGGGCTTGATTCGCCAGTTGCATGGTTTAGTGGCGATGGGCTTTATTTTCATCGCTTTTGCCCATGCGCTCTACGCTGGGGCGATGCATTACTTTGCGGGGCAGGTGGCCTTGCGTCGCTTGTCGGTGCGGGACTTGAAAGTGGTCGACGCGATTACTGCGCCACAAGTAGATGCAAAATATATCCAATTCGAGCAGGAGCGAGCCTAGTGTATGGTCAGATCGGTTAATCAGCGCTTTATTGCGATTATTGCTGGCGCTGTCTCTGCATTACTAATCATTGGCCTGATCGGCGTGCTTAGCACTCGCCAGATGGCCGATGAGCTGGAGTATACCGACGAGAGTATTATCCGCAGTTTGGCTATTTTATCGGGCATTGAGCGCGATTTTCTCTTGATTCGCGTGAATGCGCTCTATCACCTTTCGTATGCTGAGCAAGGCAAGAAAGCGCCGCACGAGGCGACGATACGGCACAATATTGCCGAAACGCAGTCGCTGCTCGACGAATATCAACGCACATTAGTGGTGAATGCGCGCGATAAAGAGCTAATCGAGCAAGATATCCAATTATTTAATGTGTACTTAGCCGCGCTAGATAAGGTGCTGTTGCATTCCAACGCCAACCAGAAAGAAGCGGCGGTGGTGGTAGTTGAGAGCGAGTGGAAGCCGGCAGGAGAGCGTTTAACGACGGCTTTGGCGCAGCATGCGCACTTCAAAGAGCAGTTTGTCGAACAGGCGGTGCAAAAATCGATGGAGTCAGGACGGCGCCAGACTTGGTTGATTGTGCTGCTAACGATTTTGGGTATTGTCGCGGTGGTGGCGGCGGCCTACTTTTTCCGTAAAAGCCTGCTCGCCACGCATCAAACGCATTAATTAAAGCAATTAATTCGCTTCAAGCACTTCAAAGTCATGCGTAATGGGCACAACTTGACCCAGCATAATTGAGGCTGAGCAGTATTTCTCTGCCGATAGCTTAATTGCGCGTTCAACTACTTCGGGCTTGAGTGCTTTGCCCGTCACAATAAAGTGCAGATGGATTTTGGTGAAGACTTTTGGGTCGGTTTCTGCACGCTCGGCATCCACTTCAACCACGCAGTCGCGTACATCAGCACGCCCCTTTTTCAAGATATGAATCACGTCATAGGTTGAGCAACCTGTCATTCCCATGAGCAGCATTTCCATGGGGCGAGGGCCTAGATTGCGCCCTCCGCCAGAAGGCGGGCCATCCATCAATACAGCGTGACCTGACTCAGAGGTCGCTAGAAAACTTACTTCTTCTACCCATTTGACACGAACTTTCACGTGTATCTCCTTTTGGCCTTACGCCGCGATTGTGCTGATATGCCGGTTATTTTAGCGGGAAATCTGCTTAAATGCCCGTTGCGTTAGCATTGTTTCTAATTTGGTGCATCCTCTTGTCGCGATGCACCAAATCCACTTGCCTTACATAAAGATGTCATGGATAATCCAATGTGACATCAGGCCTGCTTGGTGTCGTCTCCTCCATCCTCCATTTTTGGTGGATTTCGCGCAATCTGGGTCACACTAGATTGCGTTTTTTTTGCCGCCTGTGAATGTTTGCGGATTGTTTGCATAAACTCTTTGACAGGGTGGCAACTTGTTCGTTAGAATTCTCGACTTTCTCAAAATCAAAAACGTGGACTAGCAGTCATGAAAACCTTTTCTGCCAAGCCGCACGAGGTGAAGCGCGAGTGGTTCGTTGTGGACGCCACAGACTTAGTGCTGGGCCGTCTCGCTGCCGAGATCGCCAAACGCCTGCGTGGCAAACATAAAGCTGAATACACCCCGCACGTCGATACTGGCGACTACATCGTTGTGGTAAACGCAGACAAGCTCCGCGTTACTGGCGATAAAGCTACATCGAAAAAATACTACCGTCACACGGGTCACCCAGGTGGTATCTACGAGCGTACCTTCACTGAAATGCAAAATAAATTCCCTGGCCGTGCTTTGGAGTTTGCCGTTAAAGGTATGCTTCCAAAAGGTCCGTTGGGCTACGCAATGATCAAGAAGATGAAAGTTTATGCTGGCAGCGAACACCCGCACGCCGCGCAAGAACCTAAATCTCTTGCTATCTAAGCAGAACTAAAGGAATTGCATCATGGTAGGTAAATACAACTACGGTACTGGTCGTCGCAAGAGCTCTGTAGCTCGTGTGTTCATCACCAAAGGTACTGGCAATATCGTGGTAAACGGTAAAGATCTGGATCAGTACTTCGCTCGCGAAACTGGCCGCATGATCGTTCGTCAGCCACTGGAAATCACTAGCAACCTCGAAGCTTTTGACATCATGGTAAACGTAGCTGGTGGCGGCGAGTCTGGCCAAGCTGGTGCGGTTCGCCACGGTATCACTCGTGCTCTGATCGAATTCGATGCAGCTCTGAAGCCAGCATTGAAATCAGCAGGTCTGGTTACTCGTGACGCTCGTGAAGTTGAGCGTAAGAAAGTCGGTCTGCGTGGCGCTCGTCGTCGCAAACAGTTCTCAAAACGTTAATTCGTTTTTGGTTCTGCTCAGAAAGCCATCCTTCGGGGTGGCTTTTTTATTGCCTATCGTGCGCAAAATGAGCGTTTTTTTCGTCCTGCGCCTGTCTCTGTAAGGCTTTTTGTTTTATGATCATGCTGACATTTTCACGGGGGTTAGGCATGATCAAGGTAGGGATTGTTGGCGGTACTGGATACACTGGGGTTGAGTTATTGCGTTTGTTGTCTCGCCACCCCGATGTGCAATTGCATGCCGTAACGTCGCGCAAAGAAGCGGGAATGAAAGTCGCAGAAATGTTCCCTAGCCTGCGTGGCCGCGTTGATATCGCGTTCTCTACCCCTGAAGAAGCCCAACTGACCGAATGTGACGTTGTATTCTTTGCCACGCCGCACGGCGTAGCAATGGCGCAAGCACGCGAATTACTCGACGCGGGCGTCAAAGTCATCGACTTGGCGGCTGATTTCCGCCTGAAAGACCCGGCTGAATTCGCTAAATGGTACGCGATGGAGCATAGCTGTACCGATCTGCTCGCTGAAGCCGTGTACGGTTTGCCTGAAGTGAATCGCGAAGCGATCAAACAAGCGCGTTTGATCGGCATGGCGGGCTGCTACCCAACTTCAGTGCAGCTTGGCCTGTTGCCGTTGATTGAAAATGGCGCGAAATTAATTGAAACCAGCGGCATTATCGCCGACTGCAAATCGGGTGTTTCTGGTGCTGGTCGTAAAGCCGAAGTCGGTACTTTGTTTGCCGAGGCGGGCGACAATTTCAAAGCCTACGGCGTCAAAGGCCACCGCCACTCGCCAGAAATTATGCAAGGCTTGTCGGCAATTCACGGCGCGCCCGTTGAATTGACTTTCGTGCCGCACCTCACGCCGATGATCCGCGGTATTCATTCAACGATTTACGCGCGCTTAACCGAAGCGGGTAAAGCGGCTGATATCCAAAAACTATTCGAAGAGCGTTTTGCTGGCGAGCCATTTGTTGACGTGATGCCAGCGGGCTCTTGCCCAGAAACGCGCTCAGTGCGTGGCAGCAACACAGCGCGGATTGCGGTGCATCGTCCAGGCAACGGCGACTTGCTGGTGATCTTGGTGGTCGAAGACAATCTAGTGAAGGGCGCTTCAGGCCAATCGGTGCAAGTGATGAACTTGATGTTTGGCTTGAATGAACAGCACGGCCTCGATGTCGTGCCATTGTTGCCATAAGCCTCAATGCCGATTAAACGCCTGTATCGTGCCCATCGGGCGCGGCTGACTGCCGCGCCTTTAACGCTTCGTCCGCAAGAAACGTGGCGTGGTAAATTGCTTAGGTGGGTATTGCTCTGTTGCTTAATGCTAGCAATTCTCATGGCCGGATACTGGCTTGGGTATCGACAGTTTTTATCAGAGCAAGCACAGACGCAATCGCAGCACCAAACCGCCACGCATAAAGCGCAGGCACAAATTGCCTCTTTAACAGCTTCAGCGGCTCTGTTGACGCAACAGGTTACGATCCTAACGTCAGAGCGTGATGCCCTTGCGCAAGCGCAAAAGCAAGCGCAACAAGACGTTGCGGCAATGCGTGAGACGCTGTCGTTTTTTGAGTCTTTATTGCAAAGCAACGATAGATCACGTATTGCGAGTTTCGTAGCCTGCGATTTGCAACCGCTTGAACCGGGGAAATTTCGCTATCGATTGTTGCTGGTGCAAGGCACGAATCGCACCGACGAATTGCTTGGTCGCCTGCAGGTGAATTTGCAGTTTCAGGCAGATGGAAAAAAAGCGCGCATCAGCCAAGGGCAAGCCCCGATTATTAAAGTCCAAGCCCGGCACTATGCCAAGCTAGAGGGCGAATTAACGCCACCTGCTGGTGCAAGTAATCTGGCGATGGACGTGCAATTCTTTGGCGAGCAAGGCAATCAGGTTTTGGCGAGTTGTCAGAAAAAAATATAAGGAGACGTGATGTTTAGCAAGAAAAAAGGCAGCACCAAAATTGATAGCCTGATCGGGCACGGCACCACGCTGACGGGTGATGTGCAATTTGCCGGTGGTTTACGCGTAGATGGCGTGATTATCGGCAATGTGAGCATGGCCGATGAAAAAAATGGCACCTTGGTCGTGAGTGAAAAAGCGCGCATTGAAGGCAAAGTACAGTGCAGCCATTTAATTCTAAACGGTGAAATTCGCGGCCCGATTGAAGTGAGTCATTACGTCGAGCTGCAAGCGAAATCACGCATTGTTGGCGATTTGGCGTATAAAACTTTGGAAATGCACCCTGGTGCAGTGATCGAAGGCCATCTGGTGCATGTCCACAATGGCAAGCGCGAAGAAGTTTCGCCAGCCGATGTGCCGCGCACCGAGCCGAAAAAAGCGTAAATTTGCGCTGAAGGTGATTGTGCCAATTGACCTTGTTGCCGTTGCAGCGGATAATTCATACTGTTTTAGTCAACTATTATTTTCGGAGCTGTGATGACTACCGACATGCCAATGCCTTTTATTTTCACCGATAACGCGGCAGCGAAGGTGAGTGAGCTAATCGCCGAGGAAGGCAACCCAGATCTGAAATTGCGCGTCTTTGTGACGGGTGGTGGCTGTTCAGGCTTCCAATATGGCTTTACGTTTGACGAAATCGTCAACGAAGACGATACGCCAATTACCAAAAATGGCGTGACTTTGCTGGTTGACCCGATGAGCTATCAATACCTTGTTGGCGCGGAAATCGACTACGTTGAAAGCTTGGAAGGCTCTCAATTCACAATTAAGAACCCGAACGCACAATCAACCTGCGGTTGTGGCTCTTCATTCTCGGTTTAAGCGACACAATGGCAATGAAAAAGCGACCTGATGGTCGCTTTTTTTATGACAACAAGGATTAAGAATGGGCTCCATTGCGGTTATGCCATTTAGTGCTGAGCTTGATCTGAGTGGCGTCTCTACTTCTTTAGATGAAACCCAGGTCGCACGATTGGCGCAGATTACTCACTCGGAGCGCAAGAAGCAGTTTTTAGCTGCTCGCTACCTCGCGATTGAATTATTGCGCGAGCAAGGCGTGCAGACTGAGCTAGGGGCCCACGACTCTGGTCGTCCATACGCGAAGCATTGGGTCAGTGCCGAGGGTGTATCGTGGACTCACAATCCACACTGGGTGGGGGCTGCCTTGGGCGCAGGCCGAGTCGGCATTGATATTGAATCTGTGCGTCCGGGGCGTAATGTTATTGCGATTGCCGAGCAATATTTCAGTCCCAATGAAGTGCGCTATTTGCAGAGTTTGGTGGGGCAAGAGCAAACCACGATATTTTACTTATTGTGGGTGGCAAAAGAAGCGTTGTTAAAGGCTTTGGGGACGGGCATTGTTGGTGGTTTGGCTCGTTTTGAGTTATTTCAGCAGCAAAATACATGGTACTTTAACTGCTTAGAGCGTGAAAACTGGTTTTTACAAGTTTGGCAATTAGATCTGCATACTTACTGCTCCGTTGCGAGCGATACGCGGCAATCTTGGTCGTTTGACTGTGCGACGGCGCTTTCGGTGTTGGAAATCAGTTGTTAATTGAGTTGTGCACTTAGCAACTTGCGGGATTGAGTTCTATAAATAGACCATCTGAATAATGGGCGACTAAGATGGTAAAAATTCCAAGTAGCGGCTCAGCGGCGCTCAACCCTGACTTGAATTGGAGTCAGGTGCAGGAAACGATTTTGATGCTTGGTATCGTTGTTGCCCAAGTTCGCCATGCGATGGAAGACAGTAGCGCTTCGCTGAATACCTTAGCCAATTCATTTTCTGCCACCGCCGCACATATAGAAGCGTTTAAAGAGGCCTTGCTGGAGGTTGGGCAGCAGCTACCCGCAGAAATAAATGTTGAAGCACGTGTGGCGGAAATTAATGAGCAAAATATTAAATCGGTTATGGCGTTTCAGTTTTATGATCGCTTATCCCAGCGGTTGGAGCACGTGTGCGGCACGGTGAGTGCGCTGGCCGAATTGGTCGCAGATCGGCAGGCGATGTTTATTCCGTCGGAGTGGCTGAAATTGCAAGAGCGTATTCGTTCGCAGTACACGATGGAGCAAGAGAAAATGCTCTTTGATGCCATTCTAAAAGGTGTGCCGATTAATGAGGCAATTGAACTGGCGGGTTCGGTGAAATTGGCCAATACCAGTTCGAAATATGACGATATTGAGTTGTTTTGATCTTGATTTTTACAATGAAAAAGCCGCCCATTATGGCGGCTTTTTCACGTCGCTTGAAAGCTAAATCACGCTGAAGGCTAGCATCCCGACACCAGCACCTGTTGTGCCAAGTATCGTTTCCATCACCGACCAAGTTTTTAAGGTCTGTGCTTCATTCGCGCCGGTAAATTTACCAAATAGCCAGAATCCTGAATCATTTACGTGGCTGAGTACGATTGAGCCGCCGGCAATGCAAATAGACAACGCCGCCAACTGCGCGCCGGAATAACCAGCCAATTCGATCACAGGCAAGACCAAGCCAACCGTCGTCAAACAAGCCACTGTGGCTGAGCCTTGAATCACTCGTACTGCGGCGGCAAGAACAAAGCAGGCTAGTGCAATTGGCAACCCTGCACCGATCAACGCGTTGCCCAGAGCGGGGCCGACGCCAGAATCAACCAATACTTGTTTAAAGACACCACCTGCGCCAGTGACTAGCAGGATAATGCCAGCAGGTTGCAATGCGGCGCTGCATACTTCCATGACTTTATCGCGGCTCATCCCACGGCGCAGCGCCAAGCCATAAATTGCCAATAAACACGCCAGCAAGATTGCTGTGAATGGGTGACCAATCAATTGCAGCCAAGGATAAACCGCACCGGCTGGGTCAACAAAACGCGCCGCGATCGTTTTCAAACCGACCAGCAGTAGGGGAAAGAGTACCAGCGAGATGCTAAAGGCAAACGACGGCATTTGCCCTTTGCCAAGGCTAGGCTCGTTGACATCGGCGGGCAAAGGCAGTGAAACGTATTTGCTGATAAAGTTGCCGTAGATCGGGCCAGCCAGCAACATGCCTGGAATCGCAGCCGCTAAGCCAAGCGCGATCATCCAGCCAAAATCCGCGTTCATTTGCGAAGCCAGCAGCATCGCCGTTGGTCCCGGCAGTAAGAATGCTGCAGAAGCCGCGACACCAGCAAACAGCGGAATTGCCAGTTTAATTACATTACCACCAGTACGGCGCGCTACGGCAAATACGACACCAATCAGCAAAACAATCGCCACGTCGAAAAACAGCGGTAGCGTACAAATCAAACCGGCGATACCCAGCGCGTAATTGGCACGGCTATGACCGAATTTGTCGAGCAATTTCACCGCAATTTGATCGAGTGCGCCCGTTTCGTGCAAAATTTTGCCAAACATGGCACCGAGCGCGACGACAATGGCCAAAAAGCCCAAAGTGCCACCCATGCCTTTTTGCATCGTATCGGCGATTTTTTCGATCGGCATGCCAGAGAAAATCCCTGCGCCAATTGAGACCAACATCAGCGCAACAAAGGCGTGTAGACGTGCTTTCATCACCAAAAATAGCAGCAACAATACTGAGCCGATGGCAGTGAAAATCAGTGTGAACGTTTCCATGCTATTTCTCCTGCGCCAAAATAATGGCTTTCGCAGCTGCCACAACGTCTGCTAAAGGCGGGGTAATATCCACGCTATGCACATCGGTTTCGCTTGAATCAGGTCGCTCTAAAGTGGCAAATTGTGACGTGAGCATGCCTTCCTTTTGAAAATGTCCTTGACGTTGGCGTAGGCGTTCGGCGATCAAATCGTACTCACCGTCGAGGAAAATAAACGCCAAGTTGGGGTTACCTGCACGCAAGCGATCTCGATAGGCTTTTTTTAGCGCCGAGCATACGATGAGAGACACTGCATTGGTGCGTTGCATTGCAAACGCGGCATCGTTTAACGCAGCGAGCCATGGCGCTCTATCGTCGTCGTTGAGCGGCTGACCTGAGGCCATTTTGGCGATATTGGCGCGTGAATGAAGAAAATCTCCATCGAGCAAGGCTGCGTTTAATTGCTGAGCCAGCGCGGTGGCAACGGCCGATTTACCGCAGCCTGAGACGCCCATCAGGACGTAAATTTTAGCGTTATCCATAAAATCGACTCCCATCGATAAGTGTTGTTACTGGTAACATGTTATGGGTAACATTTTGCCTTGAGCTGCGATGTAGTTGCAATGGCTTTTGCTACATATTTGATTTAAATCAGACTAGGAATTGTACTTATACGAGGAAATGATAAGCGTGTTTTGATGTATATTGCTGCAAGCCATTATTTATATTGGTTGCAGATAAATACCTGTTTAGGTATTTGGTGTACTGTTTAAAGGCTGCCGCCTAAAAACAATTCAAAGCCAAGATCGAGTACAGCTTGATCAATCTGTTCACCGTTAATGCGAGCAATTAAGCGCTGCGCAGATTGGCGTCCAATTTCATGGCGCGGCGTCATAATACTCGCCAACTGCGGCTGCAGTGCCAAACCAATGTCTAGATGATTAACACCAGCAATGCTTAAATCGCGTGGAATCTGCAAGCCTTGCGCTTGGGCGGCCAGTAGCGCGCCAGCGGCGATATCGTCGTTGGTGCAGAATAAACCGTCCACTTCGGGTACTCCACGCTGCGCTTGGGTTAAGAGTTGTGCGCCAAGACTAAAGGTCGACGATGCATTCGTTTGTACGATTTGGCAGGGCAAATTGGCCTGTGTCATTGCTTGCCGATAACCTTGTTCCCGAAGCTGGGTTCGATAATCAAGGCGGGCGGCCAAATAGACAATATGGCGACGCCCACGCGCAATCATTGCCTCGACCATCGCATACGCTGCAGCGGCATGATCGAGCCCGACGGCTTGATCAATGGGTCGTGCGGGTAGCTCCATCATTTCAACGACAGGAATATTCGCGACTTCCAGCATTTTGAGCGTGCGCTCGGTATGCTGCGATTCGGAGAGCAGCAAGCCATCGATGTGAAATGACAATAGTTGCTCGATCTGTTGCTCTTCGCGCAGCATATCGTAGCCGTAGTGGCCATATAAAATGTGATAACCGGCAGGGAAGGTGATTTCTTCAATCCCTTGTGCTACCGCGCTAAACACCTGATTCGACATCGAAGGCAATAGCACGCCAATTGCGCGGCTGCGATCATTCGCCAACATTTCGGGCACGCGACTGGGAATATAGCCCAGCTCAGCCATGACTTGTGTAATGCGCGCTGCCGTTGCGGGCGCAACGAGCTCGGGCGAGCGTAAATAGCGACTGATCGTCATTTTGGACGTGCCTACCCGATCGGCAACGTCCTGCATTGAAGGGCGGCGTGGTTTATCGTTCATCAGTATTATTTTGCGCTGCGGATGGATTGACCGCTGCAGATTGATTGCTGCAAATGGGGCAAGCGGGGTCTTTTTTGTAGCGCATTTCGCGCCAGCGCGCAGTGCGAGCATCGTAGAGCTGCAAGCGGCCACGCAATACTTCGCCGCAGCCGGAAATCACTTTCAGCGTTTCAGCCGCTTGCGCCGC
The DNA here is from genome assembly GCA_041874755.1 of Chitinibacter sp. SCUT-21. Taxonomy (NCBI): domain Bacteria; kingdom Pseudomonadati; phylum Pseudomonadota; class Betaproteobacteria; order Neisseriales; family Chitinibacteraceae; genus Chitinibacter; species Chitinibacter sp. SCUT-21. The sequence goes on from CP102611.1 coordinate 2,835,103, forward strand.
GCCAATAATGCCAACGAGCGGTGCAAAGACGCCAAAAGTCGCGCAAGGGCTGTCATTGGCGTCGCCATCTTCGCCAAACAGACAGTGGTAGCACGGCGCACCGTCGACGCGTGAGTCAAATGTGGTAATTTGGCCATCAAAGCGTACGGCCGCGCCTGAGACTAACGGTTTTTTTGCTTCAACGCAGGCACGGTTTACGGCGTGACGCGTTTCGAAATTATCACAGCAATCAACCACAACATCGGCTGCGGCGACTAATTGAGCCAAGCGTACCGCGTCAGCGCGTTCGCCAATCGCATTGATCGTAATGTGTGGATTAAGTGCGCTGAGCGTGGCTTTGGCCGATTCGGCTTTATTACTGCCAACACGCGCTTCGGTATGGACAATTTGGCGCTGTAGATTGGTTAAGTCAACGTCGTCATCGTCGATAATCGTTAACGTGCCCACGCCAGCGCTGACCAAGTAAAGCGACAGGGGAGAGCCCAAGCCCCCAGCACCGATCATCAGCACATGCGCGGCACTGATTTTTTCTTGGCCTTCGATGCCAAGTTCGTCGAGCAAAATATGGCGGCTATAGCGCAGCAGTTGTTCGTCATCAAGCTCAATCTGGGCGCTGCGAGTCGGGCAAAATGTCATGATGGGGCCGCCACAAAAGAATAAGCCCCGATTATAACAATCGGGGCAGGGCTTGGCTTAAGCGATATCAAAAGTCGATTGCGCAATTATAAATAGCGGCGCAGCTCTTCAGGGGTGTCGTCATGGTCGCCGTGCGGGTGTTTTTCCCATACTTTGACGTAGACATCACGGCTTTTAATATTGTGTTCAGGGATCGCGCGGTTGTCGTAATGCACTTCTTCGCAGTAATGTACTAAGGCACGTTTAATTTTTTGCAAAATGCTGTTGTCCAGATGAAAGCCGGCTTCTTGCAAGCGTGTTTCCAGCTCAATCAATGTATGTTGATCGATGTGGTATTGCACGCTAATACGATGCTGGCGGACAAACACTTGGCATTCGACGCCTGCGATGCGATTGAGTAATCGAGCGGCTTGGCTGGCTTGCTCTAGCGGATGTGCGCTAAAAACAATGTCGCGATGTTTAATCTCGTCATGATGGTGTTTCATGGCAGCCCCTTATCGATAAGTCTTATCGTTGTTTTAGATTAAACCTTTTTTCACTTTTGTGCAGCAGGTTTTTGGGGCTTTGGGCTGAAATATTAAATTATAAAGCTGGTTCTCAATACCTTAGCTGGTATTGGTTTGGGGTGATTATTTTATAAGGCTAAAAATAAAATACCCCTTAGTCACTTGCGTGATTAAGGGGTAGATGTTGTTGCGTGTACTTACTTGCTAGCTGGTTTATTCAGGAGCAATTGCTGCACTTTCAGTACGTTCAAAGCTTGTTGCAATTGGTAGTCAGACTTCGATACCAATTCACGTGGGTTTTCTTCGCTTTCCACTTCGCTACCCACTTTGGTGCTGGGCTTGGCTGGCGCTTTAGTCGTGTTGCTTGGCGCTGGTGTGGCTTTGCCTGCGTCTTTGTCGGTAGGATTATCGAGGTGACGACCCAAATCGGCTTCGCGCAGACGGAAACCATTGTCTTCTTTGCCGTTAAGTGTTGCTTCTTCAACGACGATATCTGGCGTAATACCTTTGGCTTGAATTGAGCGGCCATTTGGCGTGAAGTAACGTGCAGTTGTTAACTTCAGTGCGCTCTTGGCATCGATTGGCAAAATGGTTTGTACCGAGCCTTTACCAAAGGTTTGTGTGCCAACTACCAGTGCGCGTTTATGATCTTGCAAAGCACCCGCAACGATTTCAGATGCCGAGGCTGAGCCACCATTGACTAGCACAACCAGTGGCACCGATTTCACGTCTTTCGGCGTGGTTTTGAAATAGTCTTTGCCGGCATCACGCTGATAATATTGCGGGCTTGCGGTCAGCTTAATTTTTGCATCTGCGGTGCGGCCTTCGGTGTAAACCACCAATACGTCTTTCGGCAAGAAGGCGGCCGATACACCGACGGCACCATCGAGCAAGCCGCCCGGATCGTTACGTAAATCCAGCACCAAGCCTTTGAGTGGCGCTTTGTTTTCTTTGTACAAAGCTTCAATTGCTTGGGCGAGGTTTTCCGTGGTTTTCTCTTGGAACTGCGTAACGCGGATATAGCCGTAGCCGGGCTCGGCTAACTTGGATTTCACGCTTAGCGTTTTAATGATCGCGCGTTTTAAATTCAGCACCAACGGTTTTGATTCACCTTTACGCAATACCGTTAGCGTCACGCTAGTGCCAGGTTTGCCGCGCATTTTCGACACAGCTTCATTCAAGGAAATGCCCTGGACTTGCAAATCATCAATTTTAACGATGTAGTCGCCAGCCTTAATGCCTGCACGATACGCTGGCGTGTCTTCAATAGGCGATACGATACGAACGAGGCCGTCTTCCATATTCACTTCAAGACCCAAGCCACCAAACTCGCCTTGGGTGCTGGCTTTCAGATCTTTGAAGTCATTTTCGTCCAGATAGCTTGAATGCGGATCGAGCCCTGACACCATGCCTTTAATCGCTTCATTGATCAGTTTTTTATCTTCCACTGGTTCAACATAGCTTTGTTTGATCAGGCCAAACACGGTAGAAAATGCGCGTAACTCATCAATCGGTAGCGGATTGCTACTGGCTTCTTTATCTGCCGTAGCAGTCAGTGAAAGGCTAAGTACGGCGCCGAGACCGGCACCCGCAGCCAAAAGGCTAATTTTTTGCCAGCGGCTGTATGGCTTGTTAGGCATCCCAAGTTTCCTGTTCGTGCTTGTTATTTGGCCCACTGCAATGGATCGAGTGGACGACTGTTATATCTGATTTCGAAGTATACGCCAGATTCTGCCATGCCACCGCTATTGCCAACGGTAGCAATTACATCACCGGGTTTAACGCTATCACCAACGCGTTTAAGTACGCTTTCATTGGCACCATATAAACTCATATAGCCGCCACCATGATCGATAATCATTAAGTTACCAAAACCGCGTAGCCAATCGGCAAAGACCACCCGACCACTGGCAATGGCGTGTACTGACTGACCATTATTGGCCTTGATCATCAAGCCTTTCCATGTGCCACCTTCACCGCGTGGCGCACCAAACTTACCAATAACAGCACCTTTAACGGGTAGACTTAACTTGCCTTTGAGCGAGGCGAAATTAGCCCCAGCAAGTGCTGGATTCGGTAAGTTTTCATTGATTTGCGTCGCTTCTTCTTTTGGTTCTGGCTCAGGCGTTGGCGCAGGGCGGCCAGCGGCTTTCGCTTCTTGAGCTTGCTTGGCTTGACGTGCCGCGCGCTCGGCTTTGGCACGGGCTTGTTGCTCTGCCCGTTTTTTGGCTTCTTGGCGTTGTTTTTCTAGCTGGCGAGCGCGTTCGGCCTCTTGCTTTTTAATCAGCGCATTGAGGCGTTCGGTTAGCTGAGTTAGACGCTTTTCATCGGCGGCGAGTTTTTGAATTTGATTTCGCTGGTCGGCGATTTCTTTTGATAACTGGTTAACTACGGCTTTTTTCTCTTGCTGCTCATTCACCAATTGCTCGCGCTGGATTTGTTTATTGCGGGCAATTTCTTGTAATTGCGCGTTTTTTTGCTGGATTTCTTCGGCTAATTGATTGAGTTGTTCCAGCTGAGTTTCAAGCTGCGTCGCCAATTGTTGTTGCGAGCGTGCCAAATGCTTGTAATACGTTAAGTCACGACTAACTTGATTGGGGTCTTTTTGGTTTAATACCAAACGCCAAGCTTCAAGCTGGCCTAATTTGTAGCGACTTTTTAATAATTCGCTCAGGCGACTCTGGCTGGCACGAATGCTAATGCGGGTGCGGGCGATGTCCGCTTCCAATTGCGCGAGTTCATTCGCTGTTAAGGCTCGTTCGTGAGCTAGTTCGCCCAGAACACGATTGGCTTCGGAAATCGATTTTTCTGATTCTTTCAGGGCATCGGCCGCTTCGCTACGCGAAGACTCATTGGCGGATAATTCTTTTTGTAATTGCTGGATTTGGCCGCGCAGATCTTTCAGCTCGGCTTGTTTGGCTTCTTTTTCTTTAACGCTGGCATTGGGCGCCTTAGTCGCAGCGGGCGCAGCGACTAAGGACGTACTGGTCACGAGGCCAGCAGTAATCAGCGAAACAAGTAAACGTACACGCACAGCTTTAACTCAGAGTCCTGTCAGAGTGCATAACTTTACTTGATTCGTCCAATTCCCTAAACCCAATTTATATTAATTACAGAAAATTGATCAGTGACTGACCTGTCATTTCGCTTGGTTGCGGCAGACCCATCATTGCCAATAGCGACGGTGCGATGTCTTTGAGTGCGCCGCCAGGTGACAGGCGAGCAGGACGGCCCACGTAGCAGAACGGTACCAAGTCGGTGGTGTGCTGTGTGTGTGGCTGGCCAGAGTTTTTGTCGTACATCATCTCGCAATTGCCATGATCGGCCGTGATCAATACTTCACCACCGATGGCCAATTGCGCGGCAACCACTTTGCCTACACACTCATCGAGCGCTTCAACCGCCTTAACTGCTGCGTCGAAAATACCGCTGTGGCCAACCATATCGCCGTTGGCGTAGTTACAAATAATCGCTGCGTACTGTTTGCTATTGATCGCCTCGATCATTTTTTCTGTTACTTCGGCCGCAGACATTTCTGGTTTCAAATCGTAGGTAGCCACTTTCGGTGATGGCACCAAAATGCGATCTTCACCGGCAAATTCTTTTTCTTCGCCACCAGACAAGAAATATGTCACGTGCGGATATTTTTCAGTTTCAGCAATACGCAATTGTTTCAAGCCAAGACCTGCAATGTATTCACCAAAGCTGTTTTTCACTTTTTCTTTGGTGTAGGCCACTGGGTGGCTGTAGGCCGAACCGTAATCAGTTGCTGAGCAGAAGAAAGCCAATTTTGGCTGACGCTGAGGATGCTCAAAGCCTTTGAACTCAGCTGAAGTCAACGCTGTCGTCAATTGGCGCGCACGGTCGGCACGGAAATTCATAAAGATCACCGCGTCACCGTCTTCCATGCGAGTTGGTGTGCCGATGACGGTGGCTGAAACGAACTCGTCGTTTTCGTCGCGTGTATAAGCGTCTTTCAGGCCTTCAAGCGCCGTGGCTGCGCTGTAGAGACCTACACCGTCAACAACGAGCTTATACGCAGGTTCAACTCGTTCCCAACGTGTATCGCGGTCCATCGCCCAGTAACGGCCAACGATGCCGACGATTTTGGCGCTGTTTGCATCACAGACAGTTTGTAGTCGTTGCAAATAGACTTCGGCGCTACGTGGCGGGGTGTCACGACCATCGAGGAAGGCGTGTACACGGATATCGCTGACGCCCGCTTTGGCTGCGGCTTCAATCAGGCCAAACACGTGGTTTTCATGGCAGTGTACGCCTCCATCTGACATCAAACCCATGATATGCAGCGCTTTGCCGCTGGCTTTAACCGTATCGATGGCTTGTTTGAATACTGGATTATCACCGATGGTTTTATCGGCTACATCGCAATCGATGCGGCTGATGTCTTGCTGAACGATACGGCCCGCGCCGATGTTCAAGTGGCCCACTTCTGAGTTGCCAAACTGACCTGCTGGCAAGCCGACAAATTGCTCAGAAGCATTAATCGTCGTGAACGGATATTGGCTGAACAAGCGATCGAAATGATGTTTACGCGCGTGCAAAATGGCATTGTCATCGCCACCGGTGCGGTAGCCAAAGCCGTCAAGAATAAGAAGAAGTACGGGAGTGATTTGTTGTGGCATGACAAAGTCCTATGAAGATTCGCTTGCAACTTGCTAAAATATTTGCAGTCTGCGGTTGCGAATAGATTTCAAACACGGTTAGTATTCTAACTCAAGCTGATGTTAGATCGTCGCAATTTGGCATAATGCTGATTCGGCTCAAGCCTACAGCCCAAAAAATAAATAAAAGAAACTCCAAAATGATTGAATCAATTGAAGAGATGGATGATGAGCACATCGACCAAGCGTCACGGGCGATGAAAGCAATGTCTCACCCTTTACGTTTGAAGATTTTATGTGTGCTGGCCGATCAAGAGGTGAGTGTGCAGGATATCGTTGAGCGCGTAGGCACAACCCAATCGAATATTTCACAGCATTTAGCACTAATGCGAGAGAAAGGCGTATTAAGAACGCGCAAAGATGCTAATCGCGTGTATTACCGCGTGGGCGATATTCGCACGCTGGTCGTGGTGGCGATGATGCGCGACGTGTTCTGCGGTTTCTAGATTCTGTTTTTAAAGCATAAAAAATACGCCCTACGGGGCGTATTTTTTTATTTGCGCTTCCATTTCAGCTTTTGTGATCTTTCCCACATGTTTGCTCACTTGCTGGCCTTTGGCGTCAAAAAACACGGTAAATGGCAGCCCCCCCAAATTATTGCCTTGGCTGCGCATTAAATTCATCGCGCTATTGCCACCGATTAAAATCGGATAATTGACGCCAATTTGTTTGGCAAATTGTGCCGATGGTGCAGGCTCATCGATGGCAATCCCGATAAATTGCACCTTTTTGCCATATTGCTTTTGCAGCGCAATCATTTCAGGCATTTCGACGCGGCACGGCCCGCACCACGTGGCCCAATAATTCACAATCACCATTTTGCCTTGCCATTGTTTCATCGCCTGAGCTTTACCTTGTGGATCGGGAAAACTCATTGACCAGATCGAATCTACCGCCCAAACGTTCACGCTAAGGCAGAGCAGGGCGCTAGCAAGCAGTCGTTTCATTGTTCCAAGCCTCGTAGTGTGGCGATAAATTGTTCGGGCCCTTGAAAGCCGATAACACGCTGCTTAAGCTCCGCACCGTCGTTAGCATAGAAAATCAAGGCGGGTGGCCCATACAGCTTGTAACGTGCCAGCAGGGCGGCATCCTCAGCGCTATTGGCGGTGACGTCGACACGGATCAATTTGTAGTCTTTTAACGCGGCTTGTACCGCTGGCTGGCTCAGCGTTTTACGCTCAAACTCGATGCAGCTCACGCACCAATCGGCGTAAAAATCGACCATCACGCGTTGGCCTTTGGCGGCGGCTAAGGCTTGATCAAGCGCGCTATTGCTTTTCACTGTTTCAAATGCCAATTCGCTGTGATTATTAATACCCAGGAGGGGTTCCCATAGTGGACGCGATACCCAGATTGCCATAGCGAGCAATACTATGCCAAAAACGATTTTGACGCCTTTCATCACTTTGCCTGAAATTTTAGGCAGCACGGTTGAGCCAAAAGCGCCAATTGCCAGCAATGGTACGCCCAGCCCTAAGGCCATACTGTACAGCGCAGCCCCGCCTAGCCATAAGTCGCCAGTCTGACCAATGTAGGCCAGTGCAGCCGCGAGCGGCGGTGCAATACACGGGCCGATAATCAACGCCGATAAGAGCCCCATTAGCAGCACTGATGTCCATTTGCCGCCGGGAAGCTTCATGCTCGCTTCATTGAGCTTACTTTGCAGCGCGCTGGGCAGTTGAAAGTTAAATAGGCCAAACATCGACAAGGCCATCGCCACAAAAAACAGCGCAAACAGCGCAATCACCCAAGGCTGCTGCAAAGCGACGACCAGCAGTGTGCCCGTTGCAGCGGCGGCCACCCCAATCGCGGTATACGAAATCGCCATGCCTTGCACATACACAAAGGTCAGGCTAAACGCGTGCCAGCGCCGCGCTGCTTTTTGCCCGATCACAATGCCAGATACGATGGGAATGAGTGGGTACATGCAAGCAGTGAGCGCGAGGCCAATACCGGCGACAAAGAAAATCGCGAGGGTACTAAAAAAACTACCCCCGAAAAATTGTTCTTCGGGGGTGTTGTCGTTAGCGCCGAAAAGCTGCTTTAGGGCGGGAATTTTGGTATCCCCCAGCTTCATCGTCTGGGTTTGCGGCGGGTAACAGATGCCAGCCTCCGCACAGCCTTGGAATTTCAGCGTAATCGCTTGCTGCGCCGAGATCGGCTGCTTGCTATTGATGCGAACAATTAATTGGTCGTGAAAAACAGCTACTTTGCCAAAGCTAGGGTCGTTTTTAATTTCGCCTTTGGGCATTTCAACTTTAAGGTCTAAGCCTTGCGCTGACACACTGATTCGGTCGCGGTACAAATAATATTTAGGGGCGATGGCAAAGCGCACCTCAACCGTGTTGTCATCAATTTGCACTAAGTTGGGTTTGAAGGCCTTTTCTGGCGGTAAAAAATCCGCACTAGCCCAAGCGGCTATTGAAAAAAAGCACATCAGCAAGCAAGTAATAAAGCGCGACATCATTTGGTACTACCTTGTTCAGAGCTGCGTGTTTCTTGAGCTATCCAAGTAAGGTAACTCGGGCTGCCCGCCATGATGGGGAGGGCAATGATTTCGGGTACGTCGTAAGGATGGTGCTCAAGCAGCCAAGTTTCAAGCTTTGGATACGCCGCAAGCGTGGTTTTTATCATTAGCGGAACTTCTTGTGCGGTTTCGATTCCACCATTCCAGTGGTACGTAGACTTTACCGTTCCCATTTGGTTCACACAAGCGGCTAAGCGAGCGTTAATAATGCCGTTGGCCAGCGCTGTGGCGCTGGTCTCATTGGGGCAATTGCACCATACTACGATCGACTGTTGGAATGTGTTCATGGTTGAGGATTTTTCATGCCGTATTTAGTTTTTGCCTGTTTCTTGGCGTATCCGTTTATCGAGATCATGTCACTGATTTGGCTCTCTGACGCGATTGGTACGTTTCCGATGTTACTTGTCGTGCTATTGAGCTTTGGTCTGGGCGTTATGATGTTGCGCCATCAGCGTTTAGGCATTGGTCTAACCTTAATGAATGACTTACGGAGTGGTCGCCTAGGGTTACATAGCCTATTTAGTGTGGCGCGTTATTATATTGCCGCCGTTTTATTTATTATCCCTGGTTTGCTTGGTGATGTTATTGGGCTTATTTTACTCTTGCCATGGGGAAAGTCAGCACCAGCAGTCAGCCCGACGGGCGGCATGCCGCCACAAGATGGGGTGATTGATGGCGAGTTCCGCCGCGTTGATCCGCAAGGTAATCCAAATCCTGATGATACTCAGCGCCGTATTGGCTCGTAGGTATTCTGGTCACTAGGTGGGAGGGGTATACACCTGCCTATGCTTCTGAATGATCTAAAAAAAGGGGCTCTATCAAGCCCCTTTTTTATTATCCAATGACCTTCACGCTTTGCAGTAAGATCGGTTCAAGCTCTGCAATGACCACGCCCAAAATCAATTGAATCAGCAGGATCAATACTAAGGGCGAAATATCAATGCCACCAATGGGTGGAATGATTTTTTGAATCGGGCGTAAAAATGGTGCGGTTAAACCTGTTAACGTTGGCATCAGTGGATTGTATGGCGCCAGCCAGCTCATTAACGCCTGGCCAATCACGGCGGCAAACAGCAGATAGAGCGACATTTTCACTAGTTCTAAGGTCGCAGTGAGCGCCAAAGCGACGATTGATGCGCCGGCCGAAAAATCAAACGGCCATGGCGTAATCGCCAGCAGTAGCGAATGCATCCCAAACGCAATCAGCCACGCCAGTACCATGCTGGTGCTGTCGTAGGTTTTAAACGGTGGAATTAATTTTCGCACCGGTAGTACCAGCCAGTTGGTCAGCGCAAGGACAAATTGCCCTAGTGGATGACGAAAAGACACCTTAGCTGCTTGTAAATAAAACCGAGCAAGCAACAACAAAATCAGAAACTCGAGCAAATTACGGATTAAAAAATCCAAAACGCTGGTGAGCATACGCTACCCCTTTGTCCTTTCGGTATCCAATTAAGGCTCAATGTCGCGGCCAAGCTCTTCACCTAACTCGCGTGAGCGCGCTGCGGCGGCCGAAGCTGCGGCAATAATTGTCGAGCGCACTTGGCTAGTTTCCAGCGCTTTAATTGCGCGCTCAGTTGTGCCGCCTTTGGAGGTGACTTTTTGTTGCAAGGTGCCCGCATCGTCCTCTGAGTTGAGGGCTAATTTCACCGCTCCCGCAAAAGTTTGATACGCCAGTTTATGCGCGATTTCAGGGGCAAAGCCTTGCGCGCGCGCTGCGGCTTGCAGTGCTTCCATGAAATAGAAAATATACGCAGGGCCGCTGCCCGAGATCGCAGTAATGCCATCAATTTGCGATTCTTCGTCAACCCAAACTTGCTCGCCAATCGACGTAAGAATGCGGCGGGTCAACTCGCGATCGGCCTCGTTGACAGCTTCACTGGCGTAAACGCCTGAAATGCCTGCTTGAACGAGGGCGGGGGTATTAGGCATGACGCGAATAATACGCTGATGTCCAGCAAGGAACCTGGATAGGGTATCGACGCGAATGCCGGCCGCAATTGAAATCACCAATGCATCGCCAATGTGTGGCTGCACTTCGGCAGTAACGGCTTTGAATTGCTGTGGTTTTACGGCAAATAAAATGGCCGTGCTATTTGGAATGTCTTCGCCTGGGGCAGAAGTTTGAATACCGTATTGTTGCGTTAGCTCCACACGTTTGCCGGCATCGGGCTCGACCACGTGAATTTGTTCACTGCTAAAGCCTTGCGCCAACATGCCACCAATCATGGCTGTCGCCATATTGCCGCCACCGATAAAGGTAATGATCATTGCTGTTCCTGCTGTGTTGAATATTGGCGGGCGCCAAAAATGGCACTACCCACACGAACTAAAGTTGTGCCATTGGCAATGGCAAGCTCTAAATCACTCGACATGCCCATCGAGAGCGTGTCGAGCTCAAAACCTTGTTCGATTAAATGAGCCAGACATTGTTTCAGTAATTGAAACTGTTTGGCGAGTTTTACTTCATCATCCGTTGCCTCTGGGATGCACATTAGGCCACGTAACTTCAAGCGCGGCAGCGCGGCAATCGCTTGCGCTAACTGAATAACTTGATCTGGCGCGACCCCAGATTTGCTCGCTTCACCTGAGACATTTACTTGCAGGCAGACATTCAGCGGCGGCAAATGTTCCGGTCTTTGCGCGTTCAGCCGTTCGGCAATTTTAACGCGCTCTACGGTGTGTACCCAATCTGCACATTCGGCGACGATTCGGGTTTTATTGCTCTGCAGAGGGCCGATAAAGTGCCAGATCAGGTCGGTACAATCGGCCAATTGGGTGTGTTTATCGCTTAATTCTTGCGCATAATTTTCGCCAAAGCTGCGCTGACCCAGCTCGTAAAGCGCTCTGACATCTGAGGCTGGAAATGTTTTACTCACCGCCAGTAAGCTAATTTCTGCTGCATTTCTTGTACAGGCTGTGCATGCAGCGGCTATCCTGCCTTGTACGCCTTGCCATGCTTCAAATAACGTTGCCATAATGAACGGATCTTTGTCAGGATGTTGCTAGAGCGCATTGATGCTTGCTAACAGACCTGATTCGTGAATGAGAGGAAGAATTATAAATGGAAATCTCGGAACTCTTAGCGTTTTCGGTCAAGAATAAAGCATCCGATTTGCATCTGTCGGCAGGCTTACCACCGATGATTCGCGTGCATGGTGATGTACGTCGTATTAATTTACCGGCAATGGATCACAAAGACGTACACGATATGGTGTACGACATCATGAATGATGGTCAGCGCAAAATTTATGAAGATACGCTTGAATGCGATTTCTCATTTGAAATTCCCAATTTGGCGCGTTTCCGGGTAAATGCCTTTGTGCAAAACCGGGGTGCCGGTGCGGTATTTCGGACGATTCCTTCGAAAGTACTCACGCTGGAAGAGCTCAATGCGCCGCGTGTTTTTCAAGATATTGCAATGAATCCACGCGGGCTGGTGCTGGTTACTGGGCCTACGGGGTCAGGTAAATCAACCACCTTGGCCGCGATGATTAATTTCATTAATGACAATGAATACGGCCATATCTTGACGGTGGAAGACCCGATCGAGTTTGTGCATCAGTCGAAAAAATGTTTGGTCAACCAACGTGAAGTCGGGCCACATACTCTGTCGTTCTCGAATGCATTGCGCTCAGCCTTGCGGGAAGACCCCGATGTTGTGCTGGTCGGTGAGATGCGAGACTTGGAAACCATCCGTTTGGCCTTAACTGCGGCCGAAACGGGGCACTTGGTGTTTGGTACCTTGCATACGAGTTCTGCCGCGAAAACCATCGACCGTGTGGTCGACGTGTTTCCTGCCGCAGAGAAAGAAATGGTTCGTGCAATGTTGTCTGAGTCATTGCGGGCGGTAATCTCGCAAACGCTGCTCAAAACCAAAGATGGCACAGGCCGTGTGGCTGCGCACGAGATCATGATTGGGATTCCTGCGATTCGAAATCTGATCCGTGAAAATAAAATTGCGCAAATGTATTCGGCGATTCAAACAGGTTCAGCGCACGGCATGCAAACTTTGGATCAGTGCTTGCAAAATCTAGTACAACGCAACATTGTTTCTGTGGCTGAAGCGCGTAATAAAGCGGCCATTCCGGATAACTTCAAAGGTTAATCCGAGTCGGAGGAGTCAAAATGGAAAAAGAACAAGCCGCCAAGTTTATGCATGATTTACTGCGCCATATGCGCAGTAAAAATGCGTCCGATTTATTTATTACGGTTGATTTTCCGCCAGCGATGAAAATCGATGGTCGAGTAACGCCAGTATCGAATCAGCTATTAACTGCGCAGCATACCAAAGAGCTGGCGCGGGCGATTATGAACGATCGCCAAGCCGAAGATTTTGAAGCAAATAAAGAATGTAATTTTGCGATTAGCCCGGGCAGTATGGGGCGTTTTCGCGTGAATGCGTTTATGCAGCAAGGCCGTGTAGGCATGGTGCTGCGGACGATTAATTCCGAAATTCCAAAGTTGTCTGAGTTAAATCTGCCGCCGGTGTTGGAAGACATTGCGATGACCAAACGTGGTCTGGTGATTTTCGTTGGTGGAACAGGCTCGGGTAAATCAACTTCGCTCGCGGCGATGATTGGCCATCGTAATGAAAATGCGTACGACCATATCATCACGATTGAAGACCCTATCGAGTATGTTCACGAGCATAAAAACTCGATCATTACCCAGCGCGAAGTTGGCGTTGATACCGACTCGTGGATGGCGGCACTGAAAAACACGCTGCGTCAGGCGCCCGATGTGATTTTGATCGGTGAGATTCGCGACCGAGAAACGATGGATTACGCGATTGCATTTGCTGAGACCGGCCACCTATGTATGGCAACCTTGCATGCCAACTCGTCCAATCAGGCACTCGATCGGATTATTAACTTCTTCCCCGAAGAGCGCCGGCAACAATTGTTGATGGATTTGTCCTTGAACTTAAAAGCCTTTGTTTCTCAGCGCTTGGTGCCGCATTTGTCAGGCAAAGGTCGCGTTGCTGCGGTTGAGGTGATGCTGAATTCACCATTGATTTCTGAGTTGATTTTCAAAGGCGAAGTGCATGAAATCAAAGAGATTATGAAAAAATCTCGTGAATTGGGCATGCAGACTTTCGATCAGTCACTGTTCGATTTGTTTGAGCAAGACCGGATTTCATATGAAGATGCGCTGCGAAATGCAGACTCGGTCAACGATCTGCGTTTGCAGATTAAGCTCAATAGCTCAGACGCAAAACAGCGCGATGTTTTAGCTGGCTTAGACCACTTGGATATCGTCTAGGCGATATCGCAAGATCAGATGAGTTTATGAAAACAAACTTTGTGAAAGTATTCGAACTTCGATTAATTTCTCTTGCCTTAATCAGTGCAGGTTGTATCGGCTTTTCTCAGGCGGCCATGCTTGGGGAAATTCAGGTGCGATCTGCGCTGGGTGAGCGATTTAATGCGTCGATTACGGTGGCTGCGGCTGAGGATGAAGATCTCAATGCCAATTGCTTTCGCATTGTTTCCCCGCAAGATGAAAATGCGGCAGGCATTTTACGCCGCGCTAGACTGACCTATCAGTATGAGGTAGGTGGAGGGCGACTGCTGGTTAAGGGGGAGGAAGCGCAAAGTGAGCCTGTCTTAACCCTAGGCATTCGTGTCAAATGCCCAGGTGAAGAGGAGCGGGTATTTCAGCGGGATTATCGAATCTTGCTCGATCCTCCCGAGTATCGTCCCAATATCGCCGCCCCGAGTGTTCCAAGCGCACGCTCAAGCGATAGCAGCTCACGTTCTCGACGCAAGCTACCCGCGATGGGGACCGCTTGGTTGACGGAAGATGGGGATTCGGTGGCTAAAATCGCGGCGAGTTATTACCCCGGCGATAAAGCGAAACAGCAAGCTTTAGTCGAGGCCATTTACGATATCAACCCCGATTTGCCCCAAAATACCAATGCCCGTTTAGATGGAGATTGGCGCATTTTATTGCCCGTGCCAACACCGAAAGCAGGGCGCTCGTCATTAGCTGCCGCGCCGCGCTTGGAAAACTTACCCGCAGCGCCGCAATCGCTTGAGGCTTTACCAAGGCTAACTTTAGGCAGTGATTCTTTGAGTGGTAATGCTCAGGCGCAATCTAATCTACCTGCCACGACAGAAAATGCCTCTGGTGAGTTTCGGTTGCGACTCTCGGAGGCAAATTTAGATACTGATCGAAAAAACACGCTAACGCCCGAGCAAACATTGCAATTACGCGAGCGTTTATTATCGCTTGAATCAGATGATCAAGCCGCACAAATGCTGCAACTCAAATATCAAATCACCGAGTTGGAGAAAAAACTGGCGAGCTTCCAATCGCAAACTGGTCAATTGGCAGAGCGGCAGGAAAATACCGATAAAGCAAATTCTTGGTGGTATTTCTCGCCGCTGATTGCTTTGTTGTTATTGCCTTTCGGCTTTTGGCTATGGCGTCGTCGCATGCAGCATATTACGGCGCGAGATGATTTCTATACCTCGATTTCACCGTCCACCAGCTATTTACATTCTCCGAGCCCTAGCGGGGGGGAAACCAGCTTACGTAGCCGCGGGCTAACATTAGGGGGGCTCAATGGTGAAGAAATTGGAACGCCAATTCACCGTGACCATGCTGATGATTGGCGCAATATTGATGCCGATGATATGGATGTTGTTTCACCGAGCAATGTGGCAGAAGAAGCCCAATTATTGCTAGATCATGGCTTGGTGCCGCAGGCGATTAATTTATTGAATCATGAAATTGCACAGATGCCAGCGGCCTTGGCTCTTTGGATGAAATTATTTGAGATATTTCAGCGTAATGCGATGCCTGAAGCGTTTCAAGAAAAGGCTGTGGCATTTCGTTTACAGTTTGCCAGTGATGCCCTCTGGAAAAATGTGCAAGAACTGGGTTTAACCGTCGACCCCGCTAACCCACTGTATCAGTCGCTAGAGTTGAGTGCCGAAAGTACCGCAGTGGACGAGCCTACAGTGGACGAGCCTAAATTTGTAGGTAATGCCGATGATTTGGCATTTGCGACTGCCTTGCATGTCGATGCTGGTTTGGATGTGCCGGATCAATTGATTGAAGCTAGGGAAGAGGTGGCAATACACAATTCGCTGAGCTTGCAAGATAATGCACCTGAAATTCTCGCAATTAAAAACGACAATGGCTTGATTTACCATAGCTCAGCGGATCAGCGCGTGGATCATGAGTTGGTGGAAAATGAAGCAATAGAGTTACAAGCTCTTGATGCAAATGTGTCGCCTTTTTCGATTCAAATTGATGATATTCAAGTGTTTGATCCAGTGGAAATCAAGCCAATTGAGGCTCATCAAACCGCAAGCAAAGAAGCAAAATCAGCTCCGCTGTTTAAATCAGATGACCCCGCTTTGCAGGAGATCGCTCAGCTCATTGAACATGGTCAACGAAAGGAAGCTTTTAAGCTTTTAGAGGAAATGCTGTACAAAGGAACAATGCCACAGCGACTCACTGCATCAAAATGGCTTGATAAAATGTTGGGCACTTTTGGGCATGGTTAATATAGCTTGATGCCATAAAAAAGCCGCAGCGGTGTGAGCAGCGGCTTTTTTATGCAATAAGAACTTAGATTTAAGCCAAGCGTGTATAGCCGGGCAGGGTGAGGAAGTCAACAAACTCATCACTAGTGGTGATTTGCTCGAACATTTTGGCTGCTTCTTTCAGCGTGGCGCTATAGCGTCCTTGTTGCTCCAGTTTATCCACCTCTTCTCGCAATAAAAGCTCGAACAACTCTCGAGTGACTTTGCGACCATCTTCCAGTACGCCTTTGCTCGAGCGTATCCATTGCCAGATTTGCGAGCGGCTAATTTCGGCTGTGGCTGCGTCTTCCATTAAATTATGAATCGGTACGCAGCCCATGCCCGTCAACCATGACGCCAAATACTGCACCCCGACCGAGATATTGTTGCGTACTCCGGTTTCAGTAATCGGTGTTTCAGGCTGAAAATTCAGTAAATCGGCCGCGTTGACCGTTACATCGAGTCGCTGCTTATGAATTTGATTGGGGTATTTTCCTAGAACCTTATCCCATGCTTCCTTGGCGATTGATACTAGTCCGGGGTGTGCTACCCAGCCGCCATCGTAGCCATCGCCCGCATCACGCTCTTTATCCGCTTTCACTTGCGCCATCGCGCGCTCATTCGCCTCGGGATCGGATTTGACTGGAATATACGCCGACATGCCCCCCATCGCGGGTGCGCCGCGCTGGTGGCAGGTTTTTAGCAACAGCAAGGAATACGCGCGCATAAACGGTACGGTCATCGTGATTTTGCCGCGATCGGCGAGGCAAAAATCGGCGTTGCTGCGAAATTTTTTAATGCAGCTAAAAATATAATCCCAACGACCGGCGTTGAGTCCTGCCGAATGCTCACGCAATTCGTACAGAATTTCGTCCATTTCAAACGCGGCCAAAATCGTTTCGATTAGCACCGTGCCCTTAATGCAACCATGCGGCGCTTTCAATTTCGCTTCGGCCCAAGTGAACACATCGTTCCACAAGCGCGCTTCCAGATGCGATTCCATTTTGGGCAAATAGAAATAACAAGCGCTGCCAATGCTGAGGCGATATTGCAGATTGTGAAAAACGACGAGGCCAAAATCGAATAAGGAGCCTGACATGATTTCGCCGTCGACCTCGACGTGTTTTTCCATCAAATGCCAGCCACGGGGGCGTGTTAGCAAGGTCGCAATTTCTGGGTTGAGCTTATATTCCTTACCTTCGGGGCTGGTGTAGCTAATCGTGCGCCGATACGCGTCATAAACATTGATTTGGCCTTCGATTTGGTTTTCCCATGTCGGCGTATTCGAGTCTTCAAAATCGGCCATAAATGATTTCGCGCCGGAATTGAGCGCGTTAATCATCATTTTGCGCTCGACAGGGCCGGTGATTTCAACGCGGCGGTCTTGCAAATCTTCAGGAAGCGGGCTGATTTTCCATTCGCCATGGCGAATGTGTGCCGTATTCGGCAAAAAGTCGGGTTTAACGCCTTGATCAAGTAATACTTGTCGCGCTAAGCGCGCCGCCATCAGCTCGCGGCGGCGTGGTTCAAACAGGCGGTGAAGTTCGGTCAGAAATGCTAGGGCGTCAGGGGTGAGTATCTTGCTGAACTCATTGCTGATATTGCCTTTGATGCGGATACCCGCCAATGTGGTCGACATAATGATTTACTCCCTTGGCTGGTGAGCAGCCGTGTATGGGCTGAGCAGGGTTCGCAAGGAAAAAGCGGAAAGCCAGCCATCGCCAGACTTTCCGCCCTTGTGCTTAGTGAAATTGTTCAGTTTCAGTCGAGCCTTTCAGCGCCGTGGTCGACGATTGGCCTTGCTGAATCACCTGGGTGACTTGGTCAAAGTAACCCGTACCCACTTCGCGCTGGTGTTTCACCGCCGTGAAACCGCGATCGGCGGCGGCAAATTCGGCTTGTTGCAATTGCACAAAGGCTGTCATGCCCTCGCGTGCATAGCCGTGTGCCAAATTGAACATACCGTAGTTCAGTGCATGGAAACCCGCCAAGGTGATGAACTGGAATTTATAACCGAGCGCGCCCAGCTCTTTCTGGAATTTGGCAATCGTCGCGTCGTCGAGATTTTTTTTCCAGTTAAACGATGGTGAGCAGTTGTACGCCAACATTTTGCCCGGGAATTTAGCGTGGATGGCCTGTGCAAATTTGCGCGCGTATTCTAGGTCTGGCTTGCCGGTTTCACACCACACCAAGTCAGCATAGGGGGCATAGGCCAGACCGCGAGAGATGGCTTGCTCTAGGCCCGGATACGTCTTGTAAAAGCCTTCAACGGTGCGCTCGCCAGTGCAGAATGGTTTGTCGTTGTCGTCAACGTCGCTGGTCAGCAAATCGGCAGCTTCCGCGTCAGTGCGCGCTACGATAATGGTCGGCACGCCCATGACGTCCGCAGCCAAACGGGCAGCGACCAGTTTTTCGACGGCTTCGCGTGTCGGAACCAACACTTTACCTCCCATGTGGCCGCATTTCTTGACTGAGGCGAGTTGATCTTCAAAGTGCACGCCAGCAGCGCCTGCTTCAATCATTGCCTTCATTAATTCAAACGCATTCAAAACACCGCCAAAACCCGCTTCGGCATCGGCGACAATCGGTGCAAACCAATCAATACTGTCGTCGCCTTCGGCGTGATGAATCTGATCTGCACGCGCGAGCGTGTTATTGATACGGCGCACGACTTGCGGTACCGAATTGGCAGGGTAGAGCGATTGATCAGGGTACATTTCACCCGCCAAATTAGCATCGGCTGCAACTTGCCAGCCAGAGAGATAAATCGCTTTGAGGCCGGCTTTGACTTGTTGCATTGCCTGATTACCAGTCAGAGCGCCAAGTGCATGCACGTAGGATTGCTCATGCATCAGCTTCCACAGCTTATTCGCACCGTGACGGGCAATCGTGTATTCCTGCAATAAATTGCCACGCAAACGTTCCACATCCGCGGCGGAGTAGGGGCGTTTGATGCCGGCCCAACGTGGGTTGGTTTTCCAATCTAATTCAAGTGCGGCGATTCGTTCGGTTGCTGTGCTCATGGTGTACTCCCTGTGGTCTCTCAAAGCGGCAGTTCAAAGGCTGTTTTTATTGAAGCAGGAAAATTTTGCAATGCAACAAATATTGCGATGCACAATGAATTGTAGTCGAAAAAAAATGACTACATATTGGGGCAATTACTTAGCGAGTGCGTTTTTTGCGATGAAAAGCCCTTGAAATGGTGTGGCTTATCCCAATCTAGCCGTCATTCGCTGTTGGAGAACATCATGAATCAAGAAGTAAACCCAGAAATTCAAGAAGAAGTTGCCGCTCCAGTTGAGCAGCAAGAAGCGCAAGCGCCAAGCACAGAAGAATTATTGAACCAAGCTTTGGCTGATTTAGAAAAAGCGCGCCAAGACATTTTGTACGTGCGTGCAGAAGCTGAAAACGCACGCCGCCGTGCAGCGGAAGAAAATGAAAAAACGCGCAAATTTGCCGTTGAAAAATTCGCGCGTGAAATCATTTCAGTCAAAGACGCGATGGACATGGCGCTGCTCGATCAATCTGGCAATTTTGAAGGCCTGAAAATGGGCGTGGATTTGACCGCGAAGCAATTGATTAACGTGTTTGAAAAATTCGAATTACGCGAAATCAACCCTGTGGGCGAAAAGCTCGACCCGAACAAACATCAGGCTATTTCAACTGTGCCGAGCGACGAAGAAGCTAATACCGTCGTGCAAGTGATGCAAAAAGGTTATGAATTATCTGGTCGCACTATCCGCCCAGCCATGGTTGTGGTGGCAGCAGCCAAATAAGCAGTATGAATTCAAGCGCTTGAGTGAAAAGACTTGCTAATCGGCTCTTGAAATCAAAATGTGTATCCCCACTTAGTGGACATGGTTAATTAAACAAGGCCGCCTTAAAAATTTGAACAATCAAGGTGGCTGGCACTAGAGATGAAGGAAGAAAAAAATGGGTAAAATTATCGGTATTGACTTGGGTACAACCAATAGCTGTGTGGCTGTGATCGAAAATGGTCAACCTAAAGTAATTGAAAATTCAGAAGGCGCGCGTACTACGCCTTCGATCATCGCTTACCAAGAAGATGGTGAGATTCTGGTTGGCGCGCCTGCAAAACGTCAGGCGGTAACTAACCCAAAAAATACTTTGTACGCTGTTAAGCGCTTGATCGGTCGCCGCTTCGAAGACAAAGAAGTGAAGAAAGACATCGATTCAATGCCATTTAGCATCGTACAAGCTGATAACGGCGACGCTTGGGTTTCTGTGCGCGACAAAAAAATGGCGCCACCGCAAATTTCTGCCGAGATCCTGCGCAAAATGAAAAAAACCGCCGAAGACTACCTCGGTGAAGAAGTAACTGAAGCAGTGATTACTGTTCCTGCGTACTTTAACGATAGCCAACGCCAAGCAACTAAAGACGCTGGCCGTATCGCGGGTCTGGACGTAAAACGTATCATCAACGAGCCAACGGCTGCGGCGATGGCGTTCGGTATGGACAAAGTAGCGAAGGGCGACCGTAAAATCGCCGTTTACGACTTGGGTGGCGGTACTTTCGATATTTCGATCATTGACATCGCTGACGTTGATGGCTCGACTGCATTTGAAGTATTGGCTACCAACGGTGACACGTTCCTCGGTGGTGAAGACTTCGACCAACGTCTGATGGACTACATCATTGCTGAGTTCAAGAAAGAGCAAGGCATTGATCTGAAAAACGACGTAATGGCGCTGCAACGCCTGAAAGAAGCGGCTGAGAAAGCGAAGATCGAATTGTCATCTAGCGCGCAAACCGAAATCAACTTGCCATACGTGACAATGGACGCAACCGGTCCTAAACACTTGGTAATGAAGATTACTCGCGCCAAATTCGAGTCTTTGGTGGACGATTTGATCACTCGCTCTATCGAGCCATGCAAGATTGCATTGAAAGACGCGGGCCTGAAAGCGTCTGACATCGACGACGTGATCTTGGTCGGCGGTCAGACTCGTATGCCAAAAGTGATGGACGCAGTAAAAGACTTCTTCGGTAAAGATCCACGTCGTGACGTGAATCCAGACGAAGCGGTTGCGGTTGGCGCGGCATTGCAAGGTTCGGTATTGGGCGGCGATCGTAAAGACATCTTGCTGCTCGACGTAACGCCATTGTCTTTGGGTATCGAAACTCTGGGCGGCGTGATGACTAAGCTGATCCAAAAAAACACGACGATCCCAACGAAAGCGTCACAAACGTTCTCTACTGCGGACGACAACCAAAGCGCGGTAACGATCCACGTACTGCAAGGTGAGCGTGAAAAAGCGTCGGCGAATAAATCGCTGGGTCAGTTTAACTTGGGCGATATTCCACCAGCTCCACGTGGCGTGCCACAAATTGAAGTGACGTTCGACATCGACGCAAACGGTATCTTGCACGTTGGCGCGAAAGATAAAGCATCAGGCAAAGAAGCGAAAATTACGATCCAAGCTTCTTCAGGTTTGTCTGAAGCTGAAATCGAAGCCATGGTACGCGACGCGGAATTGAACGCGGAAGAAGACAAAAAACTGCACGAATTGGTAACAGCTCGCAACTCAGGCGAAGCGATGATCCACCAAGTGAAGAAAATGTTGACTGACGCGGGCGACAAAGTAACGGCCGATGAGAAAGTGGAAATCGAAGCGGCTATCGCTGAACTTGAAGGCGTAGTGAAAGGCGACGACAAAGAAGCGATCGAAGCGAAAACTGAAGCGCTGATGAAAGCCAGCCACAAAGTTGCTGAGAAAATGTACGCTGAGCAGGCGCAACCAGAAGCTGGCGCACAAGCAGCTGGTAGCGAAGCTAAGGATGACGGCAACGTAGTTGATGCTGAATTTACCGAAGTGAAAGACAAGTAATTTGGCATAACCATTAGGCACAGCGCTTGCATTGCGGGCGGCTGTGCCTTTTTGTCTCATGGAAAAGCATCATGGCAAAGAAAGATTTTTACGACATTCTGGGCGTTAATCGCGACGCTTCGGATGAAGAAATCAAAAAAGCATATCGCAAGCTAGCGATGAAGTACCATCCGGACCGCAATCCGGATGCGAAAGATGCTGAAGAAAAATTCAAAGAAGCGAAAGAAGCCTACGAGATTTTGTCGGATGGCCAAAAACGTGCTGCGTATGATCAGTATGGTCATGCTGGCGTTGATCCACAGGCCGGCATGGGCGGCGGTGGCTTTGGTGGCGGCGGCTTTGGTGATTTTGCCGACATCTTTGGCGACATCTTCGGTGGCGGCGGTGGTCGTGGCGGTCGCAGCAATGTCTACCGTGGCGCTGATTTGCGTTACAACATGGAAATCACGCTGGAAGAAGCGGCGCGTGGCGTTGAAAAGCAAATCAAGATTCCATCGCATGAGGAATGTGATAGCTGCCACGGTACTGGTGCAAAACCCGGCACCGAAGCCAAAACCTGTCACACGTGTAATGGCCACGGCCAAGTTCGCGTCGCGCAAGGCTTCTTCAGTATTCAGCAAACGTGTCCAACGTGTCATGGTTCGGGCAAATACATCCCAGATCCATGTCGCAAATGTAGTGGTACAGGCCGAGTTTCAACGCACAAAACACTGGCGGTGAAGATTCCTGCTGGTGTGGATGAAGGCGATCGTATTCGCCTCAGCGGTGAAGGCGAACCAGGCGTCAACGGTGGCCCTCCGGGCGATCTGTACGTCGTAACGCACATTAAGAAACATGCGGTGTTTGAGCGTGAAGGTAACGATCTGCATTGCGAAATGCCGATCAGCTTTACCGTGGCGGCCTTGGGTGGCGAGATTGAAATCCCAACGCTGTCGGGCAAGGCGCGCATTACGATTCCGCCTGAGACACAAACCGGCCAAGTGTTCCGCTTGCGCAGCAAAGGCATCAAGGGCGTACGCAGCGCGATTACCGGTGACTTAATGTGCCACGTGGTCGTTGAAACGCCAGTGAAGCTGACAGGTCGTCAGAAAGAGCTATTGAAAGAATTTGAAGAAATTAGCCAAGGTGATTCGGATAAACACAATCCACGTGCCAAATCATTTATGGATAAAGTAAAAGAATTCTTTGCTAGCTAATGGGTATTGCTCGCTAGGCTAATTACAGTTTGGCTTGGCGGGTGATACCTAAGAAAAAGGCCATTCATTCGAATGGCCTTTTTTATTGCATGGAGCAATTCAATCCCGCGTTAACGAGTAAGTGCACCGGTCGGTGAAATCATCGTCAATTCACCAAAGGTTGAACCGCTGCGTTTTGTTGCGTTGTAATCAACGACAAAACCGCCAAGGTCATAACGGCCCAAGGTGCTTAATGCGGTATACAAGGCCGCACGAGAAGGGGCTTTGCCGGCACGTTTAAGGCCTTCAACCACAATTCTCGCTGCGATATAACCTTCAAGCATTGCGTAGCTTGGGTACTTCGCAATCGCGGCCAGAGATTCGGTTTTACCTGATGAACCTGAGCCTAGCTCGGCATAAACGTCGTCTTGGAATTCCTGCACTAAGCGTGTCCGCGTATTGTATGGGTAGGGAATCACTTGGCTAATGCCCAAACCATGCGCTGTGCGCTTCCCGATCTGTTTGCTCACTTCTTCAAACTGCACTGAAGAGAGGGAATACAATTGCGAGGTGCCGCCGCTATTTTTGTATTCCTGCACAAAAATTGCGGCCGGGCCGGTTTGTGCGACCAAAATGACGGCTTCTGGATTTTTCTTGGCTAATTCTTTTGCCGCTTTGCTGCTATCGCCTGATTTGGCATCGTACCAAGCTTCAGCAGTGAGGCTGAGTTGACGTTTGGCCAGAGCTGCTTTCAGTGCCGCTACGCCGGATTCGCCAAAACCATCTTTTTGTGCCACAACACCAAACTTGCTAACACCCAAGTTTTCGTTGAGTAGCTTCACGATCCGTTCGGCTTCAAGCGAGTAGCTTGCACGCGTATGGAAAACATAAGGGCTCGCCGCGTTACGCACCGCATCAGCGCCGGTATGAATCCCAATCAGGGGAGTGGTGTTGGTATCGAGTACTTTTGACTTGGTTAGCGCCGCTAAGTTATCGGTGCCATAAAACGAGATCAAGGCGGTGGCGTTTTCTTTCTCGATCAAATCTTGGGCATTTTTTACTGTGCGTTGCGGATCGCCTGCATCGTCACGTACTACATGGTTGATTAACTCACCATTGACGCCACCCCGGCTGTTGACCTGATTAAAATAAATCGAGGCACCCAAAGCCATTGCTTTGCCGGTCACCGCGCCAATTCCTGTGGTGGGCACAGATTGGCCGATGGTGATATCCGCGTAAGCCTGTGAAGCTAAGCCCAAGCTAACCGCGATGACGAGTTTTTTGAACACGATGCACTCTCCCCTTTGCATGTGAATTGATGCGTCTCATCTTAAATTAATGTGGGCTGGTGGTATAGTGTTCGCTGAATTTGGCGGAGAAAATGGTATGCGGCGTGGCGTTTACGCAGGTAGTTTTGACCCAGTGACCAAAGGTCATCTATGGATGATCGAACATGGCGTACAGATATTTGACGAAATGATTGTCGCCATTGGTGAAAATCCAGACAAAAAATACACCTT
The DNA here is from genome assembly GCA_041874755.1 of Chitinibacter sp. SCUT-21. Taxonomy (NCBI): domain Bacteria; kingdom Pseudomonadati; phylum Pseudomonadota; class Betaproteobacteria; order Neisseriales; family Chitinibacteraceae; genus Chitinibacter; species Chitinibacter sp. SCUT-21. The sequence continues at coordinate 2,859,537 of CP102611.1, forward strand.
TAGCCTGGAAGAACGCGTGGCCATGCTGCGTGAAACAACCAGCCTTTGGCCTAATTTGCGCGTAGAAGTCTTTCAAAACCGCTTCTTAGTCGACTATGCCCGTGAGCAAGGTGCGCAATTTATCTTGCGCGGTATTAGGGAAGCTGCTGACTACGAGTTCGAGCGAAAAATGCGCTACGTCAATGCTGACCTAGCACCGCACATCGATACTATCTTTTTAATGCCACCGCGCGAGATTGCCGAAATCAGCTCGACGATGGTCAAAGGTTTGGTTGGCCCGCAAGGCTGGGAAGGCGTGGTGAAGCAATATGTGCCCGATCCAGTCTTTATGCGCTTACTGCATGGATATAAAACTGTCGCTAAATAACACCACTTTTTGTAAGAAAAATTGAGTTCGCTGTTGCGTGACATGCTGAAATGGAAGGAATTGTCGTGAGAATTGGTACGCCATTAAGTCAATCTGCTGTGAAAGTGATGCTGCTCGGATGCGGCGAATTGGGAAAAGAAGTCATCATCGCGTTGCAACGCTTGGGCGTTGAAGTGATCGGTGTTGATCGCTATGACAACGCGCCAGGCATGCAGGTCTCGCACCGCAGCCATGTGATTGATATGAGCGATGCGCAAGCCTTGCGCGCTTTGGTTGAATTAGAGCGCCCGCATTTTATCGTGCCCGAAATCGAAGCCATCGCTACTGATGAGTTAGTGCGTATCGAGGCCGATGGTCTTGCAACCGTAATCCCAACCGCCCGTGCGACGCAATTGACGATGAATCGCGAAGGCATTCGTCGTTTGGCAGCAGAAGAGCTGGGCGTACCTACCTCAAGCTACCGCTTTGCCAACTCTTTGGCCGAATTACAAGCGGCAACGGCCGAAATTGGCTTTCCGTGCCTTGTTAAACCGGTGATGTCTTCGTCGGGTAAGGGCCAGTCCTTTCTTAAATCGGATGCCGATGTTGAGGCCGCGTGGAACTATGCCGCAGCCGGTAGCCGAGTTGATCATGGCCGTGTGATTGTTGAAGGTTTTGTTGATTTTGAATACGAAATTACGTTGCTTACGGTGCGCTCGCTTGGCGAAGATGGCGATATTAAAACCTCGTTCTGCGCGCCGGTGGGCCATTTGCAAGTGAAAGGCGATTATGTTGAGAGCTGGCAACCGCAACGCATGAACCCGAAAGCGCTGGCGCGTGCGCAAGAAATTGCCGCCAAAGTCACTGGTGCTTTAGGTGGTCGTGGCCTGTTTGGCGTTGAGTTGTTTGTCAAAGGCGACGACGTGTGGTTCTCCGAAGTGAGCCCACGCCCGCACGATACCGGCTTGGTGACCTTGATGAGCCAGTATTTCTCAGAATTCGAACTGCACGCGCGCGCGATCTTGGGCTTGCCGGTTGATGTCAGCCAACGCGAGCCTGCGGCCAGCGCGGTGATTTATGGTGGTGTCGAAGAAGCGGGCATCGCCTTTGACGGTGTCGCTGCCGCCTTGGCCGTGCCGCGCAGCGATTTACGCCTATTCGGTAAGCCAGAAGCTTTTGAGCGCCGCCGCATGGGCGTGGCTTTGGCTGCTGGGCACGACACCGATGTGGCGCGCGATCGCGCTAAATTGGCGGCGGGCTTGGTGCAGCCGGTTATCGTCGAAAATGAATAGCGAGAGAAGTAAATAAGATGAGCTTGCCGGTACTTGATGCCTTTGATCATGTGCACATTTATGTTGCAGATCGAATCCGCGCTGAAGCTTGGTATCAACAAGTCTTAGGTTTCACGCGGAGTGCTGAGCTCGAATTTTGGGCTGTCGATGGTGGGCCTTTAACGTTGCAAAACGCCAGTGGCTCAGTGCATTTAGCACTATTTCAAAAAGCAAACGCCAGCGCTGGGCCAACTGTTGCTTTTCGCGTCGGCGCGCAAGCTTTTGGCGACTGGCGCGCGCATTTGCAGCGCCATGAAGTCAGCGTTGATTTACAAGATCATCAAGTATCGCTGTCATTGTATTTTGCTGATCCTGATGGCAATCGTTATGAAATCACCACGTATGACTATGCGAGCGCGCGCGATTTACTCGCGCTCAATTGACCGCTGGCAAGTTAAATCGCGCATTTTGTAGCAAAAGCACACAGCGAAGACCGCAGGGTTTGATACACTGCGGTCTTTGCTTTTTGAAGTAGTGCGCCACATGTCCGATTTATCTAGCTATCGCAATCGTCTTGCCAAAAACGCCCGTCACTGGGGCAAATGGGCTCGTCGTCAGGGTTTGCAGTGCTATCGCATTTACGATAGAGATGTGCCCGAATACCCGATGATTGTTGATGTCTACGCTGATCGCGTGCATTTGCAAGAGTTCGATACTGGTTGGGTTGAGTCGGATGAAGACTACTCGGCGTGGATCGACGAAGTGCATGCGGCAACGGCCGAAGTGCTGGGTTTGCCGATCGAACACGTGTCGCTGAAAATCCGCAAACGGATGAAAGGCCTGACGCAGTACGAGAAAAACGAAGAGTCGGGCGAGTTTTTTGTCGTCGAAGAAAACGGTCTCAAATTCGAAGTTAACCTCGACGCTTACCTCGACACCGGCCTGTTTCTCGATCACCGCAACACGCGCAAACGCGTGATGGGCGAGGCCGCTGGTAAGCGTTTTCTGAATTTATTTAGCTATACCGGTGCGTTCAGTGTGTACGCTGCGGCGGGTGGCGCGGCGAGCACGCTGACGGTCGATTTATCGAATACCTATCTGGAATGGGCGGGCCGCAATTTTGCGCTGAACGGCATGGATCCAGCCAAGCATCAGCGCGTTCGTGCCGATGTGTTTGAGTTTTTGCGCGAAGCAACGTGCAGCCCGCAAAAATACGATTTGATTGTGATGGACCCGCCAAGCTTTTCCAATTCGAAAAAAATGCTCGGCGTACTCGATGTGCAGCGCGATCATGCTTACTTGATCGAATCGTGTATGAGTATGCTCGCACCCGGTGGCGTGCTGTATTTCTCAAATAATTTGCGCAGCTTTGAGCTTGATCCGATGTTTGTCGGCCAGTGCGAAAACCTGACCGCGCAATCGGTGCCGGAAGACTTCCGCAATAAGCGGATTCATCAGTGTTTCCGTTTCACCAAACGAGCGATTTAACAAGGCTGCGCATCCCGTGATCGCTGTTTAGGTGGTACTCGAAATCCTCATGTACGGTAAGTACATTCCGGTTTCTGCGTTCCAGCCGCACAGCGCTGACGCTCGCTCTCGTTAAACTCGCACTTATATTTTTGATGATGTCGTCGATGAGTTATCCCTTTTACCCCGCGCCGCTGGTGCTGCTCGATCTGGAAACCACCGGCGCGAAGCCCGCGAGCGATCGAATTACTGAAATCGGCTTGGTGCATATCAACCAAGTTGATGAGGGTATTGCTAGCTGGAGCGCTTTGGTTAATCCTTGTCAGGCAATACCCCCGTTTATTCAGGAGCTAACGGGGATTGATGACGCAATGGTGGCCAATGCGCCAACGTTTGCGGATCTTGCTGATGAAGTGCTCGCCAAGCTGGATGATCGCATCTTTGTTGCGCACAATGCGCGCTTTGATTACACCTTTTTGCGCAATGAATTTAAGCGCCTAGGCATGACGTTTCGTGCCAAAGTACTGTGCACGGTGCAATTGTCGCGCAAGCTCTACCCCGATGAATTCAAACACAGCTTGGATGCGCTGATCGCGCGCCATGGGCTGGAATATCACGGTGAGCGCCATCGTGCGCTGACCGACGCTGAGCTGATTTATCAATTTTTAAACGCAGCTGTGAAAGATCTTGGCGCGGAACGCGTACAGGCGGCGATTGACGAATTGATTCGCCCACCAGCGTTGCCGCCGCAAATTGATGAGCGCGTGATCGACGATCTGCCCGATACCGCTGGCGTGTATATATTTTATGGCGAGCGGGACGAGGCGCTGTTTGTCGGCAGCAATAGCAATTTGCGCCGCCGCGTGTTGCAGCACTTCGGCAAAAAAGCGGGAGATGGGCAAGCGGCGCATTTGTCCGCTGCGCTGCGCCGGATTGATTGGATCGAAACCTCGGGTGATTTAGGCTCGGCCTTGCTCGAACGTCGTTTGCTGAGCCAATTACGCCCACGCTTTAATCCATCGGTGCGTGGCAAGGTCGATCAGACGCAAAGCGTGTGGGAAGTGGTTTTGCCTGAACTCGGCGCGAGCGAACAAGCCCTGCAAATTAGACTGCTACCGCTATCTGATATGCCGCAAGCAAAGGGTGACTTATTTGGCCCGTTTCGCGGCGCGCGTGAAGCGCAAAATGTGCTTAATCGGATTATCAAAGGGCAGGGCTTGTGCCGCGTGACGTTGGGCCTCGAAAAACCAAAGAAAAGCGCTCACGCTGGCGCATGCGCGGCGTTTGCGCAAGGCGAATGCCACGGTGCTTGCGTAGGGCGTGAACCCGTCAGCATGCACCATGCGCGATTGTTATCGGCTTTATCTAAACACAAACTCGCTGAGTGGCCGTACACAGGGCCGATCGGCATTACCGAAGGGCCGGAGTGGGCGCAGGTGATGCATGTGATCGATCAGTGGGTATACTTGGGTGAGGTACGTGATCAGAGTGAACTAGCAGAGGTGCTTGCAGCGCCATACCCTGATTATGATTTGGATATGGCGAAACTGATACGCTCAGAAATTAAAAAGGCCCAGCACATCAGCATCCTTAAAGCTTAATTCCCTAAGCGATGTTCAGCTCGGCGCCAGCAGGTATGTGGGGCTTCGTCGGGCCAGCACATGACGGTTGGGCTGCTGAAGGTGGATTTTGTCATCGGCGGCTTGACGTCGAACATCGCTAACGTCATCCCTGCTGTGAGCACAATAATCACAAAACTGATTTTTTCTAGCATCGGGTTTCCCCTAAGGAAGAATCAGTCTCAATTCTATATTTCTTTATTGGAAATATATTGTTAAATATTTAGTAAGCTGATGATCGGTTATGGGTAATAAAAAAGCCAAGCGAATTGCTTGGCTTTTTGGCGTTGAGCAATCAATTAAGCAAAAATCGCTTGAATATCATCGCTCTCGCTCAGCGTGAATTTCTTATCGGTTGGCACGAGTTGGTTGCCGTCAAATTGGCCGATGTGGTAAATCGTACCAAACGAGAACGTTGGCGCAGCCGCACCTTGACCGCCACAGACTTCAGCGCCACGGCGGACATTATCCGCCATCCAGCCTGGCAAACGCAGGTGGTATGGATTGCGACGTACTTCTTCCACGTGACACGCAAGCGCAGCGATCAAATCAGCGGTGTCTTGCTCGTTGGTTGCGATCAGTGCATTTGGCGCTTCCATTTGACGCCAGAATTCACTTTGTACGATGGTGCAGCTGTGGTTCGCTGCTTTCAAGGCATCGACCACGAGGTAATGTGTACCGATGTGCGCTGAGTGGTAGTCATTATTGTGCGGGCAAACCACCACTTTCGGTTTGTGTTCGCTGATGATTTTAGCAATCACGGACACTTTCTCGGCCCATGCTGCTGGATCGCTATCGCGCGTTTTGGTCGTTACTGACATCAGGCCGCCTGGAATGGTTTCCAATAGACCCCAGCCGAGGTAATCGCAGGCGTTTTTCAGCTCAACCCAACGCTCTGGCTGGCGTTTGGCGTTTGAGCCTTGCGTTACCGCAACGTTGATTACGTTAAAGCCCGCTTCGCGGCCCAAGCGCAATGGAAGTGCGCCGATAATGCATTCATCGTCAGGGTGAGGAGCGAAAATCATCGCGACAGGTGCATCAGCAGCCACGGTTTTGGCGGCGCTACCCAAAGTGCTTAAATCACTAAAAAGTGGGGCATCTTGTTTTTGTAATAGCTCGTTATGCGCTTGTACGAGTGCGAGGTAAGGATTGCTCATTCGATGATCGCTCCAACAGTGAGGGTAAATGATGCCCTAAGGTCCGCAATCTGCGTCGCGTAAGGCATGTGCAGAATAGGCAAGAGTATAGGCGCTCCGCCTTGCTCGACCAAGTGCTTTTGTGGCTTAGTTCGGATTCCTCTGATGATTCTCAGCTTTTTGGCCGAAAGCGGTTCTGATGCAACGCGTCAAATCTGGCAGAATGTGACAGGAAGCTTTAATCACTAAAAACACGACCTACTTTCATGCGCTATTTTTATTCCTCGTTTGTTGTAACACTGTGCGGTTTATTCGGCGCGTGGCTGCTTGCTGGCTGGGCTGGTTTGTGGATTGCGTTTAATTTGGCCTTGCTTGAGACCAGCCTCAGTTTCGATAACGCGGTGGTGAATGCATCGGTGCTCAAGCATTGGGATGAAAAATGGCGGCGGCGTTTTTTATTGTGGGGTATGTTGATTGCAGTGTTTGGCATGCGGGTGATTTTTCCGCTGATTATTGTGGCGGTAATAGCTGGCATGGCGCCGATGCCGGGGCCGATGGCGTTGTGGGAGTATTTGAATACGCATATTTGGCCTGCGCATGATGTGCTGTCGATGGCGATTATTCAACCAGATCGTTATGCGGCGATTTTGTCTTCCGCGCATATCGAAGTGACTGCTTTTGGGGGGGCTTTTTTGCTGTTGGTCTTCCTCAATTTTTTTATCGATTACGAAAAAGACACGCACTGGTTTGCGCCGCTGGAGCACATTTTGGCCAAACTGGGTCGGATTGAGATGGCCGCCGTGTTGGTCAGTTTGCTGACTTTGCTGTTGCTAGCGGCAAGTATGCCGATTGCGACGGCGCAGCGATTCCTAGTGGCAGGCTTGTGGGGGGTGATCGTATTTATCGTGGTCGATGGACTGGGTGAGGTGATTGGCGATGAGGGTGCTGCGGCGAAAACGGGGTGGGCAGGCTTTATTTACTTAGAAATCCTCGATGCATCATTTTCGTTTGACGGGGTGTTGGGGGCCTTTGCGCTGACGAAAAATATTTTTCTGATTGCGATTGGCCTGGGTATTGGTGCGATGTTTGTTCGTAGCTTTACACTGATGCTGGTCGAAAAAGGAACGCTAAACGCGTTTAAATATCTGGAGCACGGTGCATTTTGGGCGATAGGTGCGCTCGCGGCGGTAATGCTGCTGGCCGCACAGATGCATGTGCCTGAAGTCATTACCGGTGGCGTGGCTGCGCTCTTAATTATGCTCTCTGCACTGCATTCTTGGTTTATTCGGCCAAGTGGTGGGGTATCTTCATCGAGCTGATTTTTAATAAAGCTTTGGGCTATATACCCTTGTTTTAGTTCTGATGAAATATTTATTTTAGAGTGGTGAAAATAGCGATCATGGGATCGCTATTTTTTTTGTCGGTGATGTTTGTATGTCGCGCTGCACCACTGGGGCTAAATAGTCGATAGTTTTGCTTTGGCTTTTCCAATATGTCAGCTAAAAACAAATGGAACTTAGGATTGCTAACGGGGGGTCAAAATGAATAAAAAGCTCTCGCCATTTGTTATTGCCCCGATTGCGTTTTTGCTCGCAATGCAGGGGGCAAGCGCCATGACTTTGGGCGACTTACAAGTCAAATCATATATTGGGCAACGATTCAAAGGGGATATTCCATATCGTTTGGGCGCCAATGAACGTTTACTTGAAGACTGCCATGCAATTCGGCAAATTAGCGGTGATGTGAATTATTTGGGATCGGCCAGTTTGCAAGTGATTCCGTATGGCGATGGAAACTCCGGCGTAATTCGTATTACCTCGCAACGCCCCAGTGACGAGCCCATCATGGGATTTGCCCTTCAAGTGCAATGCGAAAATATTGACTTAACACGGGAATTCACTGTTTTTCTTGACCCAGCTCCGATCGTCGATGCCCCGGTAGTGTCAGACAAAACGAAAACTTTGCCGCTGAATACGTCAATCGAAGCTAAAAAAGCGCAGATGACAACGGTTGTTAAAAAAGACACCAGTTTGGAGCAAATTGCCCGGCGTTATTATTCTCTAGGTTCAACTCAATATGAGCGCTATTTGCAGAAACTTAAACGCAGCAACCCAGACTTTACCGCAGATGAAGTGATTGTGGCAGGGACTGAATTGCATGTTCCTCCCAGACCGAAAGCCAAGCCTAAAGCCGTTAATTTGAACGCGGCACCACCTCAATTAGCGGCAAACCCGCCTCAGCTTGCTAATGAGCAGGGCTTATTACGTCTGGAGGGGGCTGAACGGCAGGTCAGCGTACCCAATTCCAAGGTGAACCCCGATGCGTATGTAAAAGAGCTGGAGGCGAAGGTTGCCCAATTGACGGAACTGCGGCAAAAGTTACAAATGGAGATCGATGCTCTAGACCAGCGTTTGGCACTCAATGCAGCAATAAGTGCGCAGCAGACAGGGTTGGCGAGTGGTATGGCTAGTGCAGTGGCGACTGTCGCGCCTAAGCCGGTGCAAACGGCTGCCGCAATCGCAAAACCCGCTGAATCGACCGTTAAAAGATCTGTCGATAACGGGATGACCTGGCAATGGCCGATGGTTGGGTTCTTGGCCTTTGTGGGTGGGGGAGTGTGGTGGTGGTTGCGTCGCCGTACTGAGCAGGATGGTTTTGATTCGGTGGCATCACACAGCGTCTTGAGTGTATTAAAAACGAATTACTCGCCGCGGCACGCCGCGCCCACAGAGTTGTCATTAATTCAGCAAGCCAATTCGGCTATTCAGGTATCAGATGCGGAAACATCGAGTTTAGAGCAGGCTCAGTATTATTTAGCCCATGGTGATACTTTCCGTGCTCTGGAATTGCTGCAGCAATTACTGGATGCAGACCCGCAAGACGTTGAACGCTGGTTGATGCTATTTCGGGTTTATCGTCAGCAAGGGATGAAGTCAGACTATATTCGTCTGGCACAACAATTTAGAGCGCAAGATCCAAAACCAGCCGATGATGATTGGGAGTTGGTTCGCAGTATCGGCTATAAGCTAGCGCCGGAAGTGGAGTTGTTCGCGCGCGGGGATTCAACGCATGTTGCAGCTGCTGCTGAAAAGCAGCAAGAACAACCTGTAGATTTAGCCATTGAGAATTTAACCATGGCCACTCAGGCAGCCAGCATCGGCAAAGAACCCGATAATATTAACTTGCTTGAGGCATTTCAGGCTAAGCCAGCCATGGTGAAGCCATCTACAGCACAAAAAATCGCACCGCCATTAGCAGGGGATGAAACGATCAATGTGCCTGAGCTTTCGGTGATGAATCATCAGGAAGATATTTCTAGCTTGGAACAATTTGAGTTTGATGTGAAAGAATTAGAGTTTGACGATGAAAAAGAGAAGGCCAACAAAAACTAATTGAAAGATCCGTAATAAAATCTATGCTCAGCCAGAACTTTGCAAGCACAATTTACTGATGAATAATGACTTTGAAGCCTTGCTCTAATCTATTCGGATTCTGTTGGACTCAATAGCCCGATCCTTGATGTGAGCCGCTCCTGACGATCCTTAAAAAGCCCACAGTCTCGTGGACTGTTTTTATTGCCAGGTTAGTCGTCAGGCCGTGGGGCCGCTTGTCTTCATCAGTGTCTGTCTTGCGCAAAGGCAGGCTTCACTCACCGCCGGTTCTGCCGGCGGTTTGTTTTTTCATGCAAGGTCCGCGGGTGCGGGTGATACTCGTCCCCTGTGGCGAGGATCGCCCACACCACGCGGGCCAATTTGTTGGCGACCGCACACGCCACTACATTGCCGTGTCGCCGCACCATCAATTCTCGCGTCCATTCGGCGATCGCACTGTCCCAGCGTGTCGCGTTGAGCATGATCACGTGCGCGCACTGCACTAACAATCGTCGCAACGACTTGTCACCTCGTCTGCTGATGCCCAATAGTTTGGCTTTGCCGCCCGTCGAATGCTGCCGCGGCACGAGGCCAAGTGAGGCAGCAAAATCCCGTGCTTTGCCATATCCTTTGGCGTTGCCCGCATCGGCGGCGAGTTGGCTGGCGGTGATCGGACCGATGCCGGGTATCGTCATTAAACGTGTGGCGACATCATTGCTGCGTGCCTCAGTGGCAATCTGCTGGTCGAGCACCTGAATCAGGCGTTCCAGCAACAGCACGTGCTCGAACTGCTGCAACAAGATCTGCCGCACCATCACCGGCAAATCATCGGATGGTGTGGCGAGCAAGGTGGGCACTTGCCGGATACCACGCATGCCTAGCGGCAATGTGATGCCAAATTCCAGTAGCAAAGCATGGATCTGATTGGTGGTTTGAATCCGCTCGGCCATGCGGGCTTCGCGCATTCGATGCAAGCTCGAAACAGCTTGTTGTTGCATTGATTTGATCGCGACATAGCGCATTGAAGGACGACAAGCGGCTTCGCAGATGGCGTGTGCGTCGATGAAGTCGTTCTTGTTGCCTGTGACGAAGGGGCGAATGTACTGAGGGGCAATCAGCTGGGCGTGATGTCCGAATTCGATGAGTTTGCGCGCCAGCCAGTGCGCACCGGCGCACGCTTCCATCACAATACGGCAAGGTGGATGCGTCGCAAGAAACTCGATCAAGCCTGTGCGGGTGAATTGGCGCTTGTAGAGAACGTGCCCTGCCACATCCTGTGCGACAGCGTGAAAAGTGTGTTTGCCAATATCAAGCCCAATCAAAGTTGCAGTTGCCATGATGATCTCCTCGCCAGAAAAGAAAACAGCCCCTACAGCTTACGCCTGCAGGGGCTGGTTCTGGCTGACCATCACATTAAGCCTCGATTCTTTCCGTAGAGTCGAGGCTTTTTAGTTAGTGCAACTTAATACATTGCAAGTAAAACTAGCTAATTACTGCTCAGTTTTTTCTGGAAACGGCTCACCACGGGTTTTCCACAGTGAGTACAGCACACCAGCGAGCAACAGGCCAAACGTCACACCTAATGAAACCGCGGTTGGAATCTTAAAGTCGACCAAGCCTTCGTGATTGAAGTATACCAAGCCCACCTTCACACCGATGAATACCAATACCACTGACAATGCGTATTTCAGGTAATGGAAGCGGTGAACCATTGCTGCCAAAGCGAAATACAGCGCACGCAAACCTAAAATCGCGAAGATGTTTGAGGTGTATACGATGAAGGGATCTTGAGTGATCGCGAAGATCGCAGGAATACTATCCACCGCGAAGACCAAGTCAGCCGTTTCAACCAAGATCAAGGTCAGGAACAGCGGAGTAGCCCACCAGCCTCTCGCCAAACCGTGATCTTCACCACGAACCCAGAAGTTTTGGCCGTGCAAAGTTGGGGTGAAGCGCATTTTGCGACGTAGCCATTGGTAGAATTTATTGTCTTCCAAATTGCCGTGTTCATCGTCCGAGAACAGCATTTTCACGCCAGTGAAAATCAGGAATGCACCGAACAATACCAACACGCCTTGGTATTTTGCAACCAAGACTGCTCCGAGGCCGATCATGATGGCGCGCATCACAATCACACCCAAGATGCCCCAGAATAGGACGCGATGTTGATACATCCGTGGCACGCCTAAGCTGGTGAAAATCAAGGCAATCACAAAGACGTTATCCATCGACAACGATTTCTCAATCAGATAGCCTGTAATGTACTCCATACCCGCTGTCGCACCTTTATACCACCACAGCCAAGCACCAAAAGCCAAGCCCATGAAGATATAGAAAGCCGATAATTTCAGGCTTTCGCTGACCGAGATTTCATGTTGATCTTTGTGTAATACACCTAAGTCAAACGCCAGCAGGGCAATGACCAAGCCAAAGAACATGAGCCAGACCCATAAAGGATAGCCAACCCAAAGCGTAGTAAAAAATTCCATAAATTTCCCTTACCCCGTTAGGTAATACAATGTGGATTAATTATTAATATATAGCGTACACAACCGCGAACTACACTATGAACACAGATTCAACAATAAGTTTCATTGATAGCCACTGCCATTTAGATGCCAGCGAGTTTGATCGTGATCGTGACGAAGTCGTCGCGCGTTCAATTGCGGCTGGTATTCATCAGTGGGTAGTTCCGGCGGTCAGTGCTCAAAGTTTTGCCAAGACGCTAAGCATGCAGCAATTATACGGTGCAAAAATTGCTTTGGGTTTGCATCCTATCTATGAGGCAGAGCATGATGACTCCGACTTAGGACAATTACAGGGATTGTTGGAGCAAGGGCATGCTATTGCTGTGGGTGAGATTGGTCTAGATTTTTATTTGCCAAAACTGAATGTTGCTCGGCAAATTCAATTTTTTGAAGCTCAGCTTAAAATAGCCCGCGATTATGATTTACCAGTGATTGTGCATATTCGGCGCAGTCAGGATCATGTGCTCAAATATCTTCGGAAATGGCGAGTAAAGGGCGGTATTGCCCACGCTTTTAATGGCAGTGAACAACAAGCAAATGAATTTATTAAATTAGGTTTCTGCCTAGGGTTTGGTGGTGCCATGACCTATAGCGGATCACAGCGCATCCGCCGACTTGCGCAAAATTTGCCGCTGGAATACATCGTGTTAGAAACTGATGCACCCGATATTCCGCCTGCGTGGTTGGCTGGTCCGCCCATGCAACGAAATGAACCTGCCGAGTTGTTACTGATTGCAAATGAGTTGGCGAAGCTGCGGGGGATAGATCTAGCAAAAGTTGCTTTACAAACAAATGAAAATGTATCCCGGGTGCTTGAGTTAAGCCTTGAGCGATAAAAAAATGCCGTTCACAACAGGAACGGCATTTTATTCTTATATGCCGATGCGAGTGTTTTTATCACTCGTTGCTTTGCTGCTCCCACGGTAGCGGCACTGCGATGTCGTTCAGAATGAATTTTCCCTTTTGCAGCGATGCCTTGGCTGATAATAAATCACCGTTTACTCGGATGAGATTTTGATCGGCAAGCTTGTTGATCTGTCCTTCAACAAATTGGCTAGCTAAGTAGTCAATATCGGCATGATTGACATCACCTGCTGCTCCATCGGCGTTGCTAAACATATTGCGTGCTTGCCACATCACTAGTGTTTCAACAACTTTACGTGGAATCACAAAATCGGCTTTGGCGTCGAGTTTGTTGACCAGATCAACAGGCTTTTCCAAATCAGCCTCAACAAAGCCCTTTAAGCCCACTGAGCCAGAAAAGTGAATTTTGCCATTAGGTAACTTCACTTCCAGTTTACGAATGGCAAATTCTGGGTCGTTTTTCAATAATGGTAGGCCGTGTTCTTTTGCTAATTTGCTCAAGGCTTCTGTGAGCTGCTCGCGAGTAAGTTTTTGTTTTTGCAGTAGTGTTACTTCATCGCTAATTTTAGCTAATGTTTTACCGTGCAAATGATTGGCTTCAGCCAGCAAAATAGCTGGGCCGTAAGGTTTGTCGTTGAGAGTGAGCTTATTTAAGTCAAATTGCGCACTGCCATTAATAAACTCACCTTGTTCGCTCACTTTGCCGTGATAAACCAAGTTTTCCAGCTTGAGCTTCAGTGGATTGCCTTCTTGCATATCCAAATCAAACTGAGCTACTTTTGCGGTGTTGGTGCCGATCATGATTTGATTGGCGCCTTTGCTTTGATTCAGATTAATCGTCAAGCCCTGTAGCGCAAAAGAGCCCTTAGACTTAGCTTCGCCAGATAGGCCGGGAACGCTGGCGTCAAATTTTACGCGATTGAAATCACCGCCGTAATCGAGCGTGGCTTCTAAGCCTTGCCACTTGGCTTTAACGCCAGACAGCGCTTCTTCATAGTCAAAGCTTGGCACAGAAATTTTCATCACGCCATCGTCGTTAAAGGCGATGCGGTTTTCGATGCTAATTGGTTTTTGTTCACCAAAAAATTTGGCTAAGAATTTTTGTGTATCTTCGCTGTATTTAAAGTCCGTAGTCACAACGGCTTTATATGGAATGGGGTTGAGGCGAGTTAGCAGCGGTAAAGGGCCATGTTGAATGTGATTGGTGTAAGTCACTTCAAACGTTTGCAGCTTTTCGCCTTCTTTTTCTAGCAAAAAGCGATACAACTCTGGGTTGACTTGCAAAGTGGTGGTTTCAGTCGAGCTGAGCCAACCTCGCTGATAGCTGTGCGATTTAACGATAAAGTACGGCAGTTTGCTGATCCAATCGTGCTGTTTAAGCATCGTAGTTTCAACTGCTTGACCAGCATAATAGCTGCCACCCAAGTAGCCAGTGCTCAACACGAGCAAACCGAGTGCACTGCCTGCGATTACTTTACGTTTCACCGTGAAACCTCTAAATTTGATGTTTGTTTTACCGTGTTGCGATTATATCTGATCGATGTAAAAACAGGCGCCGAAGCGCCTGTGATTATTTGCTTAGTGCTTAGATACGGCGCGCCAGTTCCTCGGCGGTGCCAAGGTAAGAGCTAGGCGTCAATGCTTTCAGACGGTCTTTCGCGTCTTGTGGAATCGCCAGGCCATCGATAAACACCGCTAGCGCCTCTTTGCTGATACCAGTTTTGCCACGCGTCAATTCTTTCAATTGCTCGTATGGATTAGGTACGCCATAACGACGCATTACGGTCTGGATAGGCTCAGCCAATACTTCCCAGTTGTTGTTCAAGTCAAACAACATCGCATCGCGATTGGCCATCAATTTGTTCAAGCCTTTCAGCGCTGCAACGTAGCCGAGCAAGGAATAACCCAAGCCAACGCCCATATTACGTAATACGGTTGAGTCGGTCAGGTCACGCTGCCAGCGTGATACTGGCAGTTTTTGGCTGAGGTGGAACAATACTGCGTTGGCGATACCCAGATTACCTTCGGAATTTTCGAAGTCGATCGGGTTTACTTTGTGCGGCATCGTCGAAGAGCCCACTTCGTTTTTGTTCACTTTCTGTTTGAAGAAACCCAGAGAGATATAGCCCCAGATATCGCGATTCATATCGATCAAGATCGTGTTCGCGCGCGCGAAGTCGTCGTACAACTCGCTCATGTAGTCGTGCGGTTCGATCTGGATTGTGTATGGGTTGAATGTAATGCCTAAGCTTTCAACAAAGCGGCGGCAGAAGCCTTCCCAATCGAGTTCTGGATAGGCTGATAAATGTGCGTTGTAGTTACCTACGGCGCCATTAATTTTGCCAAGCAACTCAACATCAGCGATGCGGCTTAGTTGACGCTCTAAACGGAAAGCGACGTTGGCCATTTCTTTACCCATCGTCGTTGGCGTAGCTGGCTGGCCGTGCGTACGGCTCATCATTGGCGCATCGGCTAATTCGTGGGCCAATTCTTTCAATTTGGTAATGATTTCGGCCAGTTTTGGCAACATCACGCCTTCGCGTGCGCCTTTGAGCATTAAAGCGTGCGACAGGTTATTGATGTCTTCTGAAGTGCAAGCAAAGTGAATAAACTCGCTCGCAGCTGAAACTTCGGCGTTGCCAGACAGACGTTCTTTCAACCAATATTCAACGGCTTTCACGTCGTGGTTGGTGGTGCGCTCGATCGTTTTTACTTCCAGCGCATGTTCGGTATTAAAGTTGGCAACCAGTGCATCCAATTCTGCGATGGTCGCTGCCGAAAATGGTTTGATTTCTTCCAGTGCGTTTTCGCTGGCAAGGGCTTTGAGCC
This sequence comes from Chitinibacter sp. SCUT-21, assembly GCA_041874755.1. Classification (NCBI taxonomy): domain Bacteria; kingdom Pseudomonadati; phylum Pseudomonadota; class Betaproteobacteria; order Neisseriales; family Chitinibacteraceae; genus Chitinibacter; species Chitinibacter sp. SCUT-21. The sequence goes on from CP102611.1 coordinate 2,874,968, forward strand.
ATGCCACTTCTACGGTCACGCGATTTTTAATCAGGGCGTATTCACTGAAATGGGCGCGCAAATCGGCCAATTGTTTTTCATAGCGGCCGTCAAGCGGCGAAAGCGCGGTCAGTGCTGAAAGTTCCATAATGCCAACCCGTCCGTAGGTCTTTATCGATCAAACCCGAGATTCTATCACAGCAGTGGCACGCTGACTGCCTAACACGATCAACGCATAACGAACAGTGAGAACCCCATTTTATAGGGTGGCTTGTGACGTTCGTGACGAATCTGCCCAGTGGTATGTAAGAAAGAGTGACAAGTGGTCTTTTCGCATGAATAATGCATATACCTTACAACGTTTTCGCGACCAGGCCGATCTAAGCGCTTGGCGACGAAACGAGCGAGTCTAGCGAGCCGGTCAGTTTTCGCCGGCCATAGACACCCGCAAGACAATGGATGGAAGAGGCGTATTTTAAAATGAGCGGTTTTACCCAAATTACCCCCGAGTGGCAGGATTGGATTATTGAAAACTTGCAACGTGGCTGTCTGGCGCAATCAATCGTCGAAATCATGATTGAAAAAGGCTTTGACCCGATGTTTGCCAATGCCGTCGTTTTCCATTTTTCGTCTAGTCCTACCCAACGTTATTCGCAAGCAGATGATGGAGCAGGCCAGCCTAGTTAAATACTCGGCCGTACTGCTATGGGTATGTTCTTGTCGGTTTTGCTAAGTAAGCTCCACAGGGATATACCCATTAAAAAGCCCCGCTAAATTAGCGGGGCTTTGTTTTTGCTGCACTCTGTTTAGCCTTATTTGATTTCAGCCATGGTTTTGGTCAGCGTAGCGTTGGCGTCGTCACCATCGAGCGCCCAGCTGAAGTTACCGCGCAAGCCTTTGGCTTTGAGGTAATCATTTTTCAGGCGGATCGTTTGTATGTCGTCGTAGCTCCACCAGTCGCCTGTGGTCGTGTACAAGTACAGTTGTTTGGTGACTGGATGATATTTCCGTACCCCAGCCACGTCTTTCAGTGCTTTGTAATCACCATAACCAGCTTCGGTTTGTACGCCGACTTTACCCGCGGCGCGAGTTTTCTTCTGGTACAAGCCATCATTCAGGCTAGCAACACCACCAAAACCACGGCCGTAGTAGGGGATACCCAGCACGATTTTATCGGCAGGCATACCATTGGCCATCAGTTTGGTCAGCGCGTCGTCGATGTTGTACGTACGTGCGATGCCCACGGTTGGATCCGCTGGATCTGGATACAGGTGTGAGTGGAAGTTGGTGGTGTCATCCCAATCCCCGTGGAAGTCATAGGTCATGACATTCACCCAATCCATCGATTTGCTGTATTGCGCAGGCTCGGTTTGATCGATTTTCTCGCTGCCCGCGCCGATGGCTGCGGTTAGATAGAATTTCTTGCCACCTTGGCTCGCGCCGTATTCATCCAACTGCTTGCGGAACTCGGCCATCAGCAGGGTGAGGTTGTGTTTGTCGTTCACGGCGTCGACTACGTTGTTGCCAATGCCTTGTACACCTGGGTATTCCCAATCGATGTCGATACCATCAAAAATATCTTTGGCAACACCAGCACCACCTGCGGGATCGCCCCCCGATTTTTTCAGATTCCCTTTCAGGTAAACGTCGATACACGAAGCCACCAGAGCTTTACGGTTAGCATCGGTTGACGCCGCGGTTGAGAAATAACGTGACCAAGTCCAGCCACCCAAGGAAATAAAGATCTTCAGGTTTGGATTTTTAGCTTTCAGTTTTTTCAGCTGGTTAAAGTTGCCTTTGAGCTTGCTTTCCCAAGTGTCGGCCACGCCGTCGACTGAGTCTTTGGCAGCATAATCCATTTGGTAATCAGCCCAAGCATCGCCGCCATCGCCGGCGGTATTGCCATCGTTGGCTTTATTGATGCCGCTATCGCACTTGATCGTGCCATCCGCTTGTTTGTAGATATTGCCGAACGCGTAGTTGATGAAGGTCAGTTTGGCGGCTGCGCCACTGTCTTGCACGGCTTTGGCGAAAAATGCGCTGTCGTAGACGCCCCATTGGGTGAAGTATGAACCGACTTCACGGCTTGGAATTTGGCCAGTTGGCGTTGAGCTAGGTGTAACCGCTGGCGTTGCAGTTGGAGTTACCACTGGCGTAGCTGTTGGCGTTACCACAGGAGTAGGTGAAATAAGCGGTGTTGCAGTCGGTGCTGGGCTTGGTGTAGCCGTTACTTTTGGAGTTGCAGTTGGTGTGACAACTGGCGTAGCCGTTGGGCTTGCGCTTGGTGTTGCAGTCACGACTGGGGTGGCTGTCGGGGTGACCGCGCCGCAAGTGCCGCCAGCTTTCCACAGCGTTGGTGTTGTCGCAGGCGTCCAGCCAGCACCCACATACGCGGTGTGCGCACTGAGAGCTGTGTAAGTGACCCCGTTGTAGCTCACAACGTCGCCTGCTTTATAGCTGCTGCCTTCGCTCCAAACAGAGCATGAGCCAACAGGCGCGCTCGTCACGACCGGGGTTGCCGTTGGTTTTGGCGTGGCAGTTGGCGAGCTGGTTGGTGCGGTAGTTACGACTGGGCTGGCAGTCGGTGTAGCGGTTACTACCGCTGTGGGGGCTGGTGTTGCGTTGCTCGCGCCGCATACGCCCAGATCGCTCCACACGCCCCAAGAACCCGATTTGCTTGGGTCTTCGTTCAGCGTCCACCATTTATTGCTGTAGTTATGGCCGTTTTGGCTCACCAGTGTGCCGCCCGCAGCGTACGTGGTATTGGCTGACCAAGGTGTGGCGCAATCCGCGGCCATCACCTGGCCGCCGATCAACACGAGCGAGCCCGCGATGATCGTTTGGCTTAATTTTTTCATCTCTTCCATTCTCCGTTAGTTTGTTCTGCACCCTGATCGCAATCGAAGATTGCGATGCCACCTTGTCTCAGGTGTTTGCGCACCTTTTTTAGTAAGGTTGGGTGCAAGTCGAGCATGCACTGCGAAAAATGGAAAGTAAATTGACTGGTCTGAGAATTAATGAAACGTTAATGCCTGTGGGTTGAATATTATCTTTTTTCGCGTAGTGCTGGCAGTGGATGGCCCAATTCGCAGCTAGCCACTATTTGTTGTTTGGCGTCACTTAAATCAAAACCGTTGGCGGCAAGCCAAGTTGCGGAGAAGTAAGTCTGTGCATAGCGTTCGCCACTATCGCACAGCAAAGTGACGATGCTGCCTGCTTGCCCTTGAGCCTGCATTTCTTGGGCTAATTGCAGTGCGCCAACCCAATTGCAACCCGTTGAGCCGCCGACCTTTTTTCCGATTTTGGCACTTAACCAATGCGCGGCGGCTAGGCTTAAATTGTCTGGAATTTGCAACATTCGATCGATGACGCTCGGAATAAATGATTCTTCCACGCGCGGGCGCCCGATGCCTTCGATACGAGAGCCGGTTTCTAACATGTGGTTACGATGCGTGCTGTGATAGGCGTCGAAAAACACTGAATTTTCTGGGTCAACGCAGGCAATGCCAGAGGCGAGGCGGCGATAGCGCACATAACGCCCCAGCGTGGCACTGGTGCCGCCTGTGCCGCAGCTGGCAACGATCCAATGTGGAATTGGAAAACGCTCGAGCGCCATCTGGTTAAAGATTGATTCGGCGATATTGTTATTCGCGCGCCAGTCGGTCGCGCGCTCGGCATAGGTAAATTGATCCATAAAATGCCCGCCCGTTTCAATGACCAACTCTTTCGATTTGGCACTTATTTGGCTTGGGTTACTCACGAAATGGCATTGCCCGCCATAAAACTCGATCGCGGCGATTTTCTCCTTGCTGGTGCTCTCGGGCATGACAGCGATAAAGGGGAGTTTAAGTAAGCGGGCAAAATAGGCTTCCGATACCGCGGTCGAGCCGCTAGAGGCTTCGATCACCGTGCTGCCCTCGCGTAACCAGCCGTTGGCAAGTGCATACATAAATAACGAGCGCGCCAAGCGATGTTTTAAGCTGCCGGTCGGGTGGCTGGATTCATCTTTTAGGTAAAAATCAATATTGGGATAAGCGGCCAAATGCACCGGAATCAAATGCGTATCAGCCGAGCGATTGTAATCGGCTTCGATGGTTTGCATGGCTTGATTGAGCCATTCGCGGTGCTGTGTCATGATTTTATCCCTATGGTATTGATTTGTAAGAACCATTCAAGCTGAAATGCAGAGCAAAACCTATTGGGGGTATATCTTATAAACCCAGCTCGGCTTGCTGAAGAATGCCTTGCCGTACTTCCACGCTGATTTGCTCATCGGCAAAGCGCACATTCAGCGCTTCGCCTGCACGCACATCCAAAGCGCTACGCACAATTTGGCCATCGGTTTTGCTAACCAAGGCATAGCCGCGGGCTAGCACCTGCTGTGGGTCCCACGGCGCCAATTGCAATTGGGTCTGTTTTAAACATTGCTGACGCAACTCCAAAAAACGGTGCATAGCGCGTTGCAAGCGCTGTTGTTTCTGCTGCAAGCCCTGTTGCTGCAAGGATAGCTTGGGGCGTTGATGTGTTAATTGCAACGCCAAGCGCGCCAGTTTCTGTTGCTGTTGCTGTTGCGACACGCGAATAAATTGCTGCAAACGGCGCGCTTTGTGCGCTAAGTCTTGTTGCTGCTGCGCCAGCCTTTGCCCCGGATGAAGTAATCTGCGGCCAAGTTGGTCGAGCTTTTGCATGTGTTGCTGCAATTGATATTGCATCACCCGCGCCAGCCTTTGCTGCTGCTGGTTTAAACGCATTAATAATTCTGCGCGATTCGGGCTGACGAGCTCGGCCGCAGCCGTTGGCGTCGGCGCACGCACGTCAGCGACAAAATCGGCAATGGTAAAGTCGGTTTCATGCCCGACGCCACTGACCAGCGGAATCGGGCATGCCGCCATCGCGCGCGCGACGATTTCTTCATTAAACGACCATAAATCTTCCAAGCTTCCGCCGCCACGGCACACGATCAGCGTGCCGACCTCGTTACGGCTGGCCGCTTGGCCGATCGCCTTGGCAATTTGGGCCGCGGCATCCGCGCCTTGTACTGCGGTGGGATACAAAATCACCGGGATATTCGGCATGCGGCGCGCTAGCGTCGTCAGTACATCACGCAATGCTGCCGCCGCGGGCGAGGTGACAATACCAATTGCGCGGGGAAAAGCTGGAATGACTTGTTTGCGTTCAGCCGCAAACAGGCCTTCGGCGGCAAGTTGTTTTTTTAAGGCTTCAAAACGCTCGAAAAGCGCGCCTTGACCCGCTTGGCGCATCGCTTCGATCGTTAGCTGAAAATCGCCGCGTGCTTCATATAAAGACACCACCGCGCGCACTTCGACTTGCAAGCCTTCGCGCGGTTGAAAGTCGAGTAGAGATGCGCGGCCACGGAACATCACGCAGCGCACTTGGGCGTTGGCGTCTTTCAGGCTGAAGTAACAATGCCCTGAGTCATAACGTTTAAAGTTAGATATTTCGCCCGCCACCCACAGTGAGGGAAAACCGGTTTCTAGCAACATGCGCACGTCACGATTCAGTTGCGTGACAGATACTACAGCTTTAGAGGGGCTTGACAAATCAAGATTCACGCCGAAAACACCTTGAGTAATCCACAAAATCCAGCTTCTAAGCCTTTTGCCGTTAGAATCGAATGTTGTAGTTTATGAAAAACATCTAAGTTGATGATAAATAACAATAATATATTTAAGCTATAAGTTGTAGCAAAGCGATTATATACAGCATTTATGCCGCTTTTAGCCCCGTTTTGCCAACTTGCTCACAAAGTTATCCACAGAAAGTGTGGGTAAACAAAATTTTCCCAATTAGATCTGTTGCTTAGGGCTCCACCTGTAATCATAGCCTCTTCCCCCAACGGCAAATAGCGGCTAAAGTTACGCGGTTTTCGCGCTAGACTTCAGATTCACTTTTTTCAAGGTTTAAACCACTATGTACGCCATCATTCAGGCTGCTGGCTGGCCGATTTGGCTGATTATCGCCGCTTCTGTTGCCACTGTGACCATTATCATCGAGCGTTTACTCTCTTTACGTAAATCGCAAGTGCTGCCCACCGGCTTGCTCGCGAAAGTGGTGCAAGAATACCGCTCGCAAGGCGTGAATGCAGAAATGCTCAATAAATTGGCCGCGAACAGCCCATTGGGCCGCGTACTGGCATCTGGCCTACGCAATGTGAAAAGCTCACGCGAAATTATGAAAGAGTCGATCGAAGAAACCGGCAGCGCCGTAGCACACGATCTCAATCGTTACCTCTCGACTTTGGGCACATTGGCGGCGGTAACGCCATTACTCGGTCTATTTGGTACCGTGATTGGTATGATCGAAATTTTCGGCTCGCAAGCGCCTACCGGCGGTGGCAATCCAGCGGCGCTGGCGCATGGTATCTCGATTGCGCTATATAACACCGCCTTCGGTATTATCGTCGCCGTACCAGCGCTGATGTTCTACCGCTACTTCGCGAGCCGCGTGGATGACTTCGTGGTTGAGATGGAACAGCAGGCGATTAAGCTAGTAGAAGTCGTTCACGGCGAGCGCCACCACTGATTTGCTGAGAACGGGCTGCAAAGCCCAATGACCGCGTTAAAAAGATGACTCAAAATCCTCATTTACTTGGTGTAAATTCCGGTTTTTCGTCCCTTTTTGCCTTGTCCTTGGACTTTTCGCTCCGTTCTTAAAGCCTGTTGAAGGACTGAAAAGCTATGAAATTTCGTAAAGGACGCGAACGCGTCGAACCCGAAATCAACTTTATCCCGCTGATCGACGTTTTGCTGGTGATTTTGATTTTCCTGATGGCGACGACGACGTATTCCAAATTTGCCGAATTGAAAATCAACTTGCCGACGGCCGATGCTGAAAAGCAAGTTGAGCAGCCGCAAACCATCCAAATCGGCATTTCGGCCAACGGCCAATACGCGATCAATGGCGAACCCGCGGTGTTTAACAGTCCCGACGAATTCTCGGTACTACTACGCCGCACCGCCGGCAACAACGCCGACCCAATGATCGTCATCAACGCCGACGCGCAATCAAGCCACCAATCGGTGGTCAATGTGATGGAAGCGGCGAGGACGGCAGGGTATGGGAAGTTGACGTTTGCGACGCAGACGACAGGGAAGTAATTTATCTTGATCTGAAATGAAAACGGAGCGTAAGCTCCGTTTTGTTTTTTTGCGGCTTAAAAAGGTGTTTGATATGTCTTTTCCTCACTTCTTAGTGATTATGTTTCTAGTTTTATCTTGTGGGGATATAGCACGAACTGTTTTTGCTCAGCCTGATTTACACGCTCCACCTACTAAAGGCCTTTTAGTATTCTTTTATTTGACAACGTTTCCTTGCTCTATTGGAGTATTTCTTTTTCCAATATATGGATTTTTTATTCTTCCTTGGTGGCAGCCAATCGCTGGTTTTTTTATTGCATCAATACTTGTTAATGTGGTGACTAGGCCTCTCGTTTCAGGTAAACGTGCTTTATATGTATGGTCATCCGCTCTTGGTTTAACTGCATCGACGTTCTTTGGCTATTCGTTGACATTGTAACTAAAGAAAACACAATACTCTTAGGTTGGGCCAATAATTGCCCCGCATGCTTTGTACGATTAGCGGAGTGTAAACGGACGCATGAGATGCCACTAATGGTGATTGGTCTATTGCAATTTCATTGATCGGGGTTGGCGGCTATGCGCCGCGGCACTTACTTCTCTTGCTTCGCCAAGAGAAGTAAGCAAGAGAAGGCGACCCGGGCGAAAAGCGCTCCGCGCTGCCCTTGCTTCGTCGTGAGCCAAACGATAAAGCCGTTTGTCTCCCTCCTCGCCGCGGTTTTCGCTACACGGGAATCAAGCTCTAGACCAACCATCACGGAAAGATACCTGCCTTAGTGTTGCTCTGAAAATTAGTGTTGAATTAACTTTGGTGGATATACCCCCTATTGCTAATTAGAACGGCTTGCCCGTGGAGCCGCGCCGTTCGGGAGGCGGTTGGCAAGGTTTTAAGATGCGGCTGTTTGAGCGTTGCGACGCTAGCGCAACGCGAGTTTGCCGCATCGCCTTGCTAATTGCTGGACGGACGGGGTTTCGCGGCGATCGGGCGCGCGAGGGTTGCAAGGGGCGGGCAAGACGCCCCTTGCTGGCCATCGGCCACGGCCTTTGCTACGGCGGCAAACCGCCAAGCTTCGTTACGTCGTCAGTCGGGCAGAATCGCCGGTTTACCGCCTGCATAGCAGGCCATACAATGGCGGTGAAACAAAAACATGGTAGCCCTGTAGCACTGAGGCTATGTTTTAACGATCTTGGCGGGTTACGCCTGCGGCTAACCCGCCCTACATGATGTTATGAGCCTCGAATCCCTCATCCACCGCATCTGGTATCGCCCATCGCTGTCGCTCGGCGCAGTAATTTTGTGGCCTTTGTCGCTGCTTTTCGCTGCGCTGGCGGCGGTCAATGCCGCGCTATTCAAACTGGGCATCAAAAAATCGACCCGCTTGCCAGTGCCTGTCGTTGTGGTTGGCAATATCACTGCGGGAGGTACGGGCAAGACGCCGTTGACGATGGCTTTGGCGCGCGGTTTGAGTGCGCTGGGTTATCAGGTCGGGATTATTTCCCGTGGCTATGGTCGCCACGATGATGATGGCGCGGCGCGCGCGGTTGAGTTGGCTAGTTTGCCCAGCGAAGTGGGTGACGAGCCCTTGTTGATGCGGCGCTCGCTGGCGGATTTGCCTGTGCCGGTGTTCGTTGCGCGGCGGCGGGCCGAGGCGGGTAGGGCGCTGTTGGCGGCGTATCCAAACGTGAATCTGCTCTTGTGCGACGATGGTTTGCAGCATTACGCGCTGGCGCGTGATTTTGAAATTTGTGTGCTCGATGCAGCTCGCTGCCTTGGCAATGGCTTGCGCATTCCCGCTGGGCCACTGCGCGAGGCGAAGACACGTTTGAGCACGGTGAATGCCTTGGTTGTGAATGGGGTATCTGATGTAGTGCCAATTAGTGATTGGCTTGCGGGGCTACACGGCAATGGGTATATGTCGAGCCATCAAATGAGCTTGCTCGCCGATGCGTGTTATTGCCTGAACGATGCCAGCCAGAAACGCCTCCCCACAGATTTTGCCGCGCCACTGCACGCCGTGGTGGGGATTGGCAATCCGCAACGCTTTTTTAACACGCTCGCAAGCTTGGGGTTTAGCTACACCGAGCACGTATTTCCCGACCATCATGCGTTTACGCTGGCCGATTTGCCGTGCGAGGGCGAGATTATCGTCACTGAAAAAGACGCGGTGAAAATTGCGGCATTGCTGCAAAACAAAGCGCAGCTTGACGCGACTCAGGGCGCGCTCGGTGATAGAATCTGGGTTTTGCCGGTCAACGCGGTGATTTCGCCCGATTTGGCGCAGCGCATTGATCGTTTAATTCAAGACCAAAGGTAAATCATGGACGCCAAATTGCTTGAGATTCTCGTTTGCCCTGTGTGCAAAGGCCCCCTGGTGTACAACAAAGCCGCGCAAGAGTTGATCTGTAAAGCCGATCGCCTTGCATTTGCGATTAAAGATGGTATTCCGGTGATGCTCGAAGGCGAAGCGCGCCAAATCGCTGCGGATGAAGCCATTTAATCACGCTGGAGATCAATCATGCGCTTTTACGCCATTATCCCTGCCCGCTTAAAATCGACGCGTTTACCGAATAAACCGCTGGCGGATATTGGCGGCAAGCCCATGATTATCCGCGTGATCGAGCAGGCATTAAAAACCGACGCCGAGGCCGTGGTGGTGGCGTGCGATGATATGGCGGTGCAAGATACCGTGGCGTTAGCAGGCTACGCCTGTATGCTCACCAGCCCCGATCACACCTCAGGCACTGAGCGCTTGGCCGAGGTGGTGGAACGGATGGCATTGCCCGACGACGCAATCGTGGTCAATGTACAAGGCGATGAGCCGCTGATTGACCCAGACTTGATTACCGCAGTCGCAGCGCATTTAGCGGCGGATAAAAGCCTCGCCATGGCAACGGCCAGCCACAAAATTGACAGCGCCGAAGACTTCTTTAACCCGAATGTGGTCAAAGTTGTTTGCAATGCACAACAGCAAGCTATGTATTTTAGCCGCGCGCCCATTCCGTGGGATCGTGATGCGTTTGCATCGGATAACGAAGAGGATGACTGGGTATTGCCTGCTGAGCTAGATGCACAAAGGCATATCGGCCTATACGCCTATAGAGCAGGATTTCTGCGCGCCTACGCCAAGCTGGAAGCATCGAAATTAGAAGATATTGAAAAATTAGAGCAGCTGCGCGTTTTATGGCATGGCTATAAAATCGGCGTTTACCGCGCCGCACAAGCGCCAGCAGCCGGCGTGGATACGCCCGAAGATTTAGAACGTGTGCGCGCCGTTTTTGCGCAAGCGTAATGGACGCAAAGCGGGTGCGTAAGCACACGAGCAATTGAAATAATTAGAATCGAAATCGATCACTGTTTTACTTTTTAAACGTTGGGGAACTGAGCAATGCGATTAATCCTTCTGGGCGCACCAGGCGCTGGTAAAGGCACTCAAGCTAATTACATCCGCGAAAAATTCAATATTCCACAAATCTCAACGGGCGACATGCTGCGCGCAGCGGTAAAAGCCGGCACGCCGTTGGGTTTGGAAGCGAAAGCGATTATGGACGCGGGCGGTTTGGTGCGTGATGACATTATCATCGGTTTGGTGAAAGAGCGCATCGCTCAGCCAGACGCAGCCAATGGCTTCTTGTTCGACGGTTTCCCACGCACGATTCCACAAGCTGAAGCGATGATCGCGGCTGGCGTGGACATCGACTACGTGGTTGAAATCGACGTGCCGGACGCTGCCATCGTTGACCGCATGGCAGGTCGCCGTGTACACGTGGCTTCAGGCCGCACTTACCACGTGAAATACAATCCGCCGAAAGTGGAAGGTAAAGACGACGAAACCGGTGAAGAGCTGATCCAACGTGACGACGACAAAGAAGAAGTGGTATTGAAACGCCTTGGCGTTTACCACGAGCAAACCGAAGTATTGGTTGGCTTCTACGGCAAGATGGCTGAATCTGGCGCGGCTAACGCACCTAAGTACATTAAAATCGACGGCACGCAAGCGGTTGAAACCGTGCGCGACGAGACTCTGAAAGCTCTCGGCGCATAATCAAGCCGGTGTTCGCAAAAAACCGCACTTTAGGGTGCGGTTTTTTTATGCCTCAAACCTCTGCTCGGGGCTTGGATATTCCTGATTATTTTCACTTTTTCGCCTAAAAAGAGAAATCAGGAGGCGACTATGTATTTGGGATTGACCTATATTAGCCATTCAAAAAAAATGCTTACCGAAGATATGCGCATGCAGCTAATGCGTGAATGTCAGGTACGCAATGCGCACAATAACATTACGGGTTTATTGCTGTATCAGCAGGGTTTTTTTCTGCAATACCTTGAAGGGCCACCCGATCAGGTGCGAACCGTTTTTGCGCGGATTGGCCAAGATCATCGGCATGAAGATGTGGAACTCATCAGTGAAGAAGTGCTGATGGAGCGGCGGTTTCCGCATTGGACGATGTTTTTTCGCGATTACGATTTTATTTATCCGCATATTCGGCAAGATTATGCCGAACTCACGAGCTTGGCCAAAGTAGTTGAGGCACTCGAGGATGATCCAGATTTGCAAAAGTTGATGTTTGATTTTTTAAAGCTCACCCACGATCAGCAAAGCTGAAATTGGGCGGCAATAGATTGCCACTTTTCCGCATTGCAGCTTTAATACCCCATGCCGTATGCTTGTTTTTTTCAAATCATTCTTGCCAAGTAGGGCAATACCCATGGAAAAAATCTTGTTCGAAATATTTGCCACCGTGCTGGCAACCATTTCAGCCCTGCTGCCAATTACCAACCCGCTGATTACCGTATCAATTTTGCCAGGCATGGCGGCGCATTTGACCGCTGCCGAGCGCGATAGCCAAGTCAAACGCGCCTGTATTTATATGGCGGGGATTTTGGTGACTTTCCTACTGGCTGGCGCGCTGATTATGGATTTCTTTAATATTTCGATTCCGGGGCTGCGTATCGCAGGTGGGCTTATCGTTAGTTATTTTGGTTTTGATATGCTGTTTGGCGAACCGCACGATGCGAGCAATGCGCCCAACAGCAGTAAACGCGATATTTCGTTTACCCCACTGGCGATGCCATCGCTCTCTGGCCCCGGCTCGATCGCGGTGGTGATCTCGATGTCATCGGGTGTGCATACGCAAACGGCATTGCCAGTCTGGTTGGGCTATCTCACCGTTGTAATTGGTATTTTGCTGGTGGCCTATATTTCATGGCTAACGCTACGCGCCTCGACCAAGCTGTACCGTTTACTTGGCGAGGATGGCATTAACGCGATTTCGCGAATTATGGGCTTTTTGCTTATTTGTATTGGCGTGCAATTTGTCATTAACGGCATTGGTAATCTGTTGCACGACCCGTTTTTTTGGCCGCTAGCCAAATAAACCGCGTTTCTCTCGATGAAAAAAACGGCGCAGCGGCGCCGTTTTTGCTAGGTAGCGATTTTATAAATACGCTTGAACTAACTGAAGCGAGTCAGCTGACATCGTAATGCCACTGCAATCAATAACGCTTAAATTATCCATACTGCGTAGCCAAGTCATTTGGCGCTTGGCCAATTGCCGTGTTGCTGCAATGCCTTTTTCTCGGCTGGTTTTCAGGTCGACCTCGCCATCCAAATATTCCCAAGTCTGCCGATAGCCTACGCAGCGCATTGACGGCAAATCAAGATTCAGTGGGTATTTCTCGCGCAGTATTTTGACTTCATCAATCAAGCCTCCAGCCAGCATGGTGTCGTAGCGCTGCTCAATGCGTTTATGCAGTACGGCGCGGTCTGAGGGCAGTAGCGCGATTTTCAGTAAATCGTATTGCAGTGTGTCTAGCGCAGGTTCGGCCAAAATCGCCGACATAGGGCGGCCAGCCAGAATGCAAATTTCAATTGCGCGCTCGATGCGTTGCGAGTCGTTGGGCGACAGGCGTGCGGCGGTGATCGGGTCGAGCGCGGCGAGGCGTTCGTGCATTGCGGGCCAACCGAGTTTGATCGCATCTGCATGGATTTGTTCACGCAGCGCAGCGTCGGCCTCGGGTAAATCGTGGATGCCTTGCTCTAGCGTATTGAAATACAGCATCGTGCCGCCGACCAGCACCGGCACTTTGCCGCGCGCTGTAATGTCGTCCATCAGCGCACGCGCGTCGCTGCGAAATTGCGCGGCCGAATACACTTCGGTTGGATTAATAATATCGATTAAATGATGCGGCGCGCGTTGTAATTCTTCGCGCGTGGGCTTGGCGGTGCCGACGTCCATATCGCGAAACACCAAGGCCGAATCGACCGAGATTAGCTCAACCGGCAGGCCCGATTCGAGCAAATGCATCGCGGCGGCGGTTTTGCCGCTGGCGGTCGGGCCCATGATGAAGATGGCGGGGGGCAGTTTATTCATGTGGTAATTCCAAAGCGCGGCGTTGCGCGATTAGATGCAGGCTGGCGGTGCAGCACACGGCGGCCAACAGGGCGGGCAGTAGCGCGGCAAAACCTAGTTGGCTAATGCCGAGCGGCCATAATAAAAAGCACACGGCAAAGCCGATTAAACCGAGCACAAAGCCGCGCAATTGATGCAGGAGTGCGCTGCGGCCGTACAGCGCCAAGGTAAACGCGGGCAATATCAGCGATGCGACCGGAAAGCCAGTAAAGATGCCGCTGTAGCTGGTGCCAACGCTGGGCGCGGCGAGGCTTAAGGCCAAAATCAGTGCCGCAGCCAAGCCCATGCGCAGCAGCAATTCAATTTTTGGCAAGGTAGTTTTGAGATGACTTGTGGCTTGCTTGGGTATTGCCTTGTAGGCTAATGCCAAGAATATTAGCGAGCAAATACCGCTATGGGGTATTTGATGGGCGGAAAATTTAACCAGCAAAATCGCCATCGCCACATAGCCACTGATGGCGACGAGTACGGTACCGAAGACCTTAAAAAAACGGCTCGCGTACGCCAGCAGCAGGATATACAAGGTATTGGCGAATAGGCCAATCGGCGCGTATTCAATCACGTTGCGGGTAAATTCGCTGCCTTGCTCCAGCCACAAAATACCAATAATCAGCAGCGCCAAGCTCGGCAGTCCAGCCAAAACGCCGGCCATTTGCTGGCCCCAGCGCTGCCCAGCCAAGCTGGTGGCGCCGATGACGAGCGGGCCAGCGAGCAATTTGGCGACAAGGACGCTGAGCATTATTGGCCCCGCATGAATAGTTTATCCAGATCATTCATGCTAAGCCGGAACCACGTCGGGCGGCCATGATTGCATTGGCCCGAACGTTCGGTGACTTCCATTTCGCGTAGCAGTGCGTTCATTTCGGGAATGGTGAGTGATCGATTGGCGCGCACCGAGCCGTGGCAGGCCATCGTCGCGAGCAATTCATTGCGCCGACCAGACAGCACTTGCGAGACGCCGACTTGGCGGATATCGCGCAGCATTGCTTGCGCGAGCTCCACTGGATTGCTGTTTTTCAGCAGCATCGGCACCGCGCGCACGGCCAATTGTGTTGGCGACGACACTGAAATTTCCAAACCAAGCCCCGCCAATTCTTCGGCGTGATCTTCAACGGTGGCGACGTCGAGCTTATCGGCGGCGAAAACGTGCGGGATTAGCAAGGGTTGCATCGGCATTGCTTGCAAATCAAGCGCGGTTTTCAGCTTTTCGTACACCACACGTTCGTGCGCCGCGTGCATGTCGACTACGATCATCCCGTCTGCCACTTGGCTCAAAATATACACGCCGTGTAGCTGCGCCAAGGCAAAGCCCAGCGGTGGAATTGCCGAGTCGTCGGCTGCAGGCAAGGCGGTGTTGCTGGCGCTGCCGACAGGTAAATAATCATTAGCTGAGCGAGTCGGTACTGGACGTATTGCTTCCAACTGCTTCATCCACGCTGGCTGCGCGCCAGTACTGGCTGGCGTATCGCGGCGCAGATCGCCAAATTGCGTGTCGTAAAATGCCATTGGTGCGCCGGACGAGGGTGCGATGTCGCGGTAGCTGAAGTTCGTCCGCTGCTGAGCTGAGGCCGATCCTTGGTTGGAATTTGCTTCGCTTGAGTTTGCTCCAGAGGCGGAAAACGGCTCGTTCGAGTTTGATCCATATCCGGCGAACGGTTCGTTCGAGATCGATCCATAACCGGCGAACGGTTCGTTCGCCATCGGCAAGGGCATCGCTTGCTGATGGCGGTAGGCCATCTGCGCGTAATCTTGCGGTTTAAGTTCACCTTGGGGTATTGCCGCAGCGCTTAATACCTCACCTGTTTCTGGGTCAATACTGCTGGCAGTATCCTGCGTGGCCGCGCCGGCCGTGGTTTTGGCCAGCGCTTTGGATAGGCTGGTAATCAAAAAGCGGTAAATCGCTTGGCTTTCGCGAAAGCGCACTTCGATTTTGGTCGGGTGTACATTGACGTCGACGCCTTCGGGGTCGAGCTCTAAAAACAGGCAAAACGCCGCGTGCATATTGTGGTGTAACACGTCGCGATACGCCTCGCGCAGCGCGTGTTGCACAACTTTATCGCGCACAAAACGGCCATTTACAAAGAAAAACTGCGCATCGCGGCTCGATTTGCCCAAGGTTGGCGAACCGGCAATGCCGTATAAACGCAGATTGCCAAAACCTTCATCCACCGGAATACCGGTTTTGACGAATTCTTCACCGATAATCGCTGCGGCGCGTTTATTCAGATCGCCCGCTTGCCAGCGGTTTTGCGCGCGGCCGTTGTGGATGACAGTAAATTGCACGCTAGGATTGGCCAGCGCCAAGCGCTCGATCATCGCCGCACAATGCGCGTATTCGGTTGCGTCTGATTTTAGAAATTTCTTGCGCGCTGGCACTTGGTGATACAGCTCGTGCACTTCAATTGTCGTACCTGCCGCCAGCGCCGCCGGTTCCGGGTCGAGCATACGGCCGTGGTCGGCCTCAACGCGCCACGCGTGCGGCGAGATTTGGCCATTGTCATTAAACCGACTGGTTAAACTCAGGCGCGATACCGACGCAATCGACGCCAAACCCTCGCCGCGAAAACCCAGCGTGCCGACGCGCGCCAAGTCTTCCATGCTGGCGATTTTACTGGTGGCATGGCGATGCAGCGCCAGTTCCAGATCGTCTTTGGCGATGCCACAGCCATCGTCGATGACTTTCAGTAATTTAGTGCCGCCCGCTTGCAACTCGATTTGCAGATTTTTGCTGCCGGCATCTAGGCTATTTTCCAGTAATTCTTTTAGCGCCGAAGCGGGGCGCTCAACGACCTCGCCAGCGGCGATTTGGTTCACAAGATGGTCGGAAAGTAACTGAATGCGTGGCATGGGGCGTTTTGGTCTAATATGAAACGGCGTAGGGCGTCAGTATATCAGTCGGTGCCGAATTCATGATTGTTAGGGTGAGAATTGATGGGAAGCAAAAAAATCAGCTGCGTCATCATTGATGACGATGCCATTATCCGAAACTTGATGTCGGCATTGCTGCGCCAATTGGAATTCACCGTGATTGGCGATGTGGGGCACGCGCACGATGGGTTGAAATTGTGTATGGATCACAATCCCACGGTGGTGTTGCTGGATATTAATTTGCCCGAAACCGATGGTTTGGCGCTGCTGCCGCAATTGTTGAAGCTCAACCCGCAACCAAAAGTGATTATGGTTAGTGGCGAAGCCACCGGCGAGCACGTGCGCGAAGCTTTAACGCTAGGGGCGAGTGGCTTTGTCGTCAAGCCATTTACCCCTGCGCGTTTGCTCGACGCCATCGGCAAAGCCGTTGGCGTTAAGTTGTAATTATTTGGTCGCGATGCGGGTGCGCGCCAGTGGCGGATTTTTCGCAAAGTAACGTTTGATGCCTTTGAATAAGGCTTGTGCCATTTTTTGCTGATACGCCTCGTCAATCAACTTTTGCTCTTCCGCTGGATTCGAAATAAACGCGGTTTCGACCAAGACCGATGGAATATCAGGCGCTTTGAGTACTGCAAAGCTGGCTTGCTCGACATTGGGTTTGTGCAGCCGATTGATGCCGCCCAATTCCCCAAGCATCGCTTTACCTAGCTTCAAACTGTCGTTAATCGTCGCCGTCGTCGTTAAATCCATCAGCGTTTTACGCAGGTCTTCACCTCCTTTGATCTTCACTCCGCCAATCAAATCGGCATCATTTTGCGTTTGCGCCAACCAGCGTGCCGCGGTGCTCGATGCGCCGCCTTCCGAGAGCGCAAATACAGACGAGCCATTGGCATCGGGGCGCACAAAGGCGTCGGCGTGAATCGAGACAAATAAATCGGCTTGCACCGCGCGCGCTTTACGCACGCGAACGCCTAAAGGCACAAAGAAATCGGCGTCGCGCGTCAGCACTACGCGGAAATTGGGCTCGCTTTGCAGCAAATCGCGCAGGCGTTTGGCGATTTGCAAGACGACGGTTTTTTCATACGTGCCGCTCGGGCCGACCGCACCCGGGTCTTCACCACCGTGGCCTGGGTCAAGCACGACAGTAATCAGGCGATCGACTTGCAGTTTATTGCGATCAACCGTTTCGCTTGGTTTTTTCTCGTTTTTGGCTGGCTCGCTGGCGTCGGCTTTTTTCGCGCTGCTGGCCGAGCTGGCGGTGTTTTTCTCGGTTGGCGCAACGACGACTGGCGGCACAGGATCGGTTTTCAGATGGCTATTGTCATTTAAAAACGCCAGCAGCTCGTCGGTTTGTACCGCAGGGTATAAATCGATTACCAAACGGTTTTTGTATTCCGATACCGGGTCGAGCGTGAAAATCTGTGGCTTGACCGCTGTTTTGAGGTCCAGCACCAAACGCACCACGCCCGGCTTATTGCGGCCCGCGCGCAGCAACTTGATATACGGATCGTCTTCGCCGACCTTGCCGGCCAAGCTTTGCAATTCGTTATTGAGGTCAACGCCTTCCAAATCGACGACAAGGCGCTCTGGGTCTTTAAGCAGAAATTGCTTAAAAGTGAGTGGCGCGCTCGACTCGATCGTGACTCGCGTATAGGCATTGGCAGGCCAGACGCGCACCGCGACGACGCTAGCGCTGGCCGCAGCCAAACCCACTGGGGACACCGAGAGCAATAAGGACGCAGCCAGGCCGCGCAGTACGTCGCGTCGCTCTAGTTTCAGCGTTGAAGATGAAGCGATTAATTGCTCAGCGATTTCAGGGTGTTTTGACATGCCAAACCTAAAGGAGTCAATGCGTTAAGTACTAAGCGGCGACCGTTGTTTTCAGGTGCCAATTCAATCATCCAGTCGGGCTGGGGGAGTTGGCCTTGGGCTTTATCGGCCCATTCAATCAGGCAAACCGACTCGCTGTTAAAGTAGTCACGAAAGCCGGCGTCTTCCCATTCGCTTGGATCATTAAACCGATATAAATCAAAGTGATAAAAGTATAAGCTAGAAACAGTATAAGGTTCAACCAAGGTATAGGTTGGGCTCTTTACCCGACCATTAAAGCCCAATCCGCGCAACACTCCGCGGGTTAAGGTGGTTTTGCCTGCGCCCAAATTGCCTTCTAGAAACACCGTCATCCCCGGCGCAATCGCGCGCGCTAGCTGCGCGCCCAGCGCCAGCGTGGCGTCTTCGTCGCTTAAATAAACCGAAAAGGCGTTATCATTGGGCTGCATTGACTCATACTTCCGTTTAAAAAATCTGATGGATCAAATTGTTACTCACCCTGCTGCCGACTACGCGCAATTGGCCTTATCCATTAAGGACTGGGCGCGCGAGCTTGGCTTTGCCCGCGCGGCGATTACTGGCGTCGATTTAAGTCATGCCGAAGCCGAACTACTGGCGTGGCTGGACAAGGGTTATCACGGCGAAATGGATTATATGGCAAGGCACGGCTTGAAACGCGCCCGACCAGCGGAATTAGTACCAAATACCTTGTCGGTGATTAGTGTTTTTATGCCGTATCTGTCCGCAGGGCAAGATCCAGAGCAGGTTCTGGCCGATACATCCAAGGCGTATATTTCGCGTTACGCGCTAGGGCGTGATTATCACAAAGTTTTGCGTAATCGTCTGCAGCAATTGGCCGATAAAATCAGCGCCGTAGCGGGGCAATATGGCCATCGGGTGTTTGTCGATTCGGCGCCGGTGCTAGAGGTTGAAGTTGCCAAACAGGCGGGCAACGGCTGGCGCGGCAAACATTCGCTATTGATCAACCGCGAGTATGGCTCGTTTTATTTTTTGGGCGAGCTATTTACCGATTTGCCGCTGCCAACTGATCCACCGTTGCCCAAAGAGCATTGTGGTAAATGCACGGCCTGTATCGACGCCTGTCCAACGCAGGCGATTGTTGCGCCGTATCAAGTGGATGCTCGGCGCTGTATTTCGTATTTAACGATCGAGCTCAAAGGCGCTATTCCACTCGAGTTTCGCCGCGCGATCGGCAATCGGGTGTATGGCTGCGACGATTGTCAGCTTGTGTGCCCGTGGAATCGTTTCGCCGCGCAAAGCCCGGAAACCGATTTTGCGATTCGCAATGGGCTAGATGATGTGAGCTTGCTCGAATTATTTGCCTGGAGCGAGGCTGACTTTAACCAAAAAATGGCCGGTAGCCCGATATATCGGATTGGCTACGCCAAATGGTTGAGTAATCTGGCGATTGGTTTGGGTAATGCGTCCGCACGCCCTGAGATTGGCGCAGCATTACTGGCTCGTCGTGCTGATCCCAATGATTTGGTGCGAGAACACGTTGAATGGGCTTTGCTGGTGGGCGGGTATATTCATGAGAGCATTAAATGATAAGAGTTGGGTGCTTATACATCTATGTTTTTTTCTTGCTGTGCTCGCGTAATACTTGATCAATCGTGAGCAAAGCCTGGCTGATTTGTATCGGTTTGCTTAAGTAGGCGCAAAAGCCAAGGCGCAATGCATCGTCAATTTGCTCGGGCAAGGTATTGCCCGAAAGAGCAATGCAGGGGATGACGCGCGTGCGCTCATTTTTGCGTAATTGCTCAAAAATCATCTGCCCGCTGCCATCGGGTAATTGCTGGTCAAGCAAAATGAGATCTGGCATCAGTTGCTTTGCTAGACCAATTCCTTCTTGAGCGGTTTTGGCGACAAAAACTTGGTAGTCTGGGCGTTGTGAAGCCAGAATATTTTGGATCAATTTTTGTGATAGCAGATCGTCTTCGATATACAAAATCGTCTGTGCGCCTTGTGAAATAGCGATGGTTTGGTGAGCATTGGCGGGGCTAGGCGCGGCCGAGGCTGGAAGCTCGATCCAGAAGCAACTGCCGACATTCAGTTCGCTGCTCATCCCAATTGCACCGTGCATGATCTGGGCGAGTTTTTTTGTGAAAGCGAGTCCAATCCCTGTTCCCTCAATGCTACTTTGCGCATTGCCAACGCGGTTAAAGGCCATAAAGAGTTGGCGCTGGTCGTCTTCTGAGATGCCCATGCCTGTGTCCTGCACATTGATCCGCCAACACTCGTTTTGTCGGTGTTCAAGCGTGATGTTCACCGAGCCATGAGGTCGGTTGTATTTAATGGCATTTGAGATCAAATTGAGCAACATTTGTTTCAGGCGTCGACCATCCGCCCAAATAAAACAAGGCTCGCTCGGAGGGGTAATTTGCAGAGTAATGCCCTTATCTTTGCTGAGCACTTCAGTGAGTTGCAGGCAATCGTTGATGCAGGCGATGGTGTCAACCGATTCAAGTTGCAAGGCCATCTTACCGGCTTCGATACTCGCTAAATCCAGAACTTCATTGATCAGACCGAGCAGATGTTGCCCTGCTTTATGGATATAGCCCCCTAAAATGTGATTGCTAGCACTCTCGTCGGCTTCAATTACTTGCGCAAAGCCCAGAATAGCGTTGAGTGGGGTGCGCAGCTCATGACTCATATGCGCTAGGAAATCTGATTTGGCTTTGCTGGCATGCATGGCGATGTCGCGTGCCTCGCGCAGTGCGGCCTCGGTGGCTTTTAGCGATGAAATATCGTGAACACAAAATAGCCGACCAATCGGCGCATCGCGGTATTGCAGAGGGCAGCTACTGATTTCAAATACCCGATCATCGTACAATTTAAATGTGTTTTGTTCTTCGATATAGGGGTCATGAAATAGCAAGGCCAACCATTGCTCGAATCCAGAGCGATCACAGAGTTGAGCTTTAAATTCTTCAAGCTGCCGATGTAAGCTCGGATCATTATTGGCATGCCAAGGCCAAATTTGGCCAAGCCTGTGATTGTAATTGATGACGTTGCCATTTAAATCACAGACCAGTATGCCGTCTGCCGTCGATTCAAGCGTGGCGGAAAGTAGCGCGCTGGTGCGTGCGCTTTCATCTTCTAGACGTTTATTGGCACTAATATCGTTGGCTGAAATAATGCACAGCGTTTGCCCATCCTGCTGCACGATGCGGATGGTTTTGCTGACAAAAATAAAATGCCCGTTGCGATGACGATATTCGCCTTCAACTTGAAATACCTCCTGCACGCCAGAATTACGGACATCTTCCCAAAAGAAAACATCCTGCAAACCGACTTCAATCTCAGAGATTTTTAAGCCGATTAATTGTGCGCTGGTGTAGCCAAGCAAAGTTTCACAGGCGGGGTTGCAGGCAACGATGCTTTCATCTTGCGGGTTAACCGCCAAAATAGCCGTGGCGCAATAATCACTGAGTAACTGAGGGGCTATCATATCAAAGCCTCACTCGGGCTAAAGTAGTACGTCATGCGTTTGCGCGGATTAAGGTAGGACAGAACCGGACGCGGCAGTTGGCTAGCTTTCAGTGCCTTGCTGATATTCAGATCTGGATGGCGTTCTAAATCCAGCACCATCGCCTCATCGCGCGTAATCGCTGGGTCGTGTACTAAAACTTGCGGTTTGAGCGGTCGGGAGGAGTTCACAGCGACCACCAAACCATAATGCTCATTTGACAGCTGTACCAAGGTGCCTGGCGGATATACACCTAAGCTACGAATCAAAATATTCATCGGCGCAGGATCGAATTTGGCCTTTTGGTGCGAAAACATCAAAGCCAACCCCTCATGCGGGGTTAGCGAATCAGCAGGATTGACCTTGTTGCAATAGTTGTCATACGTATTGGCAACAACCAAAATGCGCGCTAATGGATCAATTTGCTCCAGCTTCAATTGTTTGGGGTAGCCGCTACCATCACAATACTCATGGTGTTGTTTGATTAAAGTTAGGATTTCAGGCTTGAGCTGCGCCCGCTGGCCTGCCTCGACGCCCCATTGGCAGTGTTGCTCCAGCAAGCTTTTTTCTGCACGATTCAGAGCCTCGGTTTTCAGTAAAATGCGATCTGGCACTTCCACTTTGCCAATGTCGTGCATTAACGCCGCCATTCCTAGCGTTTCAATGGCTGCGCGATCGCACTTCATTTCGCGCGCGAGCAAGAGTGCCAGCACGGTGGTATTGAGGGCGTGAAAATACAAATCATCACCCATCGATTTTTCATTCATCAAATGAATCGCAATGTCGTTATCGGTGAGCAATGAATCGAGCATGGTGCTGATGAGTTGCTCACCGGCGGCAATACTCTCGCGGGGATTGCTGTGAATTTCTTTGGTTAGCTTACGCACGGCGTTGGCGGCCAAGCTAAACGCCTTCGTGCATTCGGCCAATTGCGCTTTGCGTCGCTCTTGTTCGGCTTGGCGCTGGCGTTTGGCGGCCAATTCAGCGGCGATTGCTGGGTCTAACTCGGGAATCTCTTCGCTGGTTGGTGTTTGTGGCGTGGCAATTGCTGTTTCTTTCGGTTGGCAGTCGCTCTTATCCGGAATGTAGCGAATCTGCGTCAAACCTAGTTTTTTCAGCGTATTAATTTGCTCGTCAGATTTAAGCTTGAAACTACCAAACGGAAACGGGTGATCCATCCAATGCAAATCAAGTTGGATAAATAATCCGATTTGGAGTTGATCTGGTGAGATAAATACCGCTGTGTCGTCTTGAGTCATTGCACCGTTGTTACCGTAGCTAAATTGACTGAGTGAAACTGTTTTCTAGTATGGCCTATTTTGGTTTTTTTGGTAGCGTTCTTAAAGCGAGTGGTGATGTCCAGCTTAATGATTTACCCCTTGGGGGAAACTGCCTTGGTGTTGCAAACCAATCTGGCCGAGCAATCCCGATTAATTGCGATGCTGCGCCATTTTGAAAAGCAGCACAGCGCGCATACTGGCTACCAAATGGTGTTGGGTGTGGGCAATCTTACGCTACGCTTTAATCCTTTGCAGCAATCCGCTGAGGACGCGCTGCTATGGTTGCAACAGCAATGGGCCCTGAGTGAGATGCAGGTGGACGAGATCAACGGAGATACCGTGGAAATTCCTGTGGTGTATGGTGGTAATGCGGGGCCTGACCTTGAGTTTGTGGCCGAACAAGCCAGCATGAGCGTGCAACAGGTCATTGAGGCGCATTGCACGCCGCTGTATCAAGTTTTGTGTATTGGATTTTTACCCGGTTTTCCATATCTGGCAGGCCTAGCGCCAGTATTACATACTCCGCGCCGTGCTGAGCCTCGCAGTCAAGTACCTGCGGGATCAGTTGGAATTGGCGGTGCACAAACGGGCATTTACCCCTGCAGTAGCCCAGGGGGATGGCATCTAATTGGCCGTACCGCTCTGACGCTTTTTGATGCCAATGCCAATCCGCCTTGTCGCTTGCAAGCCGGGGATCGGGTGCGTTTTGTGGCGCAGGACAGCTTATGAAGTCGGGCCATACTGCAATATTGCAAATAGAAAAACCGGGCTTGCAGACTAGCGTACAAGACCTTGGGCGACCACAGGGCGCAAGCTGGGGGCTGCCGATTGGGGGGGCTGCGGATGGTTTTGCCATACAAGTGGCCAATTTATTACTTGGCAATTCACTGGATGCGGCAGCGCTGGAAATTACCTTGGGCGGTTTTCGAGCCCAGTTTTTACACACCACATCGTTTGCGCTAGCAGGGGCAGATTGCCAAGCGAGGCTTGATGGACAAATTTTGCTGCCAAATGCGGTCTATCGAGGTGTGAAAGGACAAACCTTGCAATTGGCCGCTCCAGCACAGGGGGTGCGTACTTATTTGGCACTGCCGGGGGGAATTGATGTCCCTGTGTTGTGGGGTAGCCGCTCAACCTTATTAAGTGCCCAGCTGGGTGGCTGGGATGGGCGCGTTTTGCATAAAGGCGACCTTATTGCCGCTCGCCGGCGCGATAAATTACGCCCTGCATGTGCGGTAGCAATGCCTGAGCGTGGGCAAATTGTGCGATTTATTGCCGGACCACAATGGCAGGAGTTGGGGCTTGAGGGGCAAAAAAACTTCACCGCTCAAAATTGGAAAGTGGATGCCAAAAGCAACCGTATGGGCTTGAGATTAAATGGCAATCAGCTATCTATGGAAATACCCATAGAAATGGCTTCCCATGCTGTAATGGCGGGTACCGTGCAATTGCCCGCAAATGGCCTGCCGATTATTTTATTAAGTGATGCGCAGGTCACGGGCGGCTATCCGGTGATCGCGCAGATTATTCAAGCCGACTTATGGCGTTTGGGGCAATTACGGCCAGGGGAGAGTTTTTTCTTATTACCTGTTGAACAGGCAGAGGCCTTAAGTGCTTTGGCTCGTCAACAGGCTTGGTTTAAACGACTAGCTAGCGCGATAGCTACCTGCACTTAATGGCTCGTGCCCTGCTAAAATAAACGCTTATGAAAACCCACCTCGATTTAAACGCCGATTTGGGCGAAGGCTACCCGTTTGATGCTGAACTGATGCAAGTGATTAGCTCGGCCAATATTGCCTGTGGTGGCCACGCCGGCAATGTCGACAGCATGCGCACGACGGTGCGTTTGGCGCATCAATACGGTGTGCGCATCGGCGCGCACCCGAGCTACCCTGATCGCGAAGGTTTTGGCCGCAAAAGCATGACGCTCACGCCGAGCCAGCTGGTGTTTAGCCTCACCGCGCAATTGTGGGCGCTCAAAGCCGTTAGCATCGAAGAAGGCGTTTCGGTCGCGTATGTGAAACCGCACGGCGCTTTGTATAACGACGCCGCGCGCGACCCTGTATTGGCGCGGCAAATCGCGCAAATGATCCGCGAAATCGACCCCGATCTGGCGTTGATGGGTTTAGCTGATAGCGAACTGATCAAAGCTGGGCGAGAAGCCGGTTTGCAAGTGATTGAAGAAGGCTTTGCCGATCGCGCCTATTTGCCCGACGGCAGCCTGATGCCGCGCGAGCAAGCCGGTGCGGTGTTGGAAGACACGCAAGCGGTGATTGTGCAAGCCTTGGCGCTAAGCCAGCGCGTCGATTCGCTGTGTTTGCATGGCGATAACCCAGCGGCGCTGACCCAAGCGCACGCGATTCGTGATGCTTTGCGCAAGGCGGGAATCCGCATCAGTGCGGACGATAACCCCGTGGATGCAATTGTCGGTGATCGCGCTTTCGGCAACCCTCCGCCGCCGAATGAATGGGAGTGATGGGTATTGCTCTGTAGCTAACTATTGGTGATGGCTACAAAAATATACTAGCCGGTGTATTGTTGCTCTAGCCAAGCTAACAGCGCTTGCATCAACTGCGGCTGAGTGCGATCGCACATCATCGCGTGACCGGCCTCGGGCAAGATCACTGGGTTAACGCTCCATGCCTGCGCGGTGATTTGCACGTCGCCAAACGGAATAATGCTGTCATCTCCCGCGCCGAGCACCAAAACCGGAAACTTGGGAAAGCGCGGCAGGTTTTTCCACCAGTTCGGCATCCACAGCTCAGACAAGGCGGTCATCGATTCTAGCTGCGCGTGCGCGGCAAAATCGTCGACGACCTGCATCGCGGTATTCTTTGCAAAGAGTAAATGCTGTAGCAGTGCGGCTTCGGGCTTGCTGGTGTGACCCAAGGCAAAGCTTTGTAAACCCATCAATAGATTCGGATGTAGCGCCGACATATACGCCAGCGAGCCCGATAAACCGTAAGGCGGGATGCTGGCCAATAGCACGAGGCCGGCAATCGTATGGCGCTCGGCAATTTGCTGCGCTAGATAGCCGCCCAAAGAATGGCCGACCAGAATGCAAGGCTCGCCAATTTGTGCCAGTGCCACTTCCACATCGGCGATGAAATCATTGATCGTCGCGCTGGCGAGCAATAAATCTCCGTCGCTGTGGCCGTGCCCGCGCAAGCTCAGCGCGTAGCTATCCCAGCCTGCGGCGGCGAGGTCGTCTTGCACGGCTTGCCAGCACCAAGCACCGGCAAATGCGCCATGCAGTAATAAAATCGGCGCGCGCGTGGTTTCGGTGTGGGCACTGACGTGTCGCAATTCAAGCTGTAGGTTGGGCATGCTGTTCTGATCTATGTGGTTGATTTGCTGGGTTCGAGGCCATCGCTGGCGCGCAAAGCGCGGCTCAGCCTTTGCCCCAAGCTAATTAAATCGACGCTATGCGCTTGCGCGCGTTGGCGACAATGGTTTTGCAGCGTTTTTTGTGAGGGCAGGCGGCCTTGATTAAAGCCATACACAATCCGATTGGCACAGCCATCAGCGCCGATTGCGATCGCCGCGTCGTTAAAAGTGAGGCGAATGCGCTGGTAGTAGCTATCAAAGCGTTTGTCGCTGCCCCATAAGTTGACGATCAGCACGCCGTGGCGTGTTAAGCGCTGGCGGCAGAGGTCAAAAAAAGCTGCGCTGGCGATCTGTTCGGGCATGCCTGCAGGGCCGTAGGCGTCGATCATCAATACATCAAATAATTGAGTGTTGTTTTCCAGCCAATCTGCGCCGTCGGCGCAATCAATTTTCAGCCGTGGGCTAGCGAGCGGAATTTGAAACTGCGGCGCGAGTGCAATCACGCGTGCGTCGATTTCGGCGACGCTAATTTGCACTTGCGACAGGTAATGGTGGCAGTATTTGGCAAGCGAGCCACCGCCCATGCCTATCATGCCGATCTGTTGGGTATTGTCTTGTAGTAAAACAAAACCAAGCATTGCACGGGTATACCCAAGCACTAAATCGTTGGGTTGATCACGCTTCATCCGGCTTTGCACGGTATTGAGGTCAAACATCAGCGACACTTCGTCGCCTTCGTCGTAAACAAACGGCTTGCCCGATTCGCTTTCATTCAGTAGCGCGGCGAAGGTTTCGGCAAAGCTAGTTGGCATGGTTTTGTTGGAAGTCACAAATCCTCGACAGATGACGGTCTAAACTGAAATTCCCAAGCTACGCAAGCCGCCATCATGATCGCCGCCCTTGAAGCCCAGCGCGCTGGACTATTTCAGCGCCAACACATCTTACCGAATTTAATCGCCGGGGTGGTGGTCGGCATTGTGGCATTGCCATTGGCGATGGCGTTTGCCATTGCCAGCGGCGCCAAACCCGAGCAGGGCATTTACACCGCGCTGATCGCGGGCATCGTCGTTGGGCTGTGCGGCGGCAGCCGGGTGCAAATTGCCGGGCCGACTGGCGCGTTTATTGTAATTTTGGCGGCAATTACCGCGCAGCACGGCATTGTCGGGCTAGAAATCGCGACGATGATGGCGGGCGTGATTTTGCTGCTGATGGGGCTCGCTAAGCTCGGCGGCGTGATTAAATTTATCCCCGCTCCGGTCATCGTCGGCTTTACCGCCGGCATTGGCGTGATTATCTGGACTGGGCAATGGCCGGCTTTTTTGGGAATCCCCAATCCAAATGCTGCGCATTTTCACCAAAAAGTGTGGCTCATGCTCAATAGCCTGCCCGAGTTGCACGTCGCTACTACCGCGCTGGCGAGCCTAGGTTTGGCGCTGCTGCTCATTACGCCCAAAATCCCCTACCTAAAAAAACTACCCGCGCCGCTGATTGCGATGAGCGTCGTAACAGTGATTCAAGCGATTTGGCATTTTGACGGCGTCGCGACCATTGGTTCAGCGTTTGGCGGTATTCCACAAGGCCTGCCGCAACTGGCTTGGCCCGATGTGACGATGGATCGCGTCATTACGCTGATCGGCCCAGCGTTCACCATTGCAATGCTTGGTGCGATTGAGTCGCTCTTATCGGCGGTGGTCGCAGACGGCATGGCGGGCACGCGGCACGATTCGAATCAGGAGCTGATCGGGCAGGGCTTGGCCAATATGGTCATCCCGCTGTTTGGTGGTTTTGCCGCAACCGGCGCGATTGCCCGCACCGCGACCAATATTCGCA
This sequence comes from Chitinibacter sp. SCUT-21, assembly GCA_041874755.1. Classification (NCBI taxonomy): domain Bacteria; kingdom Pseudomonadati; phylum Pseudomonadota; class Betaproteobacteria; order Neisseriales; family Chitinibacteraceae; genus Chitinibacter; species Chitinibacter sp. SCUT-21. The sequence continues at coordinate 2,903,080 of CP102611.1, forward strand.
ACGGGGGCAATAGCCCGCTCTCCTCGGTGGTGCATGCGCTGGTGCTGGTGTTGATTTTGCTATTTTTAGCGCCACTTGCCGCCAGTATTCCCTTGGCGGTGTTGGCGGCGATTTTGTTTGTCGTGGCGTGGAATATGAGCGAGGTGAAGCATTTTTACTATATGGCCACGCACGCCCCGCGTGCCGATGTGGCGATTTTATTCATTACTTTCTTGCTGACGGTGTTTGCCGATTTGGTCGTTGCGGTGAATATTGGGGTGATTTTGGCAACGATGCATTTCCTGCGCCGCATGGCGATGTCGGTTGAAGTTGGCCCGCAAGATGAAAAAGAGCTGGCCATGGATTTGCTCAGCCAAGGTATGGTCGAGCTTCCCAAAGGCGTATTGGTTTACGCCATTGAAGGGCCATTTTTCTTTGGCGCGGTCGAAAACTTCCAGCGCGTATTGCACGACACGCACACCGATCCCAAAGTACTGATCATCCGCCTGCAACGCGTACCGTTTATGGACATGACCGGCCTACAAACGCTCGATGAAGTTATCGCCGAACTGCAAAAACGCGGTGTAGTGGTGATTTTGTGCGAAGCCAATCGAAAGGTGAGCGAAAAACTAAGCCGCTCGGGTGTACTCGACACCTTAAAAACCGAAAATCTAGTTCCAACTTTTGCTGCGGCTTTAAGTCGAGCGGATGCCTTGCTGCATCAAAGCCAGCAATAAAATGAGCAAAATTGATTTGGCACTATTTTTGTCGCGCTCGCGCCCTATCTGCCACGCTGCGCGCAGGGTAGAATTGCGTTTTTCTGTCTTCGCCTTGCGTGTATGAGCTCAACTCGAATTTCTCAAAACTCTTTGCCTTCGCACCCGATTGGGGTTTTTGATTCGGGTGTTGGCGGTTTGACTGTCGTTCGCGCTTTGATGGATAGGCTGCCGTTTGAAAACATCATCTATTTTGGTGATACCGCGCGCGTGCCGTATGGCGTAAAGTCGGTCGCAACGATTGAGCACTACACGCAGCAAATTGCTGACTTCTTGCAGCAACAAGACGTCAAAATGCTGATTATTGCGTGCAATACGATGGCTGCGGTGGCGGCTGATAAGGTGCGCGCGAGTGCTAAAGTGCCGGTGCTCGATGTCATCGAAGCGGGGGCGAAAAATGCCGTGGCGCACACCAAAACTGGCGGCATCGGCGTAATCGGCACGCCGACGACAATTAATTCGAATGCCTATGCGCGCGCAATTCACCAGCTCAACCCCGCTACGCGCGTGTATTCGCAATCGTGCCCGCTGTTTGTGCCGCTGGTCGAAGAAGGCTGGCTCGATCACGCGGTAACGCGAATGACGGCGCAAGAATATTTAAAACCAGTGTTTGTTGAAGCGATTGATACGCTGGTGCTCGGTTGTACGCATTATCCGCTGATCAAGCCATTACTGCTTGATGTGTGTGGTAACCGCATGCAGCTGGTCGATTCGGCTTTGTCGATTGCCGATCAAACGGCTGAAATTTTGCAAAGCAGCGGTTTAGCCAACCCAGCGCACAGCATGCCAGAGTACCGCTTTGTCGTGACCGATTTGCCGGTGAAATTCCAAACCATCGGCGAGCGCTTTTTGGGGCGCAGCTTGGGTAAGATCGAGCTGACCCAGCTGTAATTGCTTTGATCAACAACCTAGACGCAAATAGTACCAATGCCCAATGTCATCATTGGGCTGGCGTAAAATAGACCTTCAACGCACAATCAAATTAGGCAATATGCCGCCGCGATTGCTGCCGATCGAACAAAATACATTCAATCGCTTCACGCATTGAATGGGCTTTAAACGTTGAAAAAGCACTGGGTTGTTGGGCCAATAACTCGTGTAAACCAAATTCCAGCGCTTCAAGATCACGATCAGGCAGCAGATTCAGCCAATCGTAGGGGGCATTACCAAATGTAGGGCGTTGCATTATCAACCTCGCTTTTTTGTTTCTTCCACCTCAGTAAAGCCAGCTTTGGCTGGTTTTAAAGTTGCAATGGACAAAAGGCGTTTTCGATTTATGTGTAAGCAATAACTGGACGGAGAGGGTTCATACTCGTGCTCTATGGCATAACGATCATTTTCGCTGCGCTTTTTTTGGGGGAGGCTTTATGCATTTTGCTGCACTTGCCGCTACCAGGCTCAGTATTGGGAATGTTGTTATTGCTGCTCGCCGCGCTGATTAAACGCGGTTTTGATTTGCGTGTGGTTGAAGTATCCAATCATTTATTGCGCTATATGGCTTTGTTGTTTATCCCCGCCGGCGTTGGCCTGATGACCTTGGGAGATTTATTGGGGCAACAAGGCTTGGCTTTATTGCTAACGATGGTTTTTTCTACCGTTGTGACGATGGCGGTGACTGGTTTAGTTTTGCAATGGTTATTACGTCGGCAACGTAGAAACAAGGATGCACCATGACTTGGGATATGCTCGAGCACATGGCGCAGCCATTGCAAAGAATACCGATTATCTGGTTAATGCTGACCATCGCTGCTTTTGTGATTAGCGATGCCATTTATGTGGCTGCGGCTCGTTTTCCGCGGATACAGGCTTTTTTCCACCCCGTTTTAATTAGCGTGTGTCTATTAATTGGTCTGTTACGACTGGCTGATGTGCCGTATACGCGATATTTTCAGGGCGCATGGCCGATTCATCTCTTACTCGGGCCCGCCACCGTGGCCTTGGCTATCCCGCTGTATGCCAATTTACGCCGGATACGCGAAAGCTTGCTACCCTTAATTATTGCCCTAATCATCGGCTGCATCGTTGGGATCGTCTCGGCCTTGTTGTTGGGGCAACTATTTGGGCTCTCTGCAAATAGCTTGGTGTCGATCGCGCCCAAATCGGTGACGACGCCAATTGCGATGGCGCTGGCCCAGCATGCGGGCGGCAATGTGTCTTTGGCCGCTGGCTTTGTGATTTTGACTGGCATTTGTGGCGCGGTACTTGCCGTGCCCTTATTTCAATTACTGCGAATCGATGATGAAGTAGCGCAAGGCTTTGCCATGGGCATCGCCGCGCATGGCGTGGGAACTTCTCGCGCGATGCAAATGTCTGAGACCACAGGCGCGTTTGCGGGCTTAGCGATGGGTTTGAATGGGGTATTAACCTCTTTGATTTTGTCGTTAGTGCTTAGCGCTTGGTTTTATTTTTTCTAATGTGCCCATTGGGCAATAATCGGTTTGATTAAGCTATTTGTTTGTCATGCGCTATACACGGCGATGGCATTGCTGATAAGCTAAAAAAGATGAAAGCGCTGCGAATCTTCCTTTTTTGTGTGATGGCCATTGTGCTGCCGGTGAATACCGTGCTGGCGCAGTCGCTTGCGCACGCAAAAATACTCGCTGCGTCGCATTCTGTGGCAGGCAACGCAGAGCAAACAGCACTGGACCACTCGCATCACCCACAAGCCGAGTCTGAGCAGCATCTGCACTTGCATAAAGGCTTGTTTGGCAAAGTGAGCGTGCATATTCATGAGCCCGCCAAGCAAAACGATTGCATCAAAGCCTGCCAAGCGATGCCAAGCTCTATGCTGGCCGCGGACAGCTTTGCTGAACCTCTACCTCTTGCCGCGATTTTAGTTGGCATTTCTCTTGTCACCCCAGCCGGTGTCACCGTCGATCCGCTCGAAGACCCCCCTAAATTGCGCGCCTAATCTGGCGCGTCATTCACTTTTATTTATTCGTAGCTAGTACTTGGCTTCCAAAGCCATAGCTTTGTGCGTGCGGTCAACGTGCCTGTTTTTTTGCGGCAATGGTTGTGCGAAGCTCAGTTTGGCTGCAATTAAAAGTGGACTACTGATGCGTCTTTTCTAGTGGCGCGCTACTGCGTGCCGGTCATTCTAGAAGTGATGATAAGTAATCGAGCAAAAGTAATCCCGCAAGGCACCGAGCCGCAGACAGTACATAGGTACGGCAAGGCGAGGTAACGATGCGCGATAACCTTTGGCTGCCCACTTAGGTATACCATCATGCGATTAAACCGATTCTATACCCCCATTTTATGCGGGGTATTCATCGCGCTACCCGTTCATGCTGCAAGCATGAAAGACGTTTTTGAATTAGCCACCCAGCTCGATGCACCGCTGTATGCGGCGCAGCGCACCAAGGCTGAGATGGCTTTAAGCAATGCGCAAGCCCTAACGCCAGAGCCAATGTCCTTAACTTTGTCTGGCACCAATTCGCTCAATGACAATTTGGCCCCAACGCAAGATTCGCGTGAATATGAGGCTGAGCTAGGCATCCCGCTTTGGCAATGGGGGCAAAAAGAGCGCTTGCTCTCGCAAGTGAAACAAGCCGCACAAGTAGAGCAACAGCAATTATTCCTCGAGCGTTGGGAATTGGCGGGCAAGGTGCGCGAAGCTGTTTGGGCTGCGCGCTTAGCCCAGCTCGAGCAGCGCAGCGCAGAGCAGAAAAAAGCTGCGCTCGAGCAAATCGCCAATGATTTAGCCCGCCAGCTCAAAGCGGGTGAAGTTGCGCCGCTTGATGTTAATTTGGCGCAGCAGGCTTTGTTGCAAGCAGAGCAAGAGCTGGCGCTGAGTCGCCAATTGGCGAGCGAAACCGTGCAGCAGTTCCAATCTTTGCTTGGTGCCGACAGCGAGTTGCCACAACACGCAGAAGTCATCCCAAGCCAGCTGGAAGCAACTCACCCGCAACTATTGGCTTTGCAGGCGCAGGCCGAGTTGGCGCGGGCTCATTTGGCGCAAGCGCAGTACGACACGCGCGAGACGCCTGAGCTGGCGATTAGCTTAACGCGCGAACGCGGCTCGCCCGATGAAGAATACAAGCATTTGGGCAAATTATCGTTGCGGATTCCTTTTGGCTCCGATGGCCGAACTCAGGCGCGCGTCAGCAGCGCGAATGTCGAGCTACTGAGCGCGCAAACGCAGGCGCAGCGGCTGGAAAAACAAATTCGCATGCAACAATTCGCCGCCCAGCAAGCGCTGACTCAAGCCCAGCAAGCACTGAAGTTTGCCGAGCAAAATGGCCAGTTAGCCGCGCAAGCATGGCAATGGCAGCAGCGTAGCTACCGCGCTGGGCAAACCAATCTACAAGCTTTTTTAAACGCACAGCGCGATTTTCTTGACCGCGGTTTTGCCGTGCAGCGAGCCGAATTGGAATTGGGCCGCGCTACGTCACACTATTTACAAACACTAGGGGTATTGCCATGAAGCGTATTTCTGTATTGATCTGTGGCCTGATACTCAGTGCTGTATCTTGGGCGCATGGTGATGAAGACCACGGCGCTGCGCCGCATCCCGAACCCGTCCTTCAAGCCGGTGCGAGCGCTGAAAGCGCCAGCAGTGATTTTGAAGTGCTGGCCACGATGCAAGGCGAGCAGCTCACGATTTATCTCAACCGCTATGCCGACAACCGCCCAGTGAGCGAGGCGCAATTGGAAGTTGAAAGCGGCGCGTTCAAAGCCAAGCTCAAACCCGTCGCCTCAGGCGTGTATCAAGTCAGCGCCGCGCCATTGGCCAAAGTCGGCGAGCATGCGCTGGCGATTACCGTGGTCGCTGGCGAGCAAGCGGATTTGCTCGACGCCAGCTTAAGCGTTGCATCGGCAACTGAATCGTTGGCCGTGGCCACTGCAGCCACTGAATATAAAAATTGGATTTGGGGCGCAGGCGCGGCAGCGCTGTTGCTACTGGCTGGCGTGTACGTGCGCCGTCGTGGGGGTAATCAAGCATGAAATTAAATCGCATTATTTTAAGTTTAAGTCTGGCTCTGGCGACGGTGAGCAGCTTTGCGCACGAAGGCGAAGACCACAGCCAAGACGCTCCGAAAGCCGCTGTTGCCCCCAGCCTGAATAAACCGCAACGTTTACCCGATGGCCGGGTGTATGTACCTAAAGCCACGCAGTTTCAATTGGGCGTGATCACGCAATTGGCCAAAACCACCGCCGCAGCCAAAACCATTGAACTTAACGGCCATGTGGTGATGGACCCGAACCGCAGCGCCCGCGTGCAAGCCAGTACCGCCGGGCGCATCAGCGCACCGAGCGTGGGTTTACCGCTCTTGGGTAGCAAAGTGAAAAAAGGTCAGGTACTGGCGGTGATTCAACCGGCGCAAAGCGCGTTTGAACTCGCGCAACAGCGCGCCGATTTGGCCGAAGCGCAAGCCAATTTAAAGCAAGCCGAGCAAAGCCTTAATCGCCTGCGTGATTTAGAGGGCTCGGTGGCGCGCAAAGACATTGAAGCCGCCAGCGCGCAAGTGAGCGCCTTGCGCGCCCGCACCGCGGCGCTGTCGCAAGCCAGCAGTGGCGAAGTATTACGCGCCAGCGTTGATGGCGTGTTGGCCTCAAGCAATGTGGTGAATGGTCAGGTGATTGACCCCGCGATGGTGCTGTTTGAAGTCGTTGATCCCAAAGGCTTTTTAATCGAAGCCACCGCCTTTGATCCGGCCTTGCTTAGCCAGATCGACAGCGCGGCATTGAACGGTGTGAAGCTGAAATACTTAGGCGGCGCGAGCGCCTTGCGCGACGGCGCTTTGCCCTTGCTATTTGCCCCGAGCGAGGCGATGCCATTGGCTTTAGGCCAAGTGGTCAAAGTGGCGGTCAGCACGCGTGAGCAAGTGAAAGGCAGTGTTTTACCCGCCAGTGCGGTGGTGAAAAACGCCAGCAATCAAAGCGTGGTGTGGATTTTGGAGCAAGCGCAAGTATTGCGCGCGCAGCCAGTGCAGCCTATGCCGCTCGATGGAAAAACGGTGCTGGTACCGTCGCTGAAAGAGGGCGCGCGCGTGGTGGTTGAGGGCGCAAACCTGATTAATCAGATTCGTTAAGGGGGTTGCGATGTTTAGTTGGATCGTCAATGCCAGTTTAAAAAACCGGCTGTTCGTCCTCGCCATCGCGGTGATTATGATGGTGTATGGCGGCTATACCGCCAGCAAAATGCCGGTCGATGTGTTTCCCGACCTGAACAAACCCACGGTCACGATCATGACCGAGGCGGGCGGGATGGCGCCGGAAGAAGTCGAGCAATTGATCAGCTTTCCGCTGGAAACTTCGCTGAACGGCATGCCAGGCGTCACGCGCGTGCGCTCGGTGTCGGGCGTTGGGCTGTCGATTGTGTACGCCGAATTTGCTTGGGGCTCGGATATTTATCGCAATCGGCAATTGGTTGCCGAGCGGCTCGCCGAAGTGAAAGAGCAGTTGCCGGCCGACATTAGCCCGAAAATGGGCCCGATTTCGTCGGTGATGGGCGAAATTATGTTGATCGCGTTTCCGATTGTGAATAACTCCGCGAATCCACAACAAGGCATGGCTGTGCGCGAATACGTCGATTTCGTGCTGCGCCCACGTCTTTTGTCGATTCCTGGTGTGGCGCAGGTGATTCCGATTGGTGGCGAAGTGCGGCAATTTCGCGTTGAGCCCGATTCGGCGCGCATGGCGCAATTAACCGTTGGGTATGAGGATATTGAGAATGCGCTTAATGGCTTTGCAAGTAATACCAGCGGTGGGTATTTAGAGCAAAACGCGCGCGAATATCTGATCCGCAATATGGGCCGCACCACGCGGCTGGCCGATATGCAAAATCTGGCGGTGAAAGTCGTTAACGGCCAGCCGGTGCTGCTCAAGCAAGTGGCGCAAGTGAAATTCGCACCGGCTTTCAAACGCGGCGACGCAGGCTTTAACGGCCAAGCGGCGGTGATTATTGGCGTGCAAAAACAGCCGACAGCCGACTCGGTCAAAGTGACGCGCGAAGTCGAAAGCGCGCTCGCCAGCTTGAGCAAAGCGCTGCCCGCCGGCGTGAGCCAGCCGCAAGTCTCGTTCCGCCAAGCCGATTTTATTGAGGCCTCGGTCAATAACGTCGAGGAAGCGTTGCGCGACGGCGCGATTATGGTCGCGGTGATTTTGTTCCTGTTCTTAATGAACACGCGCACGACGATTATTTCGCTAACCGCAATTCCGCTGTCCTTGGGGCTGACGTTTTTGATTTTCCAAGCGCTGGGTTTGTCGGTCAATGTGATGACTTTGGGCGGTTTGGCGATTGCGATTGGCGAGCTGGTTGACGACGCGCTGGTGGACGTGGAAAACGTGCTGCGCCGGCTGAAAGAAAAGCGGCCGCAAGGCAAAATCGAGGCGATCAAAATCATCGCCAGCGCGTGTAATGAAGTGCGCTCGGGCGTGGTAGTCGCGACGATGGTCGTCGTGCTGGTGTTCGTGCCGCTGTTTGCCTTGCCCGGCATGGAAGGGCGTTTGTTTGTGCCGCTGGGCGTGGCTTATATCACATCGATTTTGGCCAGTTTGCTGGTCGCGCTGACCGTCACGCCGGTGATGTGCTACTACTTGCTGCCAAAAATGCGTCAAATCGAGCACGGTGACTCCAAGCTGGTGCAATGGCTAAAACGGCACGATCAACGCTTGCTGGAAGGCACCTTCGATCGCGCCAAATCGCTACTGGCGGCGAGCACCTTGCTGCTGCTGGTGGCGATGGCGAGCATGCCATTTTTGCCGCGCGCATTTTTGCCCGCGTTTAACGAAGGCACGCTGCTGGTCAGCCTATTGCTGAACCCCGGTACCTCGTTGGCTGAGTCAAACCGCATTGGACAATTGGCCGAAACCTTGGTGCAGCAAGTGCCAGAAGTCGAAAGCGTTGGTCGTCGTACCGGCCGCGCCGAGCTTGACGAGCACGCCGAAGGCGTTCACACCAGCGAGCTTGATATCGACCTAAAACCATCCGATCGCCCGCGCGAACAAGTGCTGGCCGATATTCGCCAAAGTCTGGCTGGCCTGCCAGCAACGGTGATGTTGGGCCAACCAATTTCGCACCGACTCGATCACTTATTGTCCGGCGTGCGCGCGCAAATCGCCTTGAAGATTTATGGCGACGATCTCGATACGCTACGCGCGCAAGCGGCAGGCCTGCAGCAGAAATTGGCTGGCGTGCCCGGGCTGACCGATTTGCAAATTGAGAAGCAGGTGTTGATCCCGCAACTGAAGGTGCAAATCGATTATGACCGCGCCGCGCAGTTAGGCGTTGCGCCCGGCACTTTGCTCAGCACGCTGGAGGCGCTGAGCGAGGGCGATACGGTGGCGCAAATCGTTGACCAAAATAAACGCTTTAATTTGGTGATCCGTCTGCCCGACGCGGCGCGCGATGCCGCTGGTTTGGCCAATATTTTGATCGACACGCCGCACGGCAAAGTGCCGCTGTCGCAAGTGGCGACGATTGAAGAGGGCGACGGCCCCAATCAAATTGGCCGCGAAAATGGCCGCCGCCGCATCGTGATTTCGGCCAATACCGATGGCAGCGATATGGCGCAAGTGATCGCCAAAATGCGCACGGTGATTGCTGAAAACCAGATGCCGGAGGGCTATTTCGTCAGCCTAGAGGGTCAGTTCCAAGCGCAGGAAGACGCCACGCGTTTGATCGCCTTGCTCTCGGTCGTGTCCTTGGCGCTGATTTTTATGGTGCTGTACACGCGTTATCAATCGGGCGTACTCGCGACGATGATTATGGCCAATATCCCGATGGCACTGATCGGCAGTATCGCGGCGATGTGGCTGGCGGGTATTACGCTGTCGGTCGCCTCGATGGTCGGCTTTATTACGCTAACCGGTATCGCCACGCGCAACGGCATTTTGAAGGTCAGCCACTACATCAATTTGTGCAAGTTTGAAGGCGAAACCTTTGGCAAGGCGATGATTGTGCGCGGCTCACTCGAGCGCCTAACGCCGGTGTTGATGACCGCCTTAACAGCCGCCTTGGCGTTGACGCCTTTGCTATTTGCTGCGGACGCGCCGGGTAAAGAGATTTTACACCCTGTGGCGGTGGTGATTTTTGGCGGGCTGATTAGCTCGACCTTGCTCGATACGCTGCTGACGCCGCTGATGTTCTGGCTGTACGGCGAAAAACCGTTGCAGCGCTTATTGAAACAAGATGCAGACACCGTTTTTTAACCCCTAGCCTGCGGCGAATGTCGCAGGTTCTTACCAACAAGGCTCGTACGAGCGGCGCTAGTCAGGCCGTATGGGCGTGTTGGTTTAACACTTAGAAAGGAAATAGTATGAAAAAGATGATGATTGCTTTGAGCTTTTCTTTGGCTTCTGCGCTGAGCATGGCCGATGGCACGATGACGCCAGCCCATGGTGGCGTGATGAGCGAGGCCAAATCAGGCACGCGCGCTGAATTGAGCACCGCCGGCAATATGCTGATGGCCTACTTAACGAGCCATAGCAATGAAGCGATTGCAACCAAAGGCGCAGTGGCCGAGCTGACTTTGCTCAATGGCACCGAAAAGCAAGAGGTTAAATTTATGCCATCGGGCGCCAATTCATTGATGGCGCAAGGCAAATACAAAGCCGTTGCCGGCACTAAGGCTTTGCTGAAAGTGACTTTGCCGGGCAAAGCCACTGAGCAATTTCGCTTTGAATTGAAATAATCAACCTTTGGGTATTGTTTTGTATGCTAATTGTGTATTTGTTCGCATCGCAATACCCCTGGTATTCCTTAAAATCATGGCGCAAAAAGTACGATGCTTGGCTTAAGCTTGTGCTTAACAGATTAATCGCTGGCTGCGTCCATTGCGCAGTCTGGCTATATTGAGCCGGATACGGTACACAGAGGCTGTGTGCAAGGGCGCGAGTGGCGCATGGCTCGTCCAGATGAAGGAGTTTGAAATGGATAGACGACAATTTTTAACTACGTCGATCGGCGCTGGTGCGCTCGGCTACTTTTCGCTTAATGCGGCGTGGGCGGCAGCTATGGATCACTCCGCACATGGCTCGATGGATCATTCCGGCCATGGTTCGGCTGGGACTGCGTCACACGGCGCTGGCGCAATGACATTAAAAACCGTGCCCGACATGCCTTTGCTGCCGGTGACGGCCTTAGCCGCCGGACGCGCGCACGTGGCTCTATCGAAATTGGCCAATACGGCCACCGCTGTAAATCGCTTTGAGGCGACGCTGACTGCCGCCGAGCACCAAGTTGAGCTGGTTGCAGGCCAGAAAACGCCGATGTGGTTGTACAACGGCCAAGTGCCTGGCCCATTGATCGAGGCGTATGAAGGCGACGAGGTGGCGATTCGCTTTGTGAACAAACTAACGCAAGCGTCGACGATACATTGGCATGGCCTGCCGGTGCCACCGGAAGAAGACGGTAACCCGCAAGATGCCGTGCCCGCGGGCGCTGAGCGCGTCTATCGTTTTAAATTGCCGAAAGACAGCGCTGGCACCTACTGGTATCACCCGCATCCGCACGGCGACACGCCCGAGCAGGTTTATCGTGGGCTAGCTGGGCTGTTTATTGTACGCAGCAAAAACGATCCGCTACGCGCATTTGCCGAGCAGCATCTGGTGATTTCGGATTTAAAACTCGATGCACAAGCGTTGATTCCCGATAACACCGCCAACGACTGGATGAATGGCCGCGAAGGGCAGTTTGTGCTCGTCAATGGTCAGCGCGAGCCCGTGGTGACGATTGCCGGCCGTCAACGCCTGCGCATCTGGAACGCGTGCAGCGCACGTTATTTGCAACTGGCAATTCCCGGGCAAAAGCTGACCTTGGTCGGTACCGATGGCGGTTTGCTGGAAAAACCGGTCGTACACGAGCAGATTTTGCTGGTGCCGGGGCAAAGAATTGAAGTGCTGGTCGGTGACGGTAAAGCGGCCCAGCTGGCGCTAAAAGCCTTGGCGTATAACCGCGAAAAAATGGGCAATGTAGAGCCCGAAGTTGATCGCGTCTTGGCGCGTGTGAATTTTGTCGCTGGTGCTGTGCCCGCAATTCCGGCGCAGCTACGCAAAATCAACGATTTAGGCCGCGCCACAGCGCTGAAAAAAGTTGAGTTTAGCGAAACGATGAGCATGGAGAATGGCGTTCACACGATGGCGTTTTTAGTGAACGGCAAGGTGTACGACATGGATCGTATCGATATGACCAGCAAACTCAATGAAGTTGAGATTTGGGAAATCTTTAATAACTCGCATATGGATCACCCTTTCCATATCCACGGCACGCAGTTTTTGGTGCTTGATTCAAAGCTGGACGGCAAACGCCAAAACGCGAAATACCGCGCGCTGCACGACACGATTAATTTGCGCCCGTATGAAACCGTGCGCATCAAAATGGTCCAGCACGACAAGGGCTTGCGCATGTTCCACTGCCATATTCTGGAACACGAAGGGCAGGGCATGATGGCGCAAGTGCTTGTCAAATAAGGCTGTGATCAGAAAATGAATTTTGGAGAATATCAATGAATAAAATAGTTCCTGCTTTACTGATTAGTTTACTCGCCGCACCAAGCTGGGCGGGCGTGGCCGCAACGCTGTACAAAGACCCATACTGCGGCTGCTGCGATGAGTATGTGAAATATCTGAACGCCAATGGCTTTAAAGTGAACGCGATTGTGTCAAACGATATGAGCACGATTAAAAAGCAATTGGGCTCGGACAAAATGGCCAGCTGCCACACGATGCAAATCAAAGCCAGCAATGGCCGCAGCTACACGGTTGAGGGCCATGTGCCGGTGGCGGCGATTAATAAAATGCTCAAGCAAAAACCCGATATTGTCGGCATTACCGTGCCAGGCATGCCGGCCAATTCGCCTGGGATGGGGCCAGAAGTGAAGGGCACCTTGAAGGTTTACGCCTTAAATCGTGAAAATAAGGAAGTGCTTTTCTCGGTTGAGTGATGGGTATCTTAATCTAGAGCTCTTTATATATTGGCTTGCAATACATACTGGCTAGAGTATTTAAAAGCCACGGTCTTGACCGTGGCTTTTGTATCTGGATTTGTGCGTTGCAGCATGTTAAGCTGCATAGATCGAATGGCGTAATTCTTGCGCTATTTTCCTGATTTTCTTTGTGATTTTTTTGAAATGAACTGCCAGCTCGTAAAGGAGAATTAGCATGTCGTTTTATTTTGAAGATCTGAAAATCGATCAAAGCGCAGAATACCGCAAAACCTTAACCGAAACCGATGTGGTGTTATTTGCTGGCCTGACTGGCGACAATAATCCGATGCACATCGACGCCGAGTTTGCCAGCCAAACGCGTTTTGGCGAGCGCATTGTGCATGGGATGTTAACCGCGAGTTTTTTGTCGACGGTCATCGGTATGCATCTGCCGGGGCCGGGTTGCATTTATATGGCGCAGAATATCCGCTTTGTTCACCCTGTGCATATTGGTGAAACGGTCAGCGCGCGGGCGCGGATTGTTGAATTGTTTCCAGACAAACAACGCGCCAAATTAATTACCGAATGTTGGGTGCGCGATGTACTGGTGCTGTCGGGCGATGCACTAGTTTGGGTGCCAAAACGTCCGGCCTAATGGGTATTGCCTTGTAGCTTTCTCAAATTGAAGGCTACAGGCTGATACGGTAATAAAAAAGCCACGCTAAGTAAGAGTAGCGTGGCTTTTTTAATGGGCGGTAAATTTACTTTTCTTGTGCTTCCGTATCGATCTTGATTTGGCGACGCACAAAGAAATAAATATAGATGGCCATGACCAGTACAAAACCAATCGTAAACAGGCTAAGCAGACCAATTTGGGATGAGAACAAGGTACTGAGCGGGGTATTTTCCATGATGCATCTCCGTTGTTGTGACTTTAATTTAGTCTGGAAATGCCAGATGAGTTTTGACGTTAATCAATCTTTAAGTGTAAGAAATTAAACGCTAAAGTTGCTCATAACACTGAGTCTGATTTCGGCCATTACGCTTTGCCACATACAGTGCTTCATCCGCGCGTTTTAGTGGCGCTTCGATGGATGTGTCGCTTTCAAGTAATTCGCTAATGCCAATACTGGTGGTGAAATGAATAACGCGATGATCGTCAAGCGTTAGCGAATGGCTTTCAATTCGTCGGCGCAAACGTTCTGCAACTTCATACGCTTGGGCTAGTTTTGTTTCTGGCAGGAGGGCGGTGAATTCTTCGCCACCAATTCGAGCCAGTAAATCATTGTCGCGCAGTGTGGCTTTACACAATTGGGCCATAGTTTTAATAACCGCATCACCCGCCTGATGGCCGTATTGATCATTTACTTTCTTAAAAAAATCAATGTCGAGCATCATGACGCAGGCTGGATGATGGTAGCGTTTGGCTCGCGCTATTTCTTGCTGGGCCCGCTCCATAAAATGGGCGCGGTTGGCTAGGCCACTCAAACTATCGGTCGTTGCACGATGTTTCAGCTCTTCTTCAAGGCGTTTGCGTGGTGTTATGTCATTAAAACCAATGACCAACGTGCTGCCATCTTCAGTATGTGTCGCAGACATCGAGACATTGGCCCAAAATGGGGTGCCTTCACGATGCTTTAACAGACATTCAGCGTTATTCACGGGGTGCCCGGCCAGAGCTTGTTCGGAGTGATGAATGAAATCAATTCGATCGTAATACAGTTCATGTGCTCGTTTAGATAAGGCCGCCGCTTGGGGCCAGCCGAACATTTTGGCACCAGGTTGATTGATATAAGTGATAAAAAAATCTGGGATCCGCACCAAAACCAAACCGACTGGCGTGGTTTCAATCATTTGCCGAAAGCGGGCCTCGCTGGCAGAGAGTTTGATTTGTTTGGTTCGCAAATTTTGTCGTAAACGCTGCGAGCGCCAAAAATAAAATGCCATTAATAAGGTAAGGAGTAACACTAAACAGCCAGCGAATACGTAAAACAGAACGCTTCTTTGCCACGGGTTTAAGTACACCTCAGCCGGAAACTGCGTGACAATGATGAGATCGCTACCTGTAATCTGCTGTAAATTGATCAAGCCGGTCCGCGATTCATACGTCACCATTTTTTGCGCGGGATTCACTTTTGATTGAAGAGCCGCAATGAGTTCTGGTGTGGACTTGAGTGGTTTCGCATCAGTAGGTAATGCTGCAATGACATTAAGGCTGGCGTCGAGCAAAAATAATTCTTGTCCCGAATGTCGAGGTGCAGAGGCAAAGGCCGTCTGCAAATAGGATCGGTTCATGTGGGCCAAGAGTAGTTGAGCGCCCTCTGCGGTCTCAAAACGCTGCCCAATGATTAAAGCTACCGGCTTTTCGGCGCTGCTGGTCAAGAAACTGCTGTGATGTTCACTCAGTTTGAAGAGTGGGAAGAAGTCTTGCTCTAAGCTATGTGCTTTTTGCTCGCTCAGCTGGAGATTGAGTTTGCCATCGGCTTGCACCAGGGCGAAATTATCAACTTGTGGCAGGCGGCTTTGTGCCTTGCTCAAGCGTGCCTTGATCTCCTCGGCGGAGATCGAGTTTTCACCCCACTGATCAGTGATTTGCCCAAGCGTCAGGGCGACTTCGCGGCTGAGCGTGGCAATTTTATTTTCCACGACAACGGCTAAATGCTGATTATCGCTACGGGCTTTTTCCTGTGCGGCAGTGAAGTTCATGCTGGCTTGATAGGCGAGTAGGAAGATCATTCCTAAGCCACCTAGCAAAGCCAACATAATACTAAGGGAAGTTTTCTTTTTGAGCTCGCGCATGGAAACGGGTCTAGTAGCAATTGCTAATAATTAGCGCAATTATAGTAGATTGCTGCCCGTTTCGTCGGTTTAGTCGCGGAAATTACCGCATTGCAATGGGAAGTCGATCTTAGTACGCACTAAGGCAATCACTTGTTGCAAAGTATCGCGATCTTTACCGCTAATGCGCAGCTCTTCGCCCTGAATTGCTGTTTGCACTTTGAGCTTTGAGTCTTTGATTTCTTTAATGATCTTGGCGGCTAGTTCGCGATCAATGCCGTCTTTAATTGTTAGCACTTGTTTGGCTTTATTGCCCGATACTTTTTGCACATCGCCTTGTTCCAGACGCTTGCTGCTATCCGGTTCTTTCTTTTCCAGCGCCGGGAAAACGATGTCTTTGATTTGATCGAGCTGGAAATCGGAGTCGCCATGAATGGTGATCAGTTTGTCTTTTTCGTTCAATTCAACTTTGGCGCTAGTGCCTTTAAAGTCGTAGCGGTTGACGATCGTTTTTTGCGCAATATCGATCGCGTTTTTCAAAGCTACCATATCGGTTTCAGACGTAATGTCAAAAGAAGGCATGTTTGATTCCTCGCGGGGATGAAATGACAAAAAGGCAGGCGAGAATCTCGCTGCCTTTTTTGAAATATTTTAGACGGCTTTACTGCAAGCCGCCGAATTGCTGTATCAGCCGAAATGGCAAACGTAGTGCAGAGTTTCTACCGTTTCGATTTCGAAACTAGAATTGCCAGGTACGTTGAAAGATACGCCTGCGCCGTATTCAGTTGCAGTGCTTTCGCCTGCTAGCTTAACACGGCATACCCCTGCAACCACTTCCATGATTTCAGGTGCGCCGGTGTTGAAAGTCAGCGTTGATGGCAAGATCACGCCAACAGTTTTTTTGCTGCCATCAGCAAAAACGACAGTGTGGCTAACGCATTTGCCGTCAAAGTAAACATTACCTTGTTTCAAAACCGAAACATTATCAAATTGGCTCATTACTTAAATCCTTGATTGATAAAGCAAGTAGCTTCACGCACGTGACTGTAGCTGACGTGAAAACACTTGCTGAATTATTTATTTAAAACTTCGGTCAAAATGGTTTTGGCGATAAAACCCAACATGCCAAAGCCAAGCGCAAAAAACAGCACCAAAGTGCCGTATTTGCCCGCTTTTGATTCTTTGGCCAGATTGTAGATAATAAAGCCCATATACAGAATCAAGCCGGTACATAAAATGCTGGTCGAGAGCGTGGTAAACGTCTCTTCATCCATATTGATGATGGCTTCAAGCATAGCGATCGCTTCTTTCTCATGGTTTTAGGTTTACCCCAAACCATGACTTATTAAACAGTGCAAAGTTCATCGCCGATCGCGCCGAGTACGGCTTGGCGCGATGTGCGATTTTTTGCAGATTACTTATTATTCATGCGACCAGCAATGCGCATACGCAATGCGTTCAGCTTGATAAAGCCGCCCGCATCAACTTGGTTGTACGCGCCGCCATCATCGTCAAATGTTGCGATATTCATATCGAACAATGAGTTGGTTTTCGAATCGCGGCTCACGACGATTACATTGCCTTTGTACAGCTTCAGGCGTACCCAACCATTGACGGTTTTTTGCGTTTCGTCGATCAGCGTTTGCAGTACTTTACGCTCTGGCGACCACCAGTAGCCGTTGTAAATCATGCTGGCGTAACGTGGCATCAAATCGTCTTTCAAGTGGGCTACTTCGCGATCCAGTGTGATCGATTCGATCGCGCGGTGCGCTTTCAGAATGATCGTACCACCTGGTGTTTCGTAGCAGCCGCGTGATTTCATGCCGACGTAACGGTTTTCTACCAAGTCCAGACGGCCAATACCGTGCTTGCCGCCCAATTCGTTCAATTTAGCGAGTACTGTCGCGGGTGACATACGCACGCCGTTCAAGGCCACGATATCGCCTTGCTCGAATTCAACGTCAAGGTATTCAGCTGCGTCAGGCGCAGCTTCTGGGCTCACGGTCCAACGCCACATGCTTTCTTCTGCTTCAGCCGATGGGTTTTCCAGGTGACGACCTTCAAACGAGATGTGCAGCAAGTTCGCGTCCATTGAGTAAGGCGCGCCGCCGTTTTTGTGTTTCATGTCGACTTCAATGCCGTTTTGCTCGGCATAAGCCATCAATTTTTCGCGGCTGAGCAAATCCCATTCGCGCCATGGGGCGATGATTTTAACTTCTGGCATCAAGGCGTAAGCGCCCAATTCGAAACGAACTTGATCGTTCCCTTTACCGGTTGCGCCGTGGCTGATCGCGTCTGCGCCAGTTTCACGTGCGATTTCGATCAAACGTTTCGCGATCAATGGACGCGCAATTGAAGTGCCGAGCAGGTATTCACCTTCGTAGATGGTGTTAGCGCGGAACATTGGGAATACGAAGTCGCGAACGAATTCTTCACGCACGTCGTCGATGTAAATGTTTTCTGGCTTGATGCCGAATTTCAATGCTTTTTGACGGGCAGGTTCCAGCTCTTCGCCTTGGCCCAAGTCAGCAGTGAAAGTCACCACTTCACATTGGTAAGTGTCTTGCAGCCATTTCAAAATAACCGAGGTATCCAAACCACCGGAATAAGCCAGAACTACTTTTTTTACATCAGACATGAAAGAACCTCGATTACGTCAATCAAATTACTAGGATGAGTCTCACGCGACTATTCGTTTAGTCTAACGCCAAGCGCAAGCCAAAGCTCACAAATAGCGTGCCAATCAGTTTACTTAATAAGGTTTTTAGCCAGCGCACCCCAGAGAGGCGGCGCGACAGCGCGCTGCCGGCCAAAATTAAAGTGGTAAGATAAGTAATGCTAACCACTTGCACAATCAAGCCCAGCACGGCAAAGCTTTGCCACACGGCGGGATAGTTCGGGTCGACAAATTGCGGGAAAAAAGCCATGAAAAACAAAATGGCTTTTACATTGACCAGCGAAATTGTCAGCGCCGAACGGAATGCATGTTTGGGGTCGGCTTTTTGTGGTGCTTGTTCGCGAGTTTGGCTTGGGGTATTGCTTGCTAGCAAAGCCTTAATGCCGATCCAAACCAAATACCCCGCACCTAAATAGCGCACTACGTCAAAAGCAACGGGGTGGGTTTTCATCAGTGATGCCACGCCCAACACGGCGGCCAGCATCAAAATCAAATCGCCCACTACGATACCCGCGGCAGCAGCAAAGCCGGCTTTGCGCCCGCGCGTTGCTGCTGTGGTGAGTGCAAATAGCGAATTAGGGCCCGGCGCTAAAATAATCAGCACCGTGCCTAATACATAAGCCCAAATGTCGACGATCCCAAACATTGGCTTTAGTCGTCTACACGGCCAAGCAGTAAGAACTCAATCACCGCTTTTTGTACATGCATGCGGTTTTCTGCTTCGTCCCACACCACGGATTGCGGGCCGTCGATGACTTCTGGATCGACTTCTTCACCGCGGTGCGCAGGCAGGCAGTGCATAAACACGGCGTTGGCTTTGGCTTGCAACATGACTTTTTCTGAGACTTTGTAGTTCAGGAAGTCTTTCTTGCGTTGCAGCGTTTCGCGCTCATAACCCATTGAAGTTGATACGTCGGTGGTTACGATGTCGGCATCGCGCGCGGCGCTGTAAATATCGCGGAACATTTCAAAATGCTCAGAACCGTAGGTTTCGCCATCCAAGACCGTCATTTCATAACCGGCAGGGCAGGCTAGATTGAGCTTGAAATTAAAGATTTTGGCCGCTTGCAACCACGTGCGGCTCACATTATTTGAGTCACCAATCCACGCTACGGTTTTACCTTCAATCGAACCGAAACGCTCAACGTAGGTAAAAATATCGGCCATGATCTGGCAAGGGTGGTATTCATTGGTCAGTCCATTGATCACCGGTACGAGCGAATTTTCGGCAAAGCGATCAATGATCGATTGCTCGTAAGTACGCACCATCACAATATCAACCATGCGGCTAATGACTTTGGCCACGTCTTCAATCGGCTCGCCACGACCCAATTGCGTATCTTTGGATTGAAGGAACATCGCGTGTCCACCCATCTGGAACATACCAGCTTCGAATGAAACACGGGTTCGGGTAGACGATTTTTCGAAAATCATACCCAGCACTTTGCCAGTGAAAGGCTGATACAGTTGGCCTGATCGCAAGCGAGCTTTAAGTTTTGCCGCGCGTTCGAACAAGTATTGGTATTCTTCAAGAGTAAAATCGCTGAACTTCAAATAATGGCGCATCGGATTGTGTCCCGAGCCGTGTTTTTTAGCGACGGCTCAAATGGCTGAAAAAACGAACATTATTCAGTGTTTTACCCATTTCTGGCAAGTACTGATCAATTGTGAGCAAATTGCAATAGTGACTTGTACTAGTTGGTGCAGTGCTACAAATGTCAACGTGAAACCTGCGCTCAATGCTATAATCGGCACATTGGTGATCGGCCCAAAGCAGCCGTGTTCAAATTCATTTACGCTTGGCACCCTTATGATCTGTAATCCGTACGAAATTATCATTCAGGGAATCACGAGTTCTGGTCGTGAATTTCGCCCCAGTGATTGGGCAGAACGTTTGTCTGGGATCTTATCTACGTTTGGCGTCGATCAAAAATTATCTTACGCGCCCTTTGTTCGCCCGATGGTGCACAATAATGTGCGCTGCGTTGCGGTGGATCGCCAGCTCGAAAAAGTGGACCCGCGCGTGTATGAATTTATTATGACGTTTGCGCGGGATAACGATCTGCAAGTGGTGGACTGTCGCTCCCTAATCAAAGGGATTGAGCGCTAAGCGTTTCATATCTCATTGTTTTTAGAAATCAGCTAGCCAATCCGAAACTGAATGTTTCCGATTGGCTTTTTTGCGTTTAATCAAAATTATTTCGTGAATTGTTTCTTGCTGCGACGCAGCATTGGGCTTATTCTGATAGACAGCAACCATGCTGCAATGCAGGGTTATTTTTTGTCTAGGGGAAAACCATGAAACTCAAAGATAAAGTAGCGATTATTACCGGTTCGGCTAGTGGTATTGGTGAGGCGACGGCTGTTCGTTTTGCCGCTGAAGGTGCAAAAGTAGTGGTATGTGATGTGAATCAGGCTGGCGTTGATGCGGTGGTTGCCAACTTGAAAGCCAGCGGGGCTACTGCATTAGGTTTTGTGGTGGATGTCACCAAAAAAGACACGATTGTGGCCATGGTCGATGCCGTGAAAGCGCAATGGGGCCGTGTGGATATTTTGGTCAATAACGCCGGCATTACGCAAGACGCGCAGCTGTATAAAATGAGCGATGAGCAGTTCGATCGTGTGGTTGATATTAATTTAAAAGGTGTTTACAACTGCACCAAGGCCGTAGTCGACACGATGATTGAACAAAACTACGGTGTGATTTTGAATGCATCATCAGTGGTGGGCGTGTACGGCAATTTTGGTCAAACCAATTATGCCGCGACTAAATTTGGCGTGATCGGCTTTGTGAAAACATGGGCCAAAGAGCTGGGTAAAAAAGGTATTCGCGCCAACGCGGTTTGCCCGGGTTTTGTCGCCACGCCGATGGTGAAAGCGATGCCAGAAAAAGTACTGCAAGGCATGGAGGAGAAAGTACCGATGAAGCGCCTAGCGCAACCGTCGGAAATTGCCAGTGTGTATGCGTTCTTGGCGTCGGATGACGCGAGCTACATCAATGGCGCTGCGATTGAAGTAACGGGCGGTTTGACCTTGTAATCAGCCGCTGGCAGTGTTCAATAAAAAAACCCGCTTTGTGCGGGTTTTTTTTATTAGGTATTGCTTGCAAGCTTAGTGCTGTATTTACTTGTAATGATATACCTAGTAGGTAGCGTTGCCTTCCCAGCGGATCTTCCATTGCCCGTTTTCGGGTTGCCAATACAGGCGTTTACGCATTTTGTTTTGCAGATTATTGCTTTGATAATCTTGCTCAAACGTTGCAACCATTTGATCGTCGCCGCCGGTTATGCTGAAAATCGATAAATCATTGAGCTGCACTTTGGTCCAGGTTTTACTGCGGTTCACTTGCTCTTTTTGCGAGCGCCACGTGGCTAAGTTTTGCCCTTCGCCGCTGATAAAATGATTGCCGTAGAAATTCAGGTATTGTTCGGTATTGAGCGTTTCCCACGCACTTTCCCATTGCCCCATCAGCAACTTGGCCGCATGGTGACGTTTTTTCCAGTCGGCGCGGCTGAGCCATTCCACTTTGGGCGTTACAATCACTGGCGTAGTGCCGATTTGCAGGTATTCGGCGACGTTCAGCATCTCTTCGTTGGTCAATACCACGCAGCCATTCGATGCTTGTGGTGCCCGCGCGTAGGTGGCGGCTGGGCTGCCGTGCAACCAGATGCCTGAACCGGTTTTGCGATTACTTTTATCTAGCTCGTTCGGGTAAGAAATTGGCCACGCGCCTACGCCATACAGATCGGCGAGTTCGCCATAGGTTTTATCTAGTAGCGGGCGGGGTAGGTGTTTATAGACAAAATAAACGCCAATCGGCGTGCGCTGATCGCCTTCGACAAATTTGCCCGTCCCCAGTTTGCCCACCGTCACATAATGGTCTTTCACCATTTTGGGGGTGCCATTATCGTTAGCAAAAACATAGAGCCGTGAGGTTTCGGCATCGACCAAAACTGCGTATTTTTGCTGCGCGTTGAACATCAAAATATTCGCAGGCAACAAATCGGGCGGGGTTGGCATATTGCGATAATTGCTACGCACCAAGGCTTCGTTACGCAATTCCGCCAATCGTTCGGCGATAATTTTTTGCTGCTCTGCCAATAATGCCGGGGCTGCCGCACCAATATCGCTGAGCGGCATCGCACGCATCGCATATAAATCGGCTTTTAATAAATGGGCCAGACGGTAATTGGGTTTTTCTTCCAGTAATGCATCCACGGTGGCGCGCGCATCGGGTAGGTTGCCAGTGCGTATCGCGTCAATTGCCGCCAAAATCCGCTCTTCTGGGCTGCCTTGCGCAGCTTGGCCGACTTCATCACCGCTAAGTTTAAAATAATTGCTCTGTGAATCCGTCATCAACGGTTGCGCGGCAGGCGCGAGCAAGAGCAATGCAACCAAGCAAAGCGCTCGCTTGGTGCGACGTTTCAATCTAGGCATTCAAAAAACCGCAAGCTGTGGCGTATATAAAAACTGGAAACTCAAATTAGCCACCAATACGTTCTTCACGAATCAGCCAACGGCTGCCCGATTTTTCCATGATCAGCGTTTTGCCGGTGCTGGTCGATAGGCGATCAGATTTATAATCCTGACGGAAGCGCACTTTGGCGGTTTTCTCGTCAATCATTTCTACTTTGATATCACGCAGATTCACATCAATCGATTTTGGCCCGCTGATTTTCGCCTCGCGATCTTTTTCCCACGCGCTACGTCCGCCCGGTGCTTTGAATGATTTGGCGTAGCTATTGATATAGCCATTTACATTCTGGCGGCTCCACGCGCTTGCCCAGCCTTCTACGCTGGCAATCACTTGCTGGCGAGCTGCGCTATCCGATTTTGGTGCTTCCGTTGGTGCCGCGGTTGGCTTGGCTGTTGGCTTCGCCGTTGCAATTGGGGCTGTTGTTGGTTTCGCGGTCGCTTTTGGTGCTGCAGTTGGCGCGGCGCTTGGTACTGGTGTCGGTTTGCTCGTTGGCACTGCCGTTGCAGCAGCTTTGACTGGTGCAGTTGGTGCCGCCGTAGCTGCGCTTACAGGTCTGCTTGGCGCTTTGTTGCCTGGCTGGCTAAATAAAGAGCCCACCAGTTTTAATTTGGTTTGAACTTGCGCATTGCCGCCTTCCAGTTGCAAGGCTTTATCGTAGGCTTGTGATGCGAGGCGGGCGTATAAATCGCCCATGTTTTCATGCGCAATCGCGTAGCTCGGGTTGGTTTGAATTGCCAGTTGTAAAGCGCCACGCGCTTTATCAAATTGCCCTTTGTTGGCGTAGAGCACCGCTAAATTATTATATGGCTCTGGCAGTTGCGGATAATCTTCCGACAACTGAGTAAACGCCTTAATCGCTTCGTCGGTGCGACCCATCTCGCTCAAAGTAATACCGCGCAAGAAACGCAGTTGGGCGTCTTTCGGCGTTTTGAGCAGTGCTTTGTCGGCACGTTCTAGCGCTTGCGGGAATTGTTTGGCGCGAATCAGTTGCTGAATGTCCTCACTTTCGCCCGCATAAGTTGCCATTGAAAAGAACAGGGGCAAGGCGACGATGATAGAGCGTAGTGCAGACATTGGCATTCCGAATGAAGTAGGGGTTACGGTAAACTGCGCAGATTCTATCAAAATTTCAAGCGTTTGCCTGTATGAACCTGCCGCCCGCGATCACCAGTGTAGTGTTATTAGTTGCGTCTAATGTTTTTATGACATTTGCGTGGTATGCGCATTTGCGCGATGGCACAAGCAAACCGTGGTTTCTCATGGCCTTGATGAGCTGGGGCATCGCGTTTTTCGAATATATGTTGCAAGTGCCCGCTAATCGGATCGGCTATCAGGTTTACAGCTTGGCGCAGCTGAAAATCATGCAAGAGGTGATTACCTTAAGCGTATTTATCCCGTTTGCGGTGTTGTATATGAAGCAGCCATTTTCGATGAATTACGTCTACGCCGCGCTGTGTATGGTAGGGGCGGTGTATTTTATGTTTCGCGGTTAATGGGGTATTGGTAGCTTAGTTAATATTGAATTGATCTGCAGTTATATACGTGGCTAGGTATGCATGGTGTGCGCTAAGCCTACGCCTAGGTGATAAGCGCATTCACGCATTCATCAGTTCTCCGTTATAATGCCGTGTTCTGGAAAGGAGTACTTATGCCTATCTACGCTTATCGCTGCGCTGCTTGTGGTCATGCTGACGAACATATGCAAAAAATGTCCGACGCGAGTTTAACGCAATGCCCAGCTTGCAATACCGAGCAATACGAAAAACAAGTCACCGCTGCCGGTTTTCAATTAAAGGGCAACGGTTGGTATCAAACTGATTTTAAAAATAAATCAGCGCCAAGCAACTAATTATTAATGCGGTTTTCACCTTCAGGAATGTTGTGACCACTTTCTTTAAGCGCTACATGCTGACCGGTTTGCTGATCTGGATCCCAATGGCGATTACGCTGTGGGTGCTCAGCACACTGATTGGGACGATGGATCAACTGGGTGCATTTTTGCCCAACGAAGTTCGCCCCGATTACTGGTTGCTCAAAGCCTTATCGAGCAGTTTCCCATTCCTGAATGGCACCAAGCACATCCCCGGTTTTGGCGTGATTTTAACCGTGTTGGTGTTGCTGACCACCGGCATCATCGCCACCAATATGATTGGTCGTCGCCTGATGCAATTGGGTCAGAGGCTGCTGAATCAAATTCCGATCGTGCGCTCGATTTATAACGGCGTAAAGCAAGTATCGGACACGCTGTTTTCTGATTCGGGCCAAGCGTTTCGCAAAGCGGTGTTGGTGCAGTTCCCGCATCAAGGCACCTGGGCGGTAGGGTTTCAAACGGGTACGCCCGGCGGTGAAATCGGTGAAAAATTGGATGGCGACTTGATTTCGGTGTTTGTGCCGACCACGCCCAATCCAACATCGGGCTTTTTGTTTATGGCGCGTAAAGCGGATGTCAAAGAGCTGGATATGAGCGTTGATGACGCGCTGAAGTATGTGATTTCGATGGGCGTCGTGATGCCCACCGCCAAGGCGGTGACCTATCCCGAAGCCTCAAGCCTGAATATCGGCGAAGCAAGTGCAGCCCCGGCTGCAAAAGATTAACTGTAGATATGTAATTGGCCAAAAGTTTTCGCACAAGGCGGCGAAGCCGAAGATAGTACCCACGTACAGCGAGGCGAGCCAACGAAGGACGGAAACTTTTGCCTACCTATTTAACGCGCCCAGCCGCAAGGTGGGCGTTATTGATTTAGTTTGAATTAGGGAAATGCAATGCGTACTAATTACTGTGGTCTGATTAACGAGCAATACCTCGGCCAGACTGTAACTTTGCAAGGTTGGGCTCATCGTCGTCGTGACCACGGTGGCGTGATTTTTATCGACTTGCGCGACCGTGAAGGCATCGTGCAAGTGGTCGTAGACCCAGACACCCCAGACGCATTTGCGACCGCCGACAGCGCGCGTTCTGAATATGTATTGGAAATCAAAGGTATCGTTCGTGCGCGCCCTGAAGGCACCACTAACGCGAAAATGATTTCTGGCCAGATCGAAGTGTTGGCCAAAGACATCATCATCTTGAATAAAGCCGAAACGCCACCGTTCCAGATCGACGACGAAAACCTCTCTGAGAACGTGCGTTTGACCAACCGCGTGATCGACCTGCGTCGCCCGACGATGCAACGCAATCTGCGTTTGCGTTACCAAGTGGCTTTGCTGGTGCGTAACTTCCTCGACACCAAAGGCTTTATCGACATCGAAACACCGATGCTGACTCGCAGCACGCCTGAAGGCGCGCGCGATTACCTCGTGCCATCTCGCGTACACGACGGTCAATTCTTTGCCTTGCCACAATCGCCACAGCTGTTCAAACAATTGTTGATGGTGGCGGGTTTCGATCGCTACTACCAAATCACCAAATGCTTCCGTGACGAAGACTTGCGCGCTGACCGTCAGCCAGAATTCACACAGATCGATATTGAAACTTCGTTCCTGAACGAAGAAGAAATCATGAGCCTCACCGAAGAAATGGCGCGCCACGTCTTCAAACAAGCCATCAACGTTGATCTGGGCGAATTCCCACGCATGGCGTATGACGACGCGATGTTCTACTACGGCTCGGACAAACCGGACCTGCGCGTTGACTTGAAATTCACCGAACTGACCGACGTGATGAAAACGGAAGAATTCAAAGTCTTCCGTGGCGCGGCGGACATGGACGGCGGCCGCGTCGTTGGCTTGCGCGTACCAGGCGGCGCAGTAATGAGCCGTAAAGACATCGACGACTACACTAAATTCGTCGGTATCTACGGCGCGAAAGGTCTGGCCTACATCAAGGTTGAAGACGTTAACAACATCACCAACGGCGAAGACTCTGGCCTGAAAGCGCCTATCGTCAAGTTCCTGTCGGTTGAAGCGCTGAAAACCATTATCGAGCGCACTGGCGCGCAAAATGGCGACATCATCTTCTTTGGCGCGGACAAACGCAAAGTGGTGGACGAAGCGATCGGCGCATTGCGGATCAAGATCGGTCACGAGCGCGGCGAAGAAGGCGGCTACTTCACCAAATCGTGGAAACCATTGTGGGTCGTTGACTTCCCAATGTTTGAATACGACGAAGATGGCAAACGCTGGAACGCCTGCCACCACCCATTCACATCGCCAAAAGCGGAACACCTCGAGCTACTCAAAACCAATCCGGGCGCCTGCAAAGCACGCGCTTACGACATGGTCTTGAATGGTTGGGAAATGGGCGGGGGCTCGGTGCGTATCCACCAAGCGGACGTACAATCAACGGTATTTGACGCACTCGGCATCGGCGAAGAAGAAGCGCAAAACAAATTCGGCTTCTTGCTCGACAACCTGAAATTCGGCGCGCCTCCACACGGCGGTTTGGCCTTCGGTCTGGATCGCTTGGTTACATTGATGACCGGCGCCGAATCAATCCGCGACGTGATCGCCTTCCCGAAAACGCAACGTGCGCAGTGTCTGTTGACCAATGCACCCAATGCGGTGGACGAGAAGCAATTGCGTGAATTGCACATCAAATTGCGCAATCCGCCAGTGATTGAGTAATTGGCTTTGTAGTTTGAGATGATAAAAAAGACCGCCGATGGCGGTCTTTTTTGTTTTGGGTATGTCGGTGTGGTTATTGCTAGTATTGGGCTGGCTATACATACCTTGGTTGGTATATGAAGGTTGGCGTGTCTTCAACAAGGGTGGCAATACGCCAGGGGATGTCGGTTTATTTGAATTAGTGCTTTTGTCTACTAGCCCTAGGGCTCTTAACTTCTAAGCTGCTGTTTTTTCGGAAAGGGAGGTGCGCATCAGTAGTTCTTTGAACCAGCCTAGATCTTGTAAATTGATCAAATCAGGGTCTTTTTCGAGGTGGTCGCGATCTGGTAAATTGCCAGCATCTTCGCTTAGTTTAAGATATTTCATAGCTTCCTCTATTTCTCCTTGAATTGCATTCCAGCATGCAAGGTTGTAATAACCTTCGTGGCCTGCGGCCAGGAGGTGCTCTTTTGCAGTACTTAGCTTCTGTGTACGCTCTGCCCCTGTCAAAACGTGCGACCAGCCCATGAAGAAGTTACCTAGTGAATCTGAAATTGCCAGATCGTTTGGGTCTAGCGCGCTAGCATTTTTTAGTTTCTCAAGTGCTTCGTCATAAAGTTGCTTTTGTTGTGCTTTATCCTCTAAATTTTTTGCCAGCGAAGCTAATGCGTCTGCCCAGCAAGATAACGTCTGAATATCATTGGCTCTCAAACTGTCAGCTAGAGTGTATTTTTCGATTGCCTCTGAGTACAGTTTTTGTTGCTCTTCTCCATTTGATTCCTCAGCCCAGGTACTAAGTGCCAAACCCCAGTTGTGATAGCTTGCCGCAGATTTTTTTAGAAACGCTGCATTCTGATACGCTTCGCATATTTCTTTGGATGGGGATTTTGTATTTTGTAAACAATGTCCCAGGTTAAACCATACGCTAGGGTCATCGCCCTCAATAAATCTTAGTGCGCGCCAATGAGGTAATGCGTCATGCCATTTTTTCGCTTTATATAAATCCCACGCCTCTTGAATTAAATGGGCGACTTGAGGTGGGCGCTCATTTTTTAACTCCTCTAGTATTTCACGCTGCTGTTCTTCAGACATTTCTTTAGTCGGAATTGCCGCTACTTTTTGATGGCCATCCTTTACCAAATTATCAAGTGCCGAGGTGTGTTCTTTTGCCAATTCGAGTTGTTTGCTTGCTTCATCGAGTTTTTGGGCGATGACTTTCAAATCGGACTCCAGTTCTTGCCTCCGATTACGTCCCATTAAATAGGGGATTGCAAGACCTGCTCCGGCAATCACAAAGCCTACTACGCCAGTAAATAAACTTAGATGTGACTCCCACCAATCAATAGATTTTCTGCTAGTTTCAAACCAATTCTTTTGTTGTTCTAAATCGAATTGCCGAGCTTGTTGCAAGGCAATTATTTGAGCGTTCTGATCTTGAAGTTTGTTGCTTAGATCATTTTTAATTTTTTCTATTTCTAATTGCTGTTTTGCTGTAAATGGCTCAATGTCAGCTTTTTTGGCGAAAGCACACGGTGTGAATATGGATAAATAGATAATTATACTTGCGATGAGGTGACGCATGATCGAGGCGGTTTGATTGGAAATGGTAAGTTATGAGTCTACCTTAGCTGCCGTTGGGCGGCTACCGCGTAAATACGCTATTTTCTCCGCCGTTAGCGCCGTAGGGCGTAATCGCCGAAGGCATTACGCCGCAAGCAAATCTGGCTGGCGTATTGCCGCTTTGCGTCGAATACGCCCTACATTTTGAGGTTTTTGCGCCGTTGGCGTGATGTTTTCAATGCGTGTTCGATTGCCTTAATTCTTCTGATTTCGTGTCGCGGTATCTTTTGGCTTGGGTTGGCGGCTGTGCGCCGCGGCACTCACTTCTCTTTTCGCTGCGAGAAGATAAGCAAGAGAAGGCGACCCGGGCGAAAAGCGCTCCGCGCTGCCCTTGCTTCGTCGTGAGCCAAACGAAAAAGCCGTTCGTCTCACTCCTCGCCGCGGTTTTCGCTACACGGGAATTCAAGCCCCTGATCGATCCGCGTGGCATATACATGCCATGGTGTTGCTCTGAAGGTTAATTTGGGGTTGATTTTCATCGATATACACATGCTGTCTTTGTAGGGTCGGCTTTAGCCGGCCTTTTTTGATCGTGCGCGGTCGGCTAAAGCCGACCCTACTGTTGCTGCTGATTAGAACGGATTGCCGTGGAGCCGCGCCGCTTGAAAATGACTCGGCGAGGCATGGTGGAGCTTGGCAACTTGTTGCCTTAGCGGAGACTGTGGCCTTGGGGCATTTTAAGCCGCAACCTGTTTGCGACCGAAGGAAGTCCAGACGGAAGCTGCGCGACGGTAGCGCGCAGCGAGTTTTGCGGCGCCTCGTCGTGGCTTTTTCAAGCGGGGTTTCGCGGCGATCGGGCACGCGAGGGTTGCAAGGGACGGAGCAAGACCCGTCCCTTGCCGGCCTTAGGCCGCGGCCTTCGCTAAGGCGGCAAGCCGCCAAGCTCCGTCGCGTCGTCTGGTGGGCGAAGCCGCCGGTTCACCGCCTGCGCAGCAGGCCATGCAGTCCTGTTAAAGGCTTAATCATTGTGATTTTGCTGCTTCAAATCCAAGCAGCTGCCGCCATGTTGCACGATCCAGCGTGGGATTGTTGTTGCTAGCACTATCAATTGCCCATTCTGCCAATTGGCGGCTCGATAGTTGTGCTGTCTGAAGTTGAGTTAGTTTTTGAGAGCACAGCTCGGTTTTGTTTTCGCATTGCCATTCTTGATTTAGCCACTGCACAAAATCGATATTGGCGGAGCATTGGCTCGCAATAGTCGGATGGCTGTTGTTGCAAATGTCTGCCCAGTTAATGGATTTAAGTAGACATTCCTGACTTTGATTGACGATGAGCTTGAGCGTTTGAATTTGATTACTTAGTTTGATTGTTTCAGTTTGCGAGCTCAATGCATTTGTATCTATTGTGGTCGATGCATTTAGGGGTTGCGCAATTTGCATTAATCCTTGCATCGTTCTGAGATCTAGTTGCCACTGCTGCAGACGCGTCGTTGGGTTGAGTAAAACAGCGCAGCTTCGATCTTTCTGTGCCTGTTGTTCCATTAAGGGGATGAGCTGCTCTGCAATTTTTGGGTTGCTAAATAGCTTTCCAATATCTACCGCATAACACGGCGCAGACAAAACCAAGACAATCACAAGAGGCGCTTTCATCGGGCTATTTCCACTTTATTTGACGGACAAAGGCTGCGTTCATTTGTGCGCTGCAAGAAGCCATTTTTTGATTAATCGTGTTTTTTTTGCTGATAGTATTGCTTTGAATGCTATGTATTTGAAGCTTTTTGGCTTTATACCTATAACATTAAAGCGCTAATAGATTAATTTTGACTCATTGACGCTACTTAAAACAGCGCGTGCTTCAATTTCCCCATTTTCAACACGGGCGAACGCGCTTTATTGCCGCTTAAATCAATCTCAGCCTCGCCCAGTTGAAAATCTTCACCTTCGTGATTACCGGAAAAATGTTCCACCAGTTTTTTCTGGCCTTTAAACACCGTTAGCTCAACGCCGCTGGCTTGGCCGCCGTTGATGGCGATATAGTAGCTAAATTCACCTTGATAGATGCCCACCACATCCATGCCAGTGTGTGGCCCGGTGCTGAAGTTGGCGATGGTGAACGGCGCTTGGGGCGTGGCGTCGAGCTTCATTTCTACTTTGCCGGGTAGGCCGTAGCGATAGCTGATGCGGCCAAATGGCTCGCGCGCTTGGTCGGCGCACAGTGATAGCACTTTGCCTTGCCGCGTATTTTTGTAGCCTGAATCGGTGGCGACCGTTTTACCCATCCACGCGTCGACAATGGCGTATTCGTTTTCGCTGCAGTGGCTGGGCACTTGCGCCTGTGCCAATAAGCTGGCGCTGAGGAAAGTGACACTGAGCAATAGACGTTGAATCATGAGTCGCTGATTTAAATGGGGAATATGCGAGTGTAGTTGGATTTAGTTGTGATTTGAAGGGTATTGCTCGCAACATTAAATTTTATGTGTTGTTCTGGGATATGCCCAAAATAAAAAACCGCCCGTTCTTGCGAAGGGCGGTTTTTGGCGAAGCATTCAAGCGCTTAGTCTTGATGGTAGTTCGGCGCTTCTTTGGTGATTTGCACGTCGTGAACGTGTGATTCACGGATACCAGCAGCGGTGATTTGCACGAATTCAGCTTTCGCGTGAACGTCGTCAATCGTCGCGCAACCGAGGTAACCCATTGATGAGCGCAGGCCGCCAACCAATTGGTGGATGACCGCAGTCAATGGGCCTTTGTACGGAACGCGACCTTCGATGCCTTCCGGTACGAGCTTGTCAGCATCAGCGGTTTTGTCTTGGAAGTAACGGTCAGACGAGCCGTTCGCGCCGGCCATGGCACCGAGCGAGCCCATGCCGCGGTAGCTCTTGTACGAACGACCTTGGTAGAGTTCAACTTCGCCTGGTGCTTCTTCTGTGCCGCCGAACAAACCGCCGAGCATGACCATGTGCGCGCCCGCAGCGATCGCTTTAGCGATGTCGCCAGAGAAGCGGATACCGCCGTCGGCGATCAATGGCACGCCAGTGCCGGCCAAAGCTTCAGCCACATTCGCCACGGCAGAAATTTGTGGTACGCCAACACCGGCTACGATACGCGTCGTGCAGATCGAGCCTGGACCGATGCCTACTTTCACCGCGTCCGCGCCTGCTTCAACCAGAGCCAAAGCCGCTGCGCCAGTAGCGATATTGCCGCCGATGACTTGCACTTGTGGGAAGTTGGTTTTTACCCACTTCACGCGATCCAGCACGCCTTGGCTGTGGCCGTGCGCGGTGTCAACAACGATCACGTCAACGCCAGCTTCCACCAGCAATTTAACGCGCTCATCCGTACCTGCGCCAACGCCAACCGCAGCGCCAACGCGCAAGCGACCTTGCTCGTCTTTGGCGGCCAGTGGGTGCTCACTGGTTTTGATAATGTCTTTAACGGTGATCAAGCCTTTGAGCTGGAATGCGTCGTCGACGACCAGCACGCGCTCAAGGCGGTGTTCGTGCATTAAGGTGCGAGCGTCTTCGATGCTCGTGCCTTCTTTAACCGTAACCAATTTGTCTTTTGGCGTCATGATTGATGAAACTGGCACATCCAGGCGAGTTTCAAAACGCAAATCGCGGTTGGTCACGATGCCGACCAGTTGACCGTTGTCGATCACTGGTAGGCCAGAAATTTTGTGTTGACGCGTCAGTGCGATGACGTCGCGAACCAGCATGGCTGGTGCAACGGTCACAGGGTCTTTCACAATGCCAGACTCGTAGCGTTTTACTTTCGCTACTTCTTTGGCTTGCATTACCGGAGTCATGTTTTTGTGAATGATACCGATGCCGCCTTCTTGTGCCATGGCAATGGCCAAGCGTGCTTCAGTAACGGTATCCATCGCAGCAGATACGAGGGGGAGGTTCAGGCGGATACCGCGCGTGAACTGGGTTGCCAACGAGACATCGCGTGGCATCACGTTTGAGTGGGCTGGGACGAGCAAAACGTCGTCGAACGTGAGGGCTTTTTGCACAATGCGCATGAGCTAAATCCTTTTCGCCAAAAAAGCATTATACCGAAATGCAAGTTTTTCGACTATGGGCTTGTAATATGACAAAAGTGCTTTTGTGTATCCAAATGTGATTGCTGCGTTGCATGATTGATGTATTGCGCCGCGCAAGCTAGCTTGAAAGCATGACAGCCCGATCCATGTTAATTAATTGGGCGAGGAGGCGGCATGAGTCGCACACTCAATGCAGCGCCCAATACCGCGCTGATTTTATCCGGCGGTGGCGCAAGGGCGGCGTATCAGGTTGGCGTGTTATTGGCGATCGCCAAATTATTGCCGCAGCACGCGGCGAATCCTTTTCCCATTATTTGCGGCACGTCGGCCGGCGCGATTAACGCCGCTGGTTTGGCAATGGGCGCGGGTGAGTTTCGCCGTGCGGTGTTTTCCTTGGCGCGGATGTGGCAAAACTTGCAGCCCGAGCAGATTTATCACGGTTCGATTAGCGCTTTGCTTGGCACTGGGGCTCATTGGCTGGGGGCGCTGCTGCTAGGTGGTTTGGGGAAATATAATCCGCGCTCTTTTTTAGATAATTCGCCGCTGCGCGAATTTTTATCGGGCGTGGTCGATTTTTCGCAAATCCAGCGACATATCGATTCGGGTGCGCTGCGGGCGGTGTCGATTTCGGCGCTGGGCTATAGCTCGGGGCAGTCGGTGGCGTTTTTTCAGGGCGCGGCAGATCTGGATGGCTGGCAACGCGCCTCGAGAATTGGTGTACGTACCGAGCTTAATGTCTCACACTTAATGGCTTCCAGCGCTATACCCCTGGTTTTTCCGGCCGAGCGCATTCACCGTGAGTTTTTTGGCGATGGCTCGGTACGTCAAATCGCGCCGCTCAGTCCCGCGATTCATATGGGCGCGCAACGCGTGCTGGTCATCGGGGTTGCGCCGCAGTCGGACGATAATCCGGCGCGCCAACATACCACCGCTTATCCGAGTTTGGCGCAGGTGAGTGGGCAATTAATGAATAGTATTTTTTTGGATTCGCTCGAAACCGACTTGGAACGCATTACGCGCATCAATCGCACTATTTCGTATATCTCACCTGAAGTGCGGGCGCAGGCGAATTTAAATTTGCGCCCGGTTGAGGTCTTAACCATTTCACCATCACAACCGTTGGAGAAATTAACGCTACCATTTCGGCGTGAGTTTTCGCTGGGGATGCGCTTTTTTCTTGGCGGTTTAGGCGCTTTTCGCCGGCAAGGTTCGGTGCTGGCGAGTTATTTATTATTCTGTGGGCCATATTCTCGCAAGCTGATTGCCTTGGGCTATCACGACGCATTGCAAAAAGAGCAGCAATTGCGTGATTTTCTAGCTGCTGAACCGCCGAAATAAGCGTTAGAATAGTTGTTTTCTATTTGCGCGGAGATCCGGCATGAATCTATTACGCTGGCGACTCGGTTTTGGCGTCTTGTTTTTGGCTTGTGCTGGCATGATGGGCTTCGCGCTCTACCACCAATTTTATCAATGGCTAATGCCGTGCCTGATGTGTGTGTATGAGCGCATTGCAATAATTGGTTTTGGTCTGTTTGCGCTGCTGGCCGTGGTTTTGCCGGCTCGTACGCGCACGGGTGTGTATCTATATGGATTGATTCTAACCGCGTGGGCGGGGTTCGGCGCGGTTACAGGCGCTCGCCATACTTGGATGCAGTACGGCCCGAAAGACCCTACGGTGACTTGCGCTTCAAGTCTGCCATTTCCGATTGATCTGAATGCTTGGCCAGGCTGGATTGCTGCAGTGATTCGTCCGGTGGGTGATTGCGCGAATATTGATTTCCTGCTGTTTGGTATCACGATGCCGATCTGGATTGTTGTTGCTTGCGTGGGTTTAATTGCCGTGACTTGGTATTTGCTACGGCTTCAATTGCAAGAAATTCGTAGGAATCAATGGCGATGACACTCACTGAACTTAGATATATCGTCGCAGTGGCGCGTGAACGCCATTTTGGTCGTGCCGCCAATAGCTGTTTTGTCTCGCAGCCCACTTTATCAGTTGCGGTGAAAAAGCTCGAAGACGAGTTGGGTGTTACGCTGTTTGAGCGCTCTTCGGGTGATGTCACTTTGACTGCGAATGGCGAGCGCATCGTCGAACAGGCGCAGCGCGTTTTGGAGGAGGTTTCTGTCGTCAAGCAATTGGCCGAGCAGGGGAAGGACCCGCTGGCAGGAACGTTGCGACTTGGGGTGATTTACACGATTAGCCCTTATTTATTGCCGCACTTGATTCCGCAACTACGCGAACACGCGCCGCAAATGCAACTCTTGCTTGAAGAGAATTTCACTTCGCGTTTGGCTGAAATGCTCAAGCAGGGCGAGATTGATGTTGCAATCGTGGCTGACCCATTTCATGAGGGGGGCATTGCTACGCAGGCGCTTTATGATGAAGGATTTGTGGTTGCTACCCCTAAGGGGCATGAGTGGGAAAAGTTGGCTGCTGTTTCTGCTGAACAATTGGCAGAGGAAAACGTGCTGTTATTGTCACCTGGCAATTGCTTTCGCGACCAAGTTTTGCAAACCTGCCCAGATTTGAATCGCGAAAGTATTAATCATGGCGGCTTGCAGCGTACCCTACAAGGCTCGTCGCTGACGACAATTCGGCATATGGTGGCGGGTGGCATTGGTGTGACGGTGCTGCCAGAAACATCGGTCAGTGCCGCAGATGATGCTTTATTAAGTATTCGTCCGTTTAGCGAGCCAGCGCCAACGCGCCGTGTTGTGATGGCTTGGCGTCGTAACTTCCCACGTATGGCTGCAATCGAAGCGCTGCGCAAGGCAATTTTGCAGTCCACAATGCCTAAGGTGCAGTGGTTGCACGATGCCAAAGTCGAGTAATAGAGAACGCCTACTGAGTATATAAATATAATCAAGTGGCTATAGTTGATTGGTCCGACTAAGATTATTTGAGCAGAAGTGCAGATAGCTAACATGGTGCTGCAATCAATCAAGGAGTCGGGTTATGGCGGAGCTGTTGAATCAACTCAAAGAAAACATGGCTGTGGTGTGGGAGCATTACGGTGCGGTTTATTAATAGGCTATAGATACTTGGTATGTAGTTCATGTCAAAGCCCGCGCCAGCGGGCTTTGTGCTTTTTGTTCTTGGTTTTTGCAGTTTGTTTGTTGGGTTTGCCAGTGCTGAGCTCGTTGAGTTTGCGGGAGTTTCAAAATTGTTTTAATTTGCGTTTTCTTTATTATCAATGATTTATCGCCTTTGTTCGCTTTTCTTTGTCGATAAGTGTTGACGTGTTTCAGAGGCGTGGGTATAGTTCGGCCTCTCTGCTGATGACGCAGCGAAACAAAACGAATGTTTCTCTGGTTGTTCAGCCCGATCTTTAACAAATTACAGCCGATGAGTGTGAGTGCTTGATTCGTAAGTCGAAACAAGTGCTTGCACTCAGATGATAGGAAATAAACAAGACGAACTTAATTGTTCATCTCGTTTCTTTCTTTGAGTATTGAAGTACAAGCCAAGTAGTAAAAATAGCAGAGATTAAACGAAAGAGTTTGATCCTGGCTCAGATTGAACGCTGGCGGCATGCTTTACACATGCAAGTCGAACGGCAGCACGGACTTCGGTCTGGTGGCGAGTGGCGAACGGGTGAGTAATACATCGGAACGTACCCAGTAATGGGGGATAACTATCCGAAAGGATAGCTAATACCGCATACGCCCTACGGGGGAAAGAGGGGGATCGCAAGACCTCTTGTTATTGGAGCGGCCGATGGCTGATTAGCTAGTTGGTGGGGTAAAGGCCTACCAAGGCAACGATCAGTAGCGGGTCTTAGAGGACGATCCGCCACACTGGAACTGAGACACGGTCCAGACTCCTACGGGAGGCAGCAGTGGGGAATCTTGGACAATGGGCGCAAGCCTGATCCAGCAATGCCGCGTGCGTGAAGAAGGCCTTCGGGTTGTAAAGCGCTTTTGTCAGGGAGCAAATCCTTGTGGCTAATACCCACCGGGGATGAGAGTACCTGAAGAATAAGGACCGGCTAACTACGTGCCAGCAGCCGCGGTAATACGTAGGGTCCAAGCGTTAATCGGAATTACTGGGCGTAAAGCGTGCGCAGGTGGTTTGTTAAGCACGATGTGAAATCCCCGAGCTCAACTTGGGAATTGCATTGTGAACTGGCTAACTAGAGTACGGCAGAGGGGGGTGGAATTCCACGTGTAGCAGTGAAATGCGTAGAGATGTGGAGGAACACCGATGGCGAAGGCAACCCCCTGGGCTGATACTGACACTCATGCACGAAAGCGTGGGGAGCAAACAGGATTAGATACCCTGGTAGTCCACGCCCTAAACGATGTCTACTAGTTGTTGGGCTTTTCGGAGCTTAGTAACGCAGCTAACGCGTGAAGTAGACCGCCTGGGGAGTACGGTCGCAAGACTAAAACTCAAAGGAATTGACGGGGGCCCGCACAAGCGGTGGATGATGTGGATTAATTCGATGCAACGCGAAAAACCTTACCTGGTCTTGACATGTACGGAATCCTTTAGAGATAGAGGAGTGCCTTCGGGAACCGTAACACAGGTGCTGCATGGCTGTCGTCAGCTCGTGTCGTGAGATGTTGGGTTAAGTCCCGCAACGAGCGCAACCCTTGCCACTAGTTGCTACCATTCAGTTGAGCACTTTAGTGGGACTGCCGGTGACAAACCGGAGGAAGGTGGGGATGACGTCAAGTCCTCATGGCCCTTATGACCAGGGCTTCACACGTCATACAATGGTCGGTACAGAGGGTCGCTAACCCGCGAGGGGGTGCCAATCTCACAAAACCGATCGTAGTCCGGATTGCACTCTGCAACTCGAGTGCATGAAGTCGGAATCGCTAGTAATCGCGGATCAGCATGTCGCGGTGAATACGTTCCCGGGCCTTGTACACACCGCCCGTCACACCATGGGAGTGGGTTTCACCAGAAGTAGGTAGGCTAACCGTAAGGAGGCCGCTTACCACGGTGGGATTCATGACTGGGGTGAAGTCGTAACAAGGTAGCCGTAGGGGAACCTGCGGCTGGATCACCTCCTTTCAAGAGAAAAGACCTTCGGGTCAAGTACTCACACTCATCGGCTGTAGAGTTTGAAGATACAGAGAAAGTAGCTGAGCAATGAAGCAATTCATTGCAGGGTTACGGACTTGGTTGGAAGCTGGGTCAGTAGCTCTGGCGGCGTAGATTATCTAAAAGTAATCGCGAAGTTAGAGATGATCTAGTGAAGACAAAAGCTGGGTCAGTAGCTCAGTCGGTTAGAGCACCGTCTTGATAAGGCGGGGGTCGCTGGTTCGATTCCAGCTTGACCCACCATTGATTCATCAGTGGAAACAGCTTTGTAATGCCAGATTGGGGGATTAGCTCAGTTGGGAGAGCACCTGCTTTGCAAGCAGGGGGTCGTCGGTTCGATCCCGTCATCCTCCACCAATCACAAGAGTTCAGAATTCAGTGAGCAAGCAGATTTATTCTGGTTTGTTTATTTTGTTCTGGTTTCTTAAATCAGAATGCCTTTGGCATCTGTATCGTTCTTTAACAAAATAGAAGAAGTAATATCTCCTAATTAAACAATGTGAGCATCAAGGCAACTTGGTGTGAACAGTAAATAAATTGGGTTGATTGTATCTCTGATCGAAAGATCAGCGTTGAATGACGTGAGAACTCATTCAACAAGTCGTAAATACCGATACTCTAAACCGATGATACGGTAAAACGTGTTTGAGGTTATAGGATCAAGCGAATAAGTGCATCTGGTGGATGCCTTGGCGATGATAGGCGACGAAGGACGTGATAGCCTGCGATAAGCGTGGGGGAGCTGGCAAAGTGCTTTGATCCCACGATTTCCGAATGGGGAAACCCGGCCCTTTTGGGTCACTCATCACTGAATACATAGGTGATGTAGAGCGAACGCGGTGAACTGAAACATCTAAGTAACCGCAGGAAAAGAAATCAACCGAGATTCCCAAAGTAGTGGCGAGCGAAATGGGAAGAGCCTGTACGTGATAACAGTCGTGTTAATAGAACGGAATGGAAAGTCCGGCCATAGTGGGTGATAGCCCCGTATATGAAAACACAATTGTGGTACTAAGCGTACGATAAGTAAGGCGGGACACGAGAAATCCTGTTTGAAGATGGGGGGACCATCCTCCAAGGCTAAATACTCATCATCGACCGATAGTGAACCAGTACCGTGAGGGAAAGGCGAAAAGAACCCCGGGAGGGGAGTGAAATAGAACCTGAAACCGGATGCATACAAACAGTGGGAGCAGACTTGTTCTGTGACTGCGTACCTTTTGTATAATGGGTCAGCGACTTACGTTCAGTAGCAAGCTTAACCAAATAGGGGAGGCGTAGGGAAACCGAGTCCGAATAGGGCGCATAGTTGCTGGGCGTAGACCCGAAACCAAGTGATCTAGCCATGGCCAGGATGAAGGTGCGGTAACACGCACTGGAGGTCCGAACCCACTGACGTTGCAAAGTCAGGGGATGAGCTGTGGCTAGGGGTGAAAGGCTAAACAAACTTGGAAATAGCTGGTTCTCCTCGAAAACTATTTAGGTAGTGCCTCATGTATCACTGACGGGGGTAAAGCACTGTTATGGCTAGGGGGTCATCGCGACTTACCAAACCATGGCAAACTCTGAATACCGTCAAGTGCGAGCATGGGAGACAGTCCTGGGGTGCTAACGTCCTGGGACAAGAGGGAAACAACCCAGACCGCCGTCTAAGGTCCCAAATGATCAATTAAGTGGAAAACGAGGTGGGAAGGCATAGACAGCCAGGATGTTGGCTTAGAAGCAGCCATCATTTAAAGAAAGCGTAATAGCTCACTGGTCGAGTCGTCCTGCGCGGAAGATGTAACGGGGCTCAAATTGATAACCGAAGACGCGGATATGTACGATGTACATATGGTAGAGGAGCGTTCTGTAAGCCTGTGAAGGTGTCTTGAGAAGGATGCTGGAGGTATCAGAAGTGCGAATGCTGACATGAGTAGCGATAAAGGGGGTGAAAAGCCCCCTCACCGAAAACCCCAGGTTTCCTGCGCAACGTTCATCGGCGCAGGGTGAGTCGGCCCCTAAGGCGAGGCAGAAATGCGTAGTCGATGGGAAACAGGTTAATATTCCTGTACTTGGTATTAGTGCGATGTGGGGACGGAGAAGGTTACCTCAGCCAACGGTTGGAAGAGTTGGTTTAAGCGTGTAGGTGTGTGGCT
Organism: Chitinibacter sp. SCUT-21; assembly: GCA_041874755.1. NCBI lineage: Bacteria > Pseudomonadati > Pseudomonadota > Betaproteobacteria > Neisseriales > Chitinibacteraceae > Chitinibacter > Chitinibacter sp. SCUT-21. Next base: position 2,942,971 of record CP102611.1, read on the forward strand.
TAGGCAAATCCGGGCTGCTTTAACACTGAGGCGTGATGACGAGTCTACTTGTAGACGAAGTGAGCGATACCCTGCTTCCAAGAAAAGCCACTAAGCTTCAGCTAATATCGAACCGTACCGCAAACCGACACAGGTGGGTAGGATGAGAATTCTAAGGTGCTTGAGAGAACTCGGGAGAAGGAACTCGGCAAATTGACACCGTAACTTCGGGAGAAGGTGTGCCTCTAGTAGGTGAAGGTGTACAACTGGAGCCCAATGAGGCCGCAGAGAAATGAGGGCTGCGACTGTTTATCAAAAACACAGCACTGTGCTAACACGAAAGTGGATGTATACGGTGTGACGCCTGCCCGGTGCTGGAAGATTAAATGATGGGGTGCAAGCTCTTGATTGAAGTCCCAGTAAACGGCGGCCGTAACTATAACGGTCCTAAGGTAGCGAAATTCCTTGTCGGGTAAGTTCCGACCCGCACGAATGGCGTAACGATGGCCCTACTGTCTCCTCCCGAGACTCAGCGAAGTTGAAGTGTTTGTGAAGATGCAATCTCCCCGCTGCTAGACGGAAAGACCCCGTGAACCTTTACTGTAGCTTTGCATTGGACTTTGAAGTGGTTTGTGTAGGATAGGTGGGAGGCTTTGAAGCAGGAACGCCAGTTTCTGTGGAGCCGTCCTTGAAATACCACCCTGACCCCTTTGAGGTTCTAACCTAGGTCCGTTATCCGGATCGGGGACCGTGCATGGTAGGCAGTTTGACTGGGGCGGTCTCCTCCCAAATTGTAACGGAGGAGCTCGAAGGTCGCCTAGGTACGGTCGGACATCGTACTGATAGTGTAATGGCAAAAGGCGGCTTAACTGCGAGACCGACAAGTCGAGCAGGTGCGAAAGCAGGACATAGTGATCCGGTGGTTCTGAATGGAAGGGCCATCGCTCAACGGATAAAAGGTACTCCGGGGATAACAGGCTGATTCCGCCCAAGAGTTCACATCGACGGCGGAGTTTGGCACCTCGATGTCGGCTCATCACATCCTGGGGCTGTAGCCGGTCCCAAGGGTATGGCTGTTCGCCATTTAAAGTGGTACGTGAGCTGGGTTCAAAACGTCGTGAGACAGTTTGGTCCCTATCTGCAGTGGGCGTTGGAAGTTTGAGGGGGGCTGCTCCTAGTACGAGAGGACCGGAGTGGACTGACCTCTGGTGTACCGGTTGTCACGCCAGTGGCATTGCCGGGTAGCTAAGTCGGGAATAGATAAGCGCTGAAAGCATCTAAGCGCGAAACTAGCCTCAAGATGAGACTTCCCTAGGTCTTTAAGACCTCTAAAGGATCGTTCGAGACCAGGACGTTGATAGGTCGGGTGTGGAAGCGTAGTAATACGTTAAGCTAACCGATACTAATTGCCCGTGAGGCTTGATCCTATAACCTGAGACGCGTTAAGCGACAGGTGCAATCGACCCGATTGTGAATGTTTAAGACAGAGAAATAAGATTACTTCTTCTATTGATTTCGAGTGATTGCAAACCCAATGAGGTAAGCAGTTAACTCAGCCAGTTTTGTCTGGTGACCATAGCGAGGTGGTCCCACTCCTTCCCATCCCGAACAGGACAGTGAAACGCCTCAGCGCCGATGATAGTGCGGATTGCCCGTGTGAAAGTAGGTCATTGCCAGACTCCCTAATAGAAAGCCCAGCTGAATCAGCTGGGCTTTTTGCTTTGCGCTGGAAATATAGGGCTTGATGTATTGTCGCCACAGCATCACTTGCTATGGCTTATGGAAATATACCCATGCTTTGGGTCGGTTCGGCACGATATAATGTCTACGAATGAGTTTTAAATACTAAATATAAACACTGGAATAGGTTGTGCAGGATTGAGAATGTTACTTAAACTGCTTCTTCTGTGTGTGGTATCAAATTAAGGAATTGCAATGTCTGTCTATGACAAACCGAGCTTTGAGTCGAAAATTTGTGCGCCTGAGCAGTTGCTGCAGCGCCTAGGACAAATTGCGCGCCCGCTGGTTTTTACGAATGGCTGCTTTGATATTCTTCATCGCGGCCATGTGACGTATTTGGCGCAAGCAAGCGCGTTGGGTTCTGCGATGGTGGTGGCTTTAAATACGGATGCTTCAGTACGTCGTCTGGGGAAGGGCAATGACAGACCAATTAACCCACTCGAAAATCGTGCTGCCGTGATGGCGAGCTTGGAGTCGGTTGATTTGGTGACGTGGTTCGATGAAGATACCCCATTTAATTTGATCGAGCTGATTCAACCTGAGATATTGGTCAAAGGTGGAGACTGGTTGCCTGAGCATATCGTGGGCAGTAAAGAGGTTTTGGCACGCGGTGGTGCGGTTCATTCGATTCCATTTTTGTTTGATACATCGACGACTAAAACGCTGCAATTAATTCGAGGTGAGTAATTAATGACGCTGGACCGACATAATTTGTTAGCAATTCTGATTAGCGATTTTAATCAGCTGGGCTTCTTTCATCCGCAGATTATCACGCAGGCTGTGACACTTTTGCTCTGTTGGGGCGCTGCATTTTGGGCTTCGCGTCGAGTGCTCAGTCATCAGTCCGTGCAGGACATGCGCTGGAAAACCGGTGGTGATGGACTCAAACGGGTTTTATTTCCAATTTTGGCGCTCATTTTGGTAAGCGTATCGAATTTGGTGCTGCATTTTATTGATGGGCAAAACAATTCGCTATTGCGAGTCGCGAATTTATTGATGCTAGCCATGGTCAATATTCGCATCTTTGTTTATGTGATTCGCCGAGTATTTGAAGGTGCACAATGGGTGCAACAATGGGAGAAGTATATTTCGCTCACGATTTGGGGCTTATATGTCTTGCATGTCGTTGGTATTCTCCCAGAAGTTTTACAAACACTGGATGCGATTAGCTTTGATGCTGGGAAGGTGCATATATCGGTATTGACCGTGTTACAAGGCTTGCTGTCTGTTGGGGCAACATTATTGTTGGCGATGTGGTTAGGACGAACAATCGAACATCGTTTAATGATGGCCGATGTAATGGAAATGAATGTTCGCGTGGTTTTGGTCAAAGTCATGCGTTCTGCCTTAGTGGTATTGGCCGTACTGCTTTCTTTGTCATTGGTTGGTATTGATCTCACGGTGTTATCCGTTTTTGGTGGAGCCTTGGGGGTCGGTTTAGGGTTTGGCCTGCAGAAAATTGCATCGAATTATGTGTCTGGTTTCATCATTCTGCTCGATCGTTCGATCAAAATGGGAGATTTGATTTCAGTAGATAATCGGCAAGGGGTGATTAGCGGACTAACTTCGCGTTATATCGTGCTTAAAGCACCGGATGGCACTGAATCTCTAGTGCCTAACGATACTTTAATTACGCAAACCGTTGTTAATCAGTCGTATAACGACCGCTCAGTATGGGTGGGGTTACCCGTTTCAGTGGCGTATAACTCTGACTTAGATCGAGTCATGGAAATTATGGTGGCGGCGACTGAGGGGAATCCACGTATTTTAAAAGATCCTGCGCCAGGGGCTTTTGTCACAGCCTTTGCGGATAGCGGCATCAATCTAACACTTGGTTTTTGGCTGGCGGATCCCGAAAATGGGCAGATGGGACTTAAGTCTGAGCTGAACTTAAAAATTTGGCGCGCGTTTAAGGAAAACAACGTCGAAATTCCGTATCCAAGACGCGATATTATGCTGTTGCAGCCGGATGGCGCTAGCCCATCATCGGTGAATCCTGCGTAATAATTGCGTAGTGGGTAGAATTGATTTCGAGTACCCGCTCGAATGATTGGTTTAAGGATAAATTTACAATGCAATGGCTCAATGGCCTAATTGATTTGCCTTGGTGGGCATATCTTATTATCACTTTATGTCTGACCCATATCACGATTGCATCGGTGACGATTTTTTTACATCGCCATCAAGCACATCGTGCGTTAGATTTGCATCCGATAGCGAGTCATTTTTTCCGTTTTTGGTTGTGGTTGACAACGGCACAGGTTACGAAGGAATGGGCAGCTATCCATCGCAAACATCATGCAAAATGCGAAACAGAAGAAGATCCGCATAGCCCACAAATTCTTGGGATTAAGAAAGTTTTCTTTGAAGGGTGGGAGCTCTATCGCGCCGAAGCTGCAAATGCTGAGACGATGAAAAAATATGGGCATGGCACGCCTGATGATTGGCTAGAGAGAAATTTGTATAGCAAGTATGCGTCTATGGGCCCAGTATTGATGGCTCTGATTGATCTTGCTTTATTCGGTGTGAATGGCATTTGGATTTGGGCAGTTCAAATGCTTTGGATTCCTGTTACAGCTGCAGGTGTAATCAATGGGATTGGCCACTACTGGGGCTATCGGAATTTTGAATGTGAAGATGCATCGACCAATATCATGCCGTGGGGGATTTTGATTGGTGGTGAAGAGTTACATAACAACCATCATACCTTTGGTACCTCGGCCAAACTTTCGTATAAATGGTTTGAGTTTGATATTGGCTGGCTGTATATCCGAATTTTATCCTTATTGGGTTTAGCGTCTGTACGCAAAGTAGCGCCCAAATTGAAACTAGCTGATGCGCGCCCAGTTTTGGATGACGCTGCCTTGCAAGCGATTATCGCTAATCGTTATGCAATTGCCGCTAGCTATGCACGTACCCTCAAAGCGACGGTAGCTGCAGAGGTAGAGTCATTGCGTGCCGCGGCCTGCTTACCTGCATTCAATAGCAATTTGACCAAGCAGATGAAAATTTGGCTGAAGCAGGATGATAAAGACACCCCAATGGCAGAAAAAAAGCATCTGCAAGCTGTGTTAGCGCAAAGTGCAGTATTGACCCAAATTTATCAAATGCGGCAAGAGTTGACGCGAATTTGGGAGCGCTCAACCTTAACTCGGGATGAATTAGTACAACAATTACAAGATTGGTGCCAACGCGCAGAAGCCAGTGGAATTCAAGCGTTGCAAGAATTCTCCTTACGATTACGCGCTGTGGCTTAATTCTATTCATCGAGGCGAGCCCAGCTCGCCTTTTTTGCAAGGAAATTAAATGTCTTCAATTCAACGCTATCATGTTGGCCCACGCTTATGTGAGACAGTGGTACATAACAATACGGTCTATTTGGCTGGGCAAATCGCCGAGACCTTGAGCAAAGATGCATTGGGGCAAACTCAGGAAGTCTTAGCCTGCATTGACCGTTTATTGGGGGAGGTGGGGTCAGACAAAAGCAAAATCTTGCAAGTGACGATCTTTTTGAGTGATATGGCTGATTATGATGCCATGAATCAAGCGTGGTCTGACTGGGTTCCACAGGGGCATACGCCGGCTCGAGCTACTGTGCAGGCCAAATTGGCGGATCCGCGCTATTTAGTGGAAATGACGATTATCGCTGCTTTGTAAACTTGCCTTAACTAACGCCAAGACCGGTACCATGTCCCGTATATTTTTAGCCTATTTGGCTACTTGGAATAAATTTGATATTGCTAGCATGCCGGCAGAAAAACTCACTCATGTGTGTTATGCCTTTGCCAATATTTGTGATTCTCAAGTCGTCTTGGCCCCTAGTCTAGCCAGAGGTAGTGAGCAGTTAGCGCAGTTTGAGGATAAGTTCAAGCAGCTTCAAACGCTTAAATTGCAGAACGCTGAACTCAAAATCATGATTTCGATCGGTGGTTGGGGGGCGGAAGGGTTTTCTGATGCCGCACTGAATCAACAATCTAGGCAGGAGTTTGCCCGCTCAGCAGTGCAGTTTATGTGTGAGCGACAACTCGATGGAATCGATTTGGATTGGGAGTACCCGAGTAATGCCATGGCGGGTATCAAAGCACGCACCGAGGATAAAGGTAATTTCTCCCTACTATTAGAGGAAGTACGCCAGGCCCTCGATCGGCAGTCAGATCTGGAGTGTCGGCAAGGTTCGGCACGCTATCAGCTCAGTATTGCGGCGGGTGCGGGTCAATATTATCTCGATGGTGTTGAGATTGAACGAGTTGCCCAGACCTGCGATTTCATTAATTTGATGACGTATGATTTTTATAATGGCTGGGCAACGAAAGCCGGTCATCATGCCAATTTGTATTGCTCTTCGCTCGACCCGACTGGGGATAGTGTTGATAGCGCCGTTCAGCTATTCATCGATCATGGTGTATCACCGGCAAAATTGGTGCTGGGTTGTCCGCTCTATGGTCGTTCGCTTAAAGGGGTTGGTCGGGCCGGTTTAGGGGCGCTTGGTCAAGCCGGGAGTAACGCAGCACCTGGGTTCCACAAAATAATGACGGAATTACTTCCGAGTAATCGCTTTGTGCGTCATTGGGATGAGGCGGCACAAGCACCATGGCTTTTTGATGGCGATGAATTCATCAGCTATGAAGATTGCGAATCCATCGAGCGAAAAGGGCGGTATGCAAAACAATTGAATTTGGCAGGCGTAATGTTTTGGGAGTTAAGCGACGATCATCATTATGCGTTACTTAACGCGCTGCATGATGGTTTTTATTCCTAGGGTATAGCGTTCTATTAAATATATAGACTGATTTTGGGCGGAATACGTGTAGGAGTATTGTGATGACGACTTTAACGACAATGCATATTAATCTGCCATTTGGTGGTGTCGAGTTGATCGCGACAGATGCCACACTATTAAGGCTAGATTTTTTAGGCCACCTCGTACCGGAATTGACATGCGTCCATCCCTTGCTCGCCGAAGCGAAAAAGCAGTTACTTGCATATTGCAATAATCCGAGATTTACCTTTGATTTGCCCTACTCCTTAGAGGGGACACCGCATCAACAAAAAGTATGGCAACAAATTGCACGCATCGAGTCGGGGCAGACGCTGCGATATCTCGATATTGCCAGTATCATTCGCTCAAGTCCCCGAGCGGTAGGGGGGGCATGTGGTCGAAACCCGCTACCTATTATTGTGCCTTGCCACCGAGTTCTTGCGGCGAATGGGCTAGGCGGTTTTAACGCGAATCGAAATGGCATCGATTGGATGCCGATCAAACGTTGGCTGTTGGCACACGAAGGCATCATTTCCTCAAACCTTATCAAATGACCGATAGCCGCAATATTATCTCTGCCGATGAAGTCACACTGATTGATCGTTTTCTCGATGGCATTTGGTTAGGCGATGGCTTGGCGAAAAATACCATCGAGAGTTATCGCCGCGATTTGCTGATCTGGGCGCACTGGTTGCAGCAAGAGCGACAACTGACTTTATGGCAAGCTGATCGTGATGCAGTGCAAGCATTTCTAGCTCGCCAAGCTAGGGATTTAAAAGCCGCCAGTCTTGCGCGCAGAATGGCCAGTTTACGGAAGTTTTATCGTTATTGGATTTTGCAGGATCAGTTGAAATTGGATCCTTGCGCTGAACTAGCGTCACCAAAGCGCGTGAGACCCTTACCCAAGGCCTTATCTGAAGGCGCTATTGAATCATTATTAAACGCTCCAGATTTGGACACTGCGGCTGGCTTGCGCGATCGGGCCATGCTTGAGCTTATGTATGCTACCGGTTTGCGGGTCACTGAATTGGTAACGTTGCCAATCACACAAGTGCATTTACGTGAGCGCTATTTGCACATTACCCAAGGTAAAGGCGGCAAGCAGCGCTTGGTACCAATGGGGGAGGTGGCCGCGGATTGGATTGCCCGTTACCTCACTGAGGCGCGTACATTACTGGTGGCAAATCCTGCCGAAGCATGTTTGTTTGTCAATCAGCGTGGTGAAGCCATGACGCGACAAGGCTGTTGGTTCATTATCAAGCAGTATGCGGCGCAGGCAGGTATTGAGCCCCAATTGCTGAGCCCTCATGTGCTGCGCCATGCATTTGCTACTCATCTATTGAATCATGGCGCTGATCTGAGGGTTGTGCAGACTTTATTGGGGCACTCCGATATCACGACAACTCAAATCTATACGCAAGTTGCAAGCGAACGACTCAAACAATTGCACCAAATTCATCATCCACGCGGCTAGTTTGTTCAGTAAAAAGCTAGATTCGGGTAAGATTTTGTTATGCCAGTAGTTGGCTATCATTAGGAGAGGATTATGGATACGGCGGTAATTAGTAAATACCAAGATTTGGCCATGAGTTATGTGGCTGAGTTCGGGATTAAAATTTTAGCTGCGATTGCCTTTTGGGTGATTGGTCGTTGGTTAATTGGTGTTGTTGTTCGTTTTGTGCAAGGAGGCTTGAATCGGCAGCACGTTGATCCTACGGTGTTACGCTACGTAGGCTCCGCGGTTACCGTCATTTTGAATGTCCTACTGGTAGTGGGAATTTTGGGCTACTTTGGCATCCAAACGACCACTTTTGCCGCGCTACTGGCTGCAGCGGGTGTTGCAATTGGTATGGCATGGTCTGGATTGTTGGCTAATTTTGCGGGTGGCGCGTTCTTAATCGTGCTTCGCCCGTTCAAGGTGGGTGACATGATTACAGCTGGTGGTATCACTGGTGTAGTGCACGAAGTGGGCTTATTTTCGACTGTGATTTTAACGCCAGACAATATCATTACTTATGTCGGCAATAACAAAATTTTTAGCGATAATATTCAAAACTACACATCAACTCAATTTCGCCGGGTTGACTTGAAAGCGCAATTATCAGCTGCTGCCAATGTGCCAGAGGCCATTGCACAGCTGAAAGCCAATATTGCCAAGATTCCAAATGTGGTGGCAGAGCCGACTGTTGACGTTGAAATTCTAGAATTCCAATTAGTGGGCCCAGTTTTGGCTGTTCGTCCGTATTGCCATAATGATCATTACTGGCAAGTGTATTTCGATACGAATCGCGTCATTATGGAAACGCTCGCTGCATTTCCCGCGCCGACACCATCTCAGATGCTCACCGTCGTGCAAAAATAATCTATTTGAATATAAAAAAACCCGCCTTCGATTGGCGGGTTTTTTTATGCATCAGTAGAGTATCAAGCTGGAACTGTTTCTTTCTCTGCGATATCAAGCAATACCTTACCATCCTTGTCGATGTCGATGGTTACTTCGCCACCACTTACCAAGCGGCCAAACAGCAATTCATCAGCTAAAGCTTTGCGTATCGTATCCTGAATCAGGCGCGCCATTGGACGAGCACCCATTTGCGGATCAAAGCCGTGTTTAGCCAGATAGTCTTTCAACTCATTGCTGAAATGCGCTTCGACTTTTTTCTCGTGCAGTTGAGCTTCAAGTTGCATCAAGAATTTCTCGACCACTTGTAGGATGATCTCGTGCGTGAGTGGCGCAAACGGAATGATTGCATCGATACGGTTACGGAATTCTGGCGTGAACATGCGTTTGATTTCTTGCATCTCATCACCAGTTTCTTTTTTCGCAGTGAAACCAATCACCGATTTATTCAGCATTTCCGCGCCGGCATTGGTCGTCATAATGATCACGACATTGCGAAAATCCGCCTTGCGCCCATTGTTGTCGGTCAGCGTACCGTGATCCATTACCTGCAACAATACGTTGTAGATATCGGGGTGCGCTTTTTCGATTTCATCGAGCAAGACCACTGCGTACGGGTGTTTGTTAATCGCTTCGGTTAGCAAACCTCCTTGTTCAAAACCAACGTATCCGGGTGGCGCGCCAATCAAACGGCTAACCGCGTGGCGCTCCATATATTCCGACATATCAAAGCGAATCAACTCAATCCCCATTGTGTACGCGAGTTGGCGCGCCACTTCGGTTTTGCCGACTCCGGTCGGACCAGAGAAAAGGAAAGAGCCGATTGGTTTTTGCGGATTGCCCAAACCGGCGCGCGCCATTTTGATCGAAGTCGCAAGTACTTCAATCGCTTTTTCTTGGCCAAAGACGACATTTTTCAAATCACGCTCGAGTGTTTTAAGCGTGTTTTTATCGTCAGTCGACACCGATTTAGGTGGGATGCGCGCAATTTTTGCGATGATGTCTTCGATTTCACCTTTGCCGATGGTTTTTTTCTGTTTCGAGCGCGGCAGGATTTTTTGCGCCGCACCGGCTTCGTCGATCACATCAATCGCTTTATCGGGCAGATGCCGGTCGTTAATAAATTTGGCAGAAAGCTCAACTGCAGTGGTTAATGCGGCTTGCGTGTATTTGATGCCGTGATGGGCCTCAAATTTATCCTTCAAGCCTTTTAAAATTTCCACGGTTTGTTCAATCGTTGGCTCGACCACATCGATTTTTTGGAAGCGACGCGACAATGCGTTATCTTTCTCAAAAATGCCGCGATATTCGGTGTAGGTGGTTGCGCCAATGCATTTGAGCGTGCCGTTCGACAAGGCAGGCTTGAGCAAGTTGGACGCATCCAGCGTGCCGCCGGAAGCCGCACCTGCGCCGACCAGGGTATGAATCTCATCGATAAACAAGATGGCGTTGCGCTCTTCGCCGAGTTGCTTGATCACGGCTTTAAGGCGTTGCTCAAAGTCGCCACGGTATTTAGTCCCAGCAAGCAGGGCTCCCATATCAAGCGTGTAGACGGTGGCGTCGGCCAGCACATCAGGCACATCACCTTCGACGATTTTACGTGCCAAGCCATCGGCAATTGCGGTTTTACCCACGCCAGCTTCCCCGACGAGTAGCGGGTTATTTTTACGGCGACGGCACAAGGTTTGAATTACGCGTTCCAGCTCATGATCGCGGCCAATCAATGGATCGATTTTGCCCGCCAGCGCTTGCTGATTCATATTCTGCGTGTAGTTTTCTAATGCGCCACCTGCGCTGGTTTCTCCATCGCTTTCTTCATTAGGCTCATTTTTCGGTGCCGATTGCGATGAATTGCTCGCACTTTTGCTGATGCCATGCGCGATGAAATTAACCACATCCAGACGGGTAATGCCTTGTTGGTGCAGGAAGTACACCGCATGGCTGTCTTTTTCACCAAAGATGGCGACCAAGACATTCGCACCGGTCACTTCTTTTTTGCCCGATGATTGCACGTGCAAAATCGCACGTTGGATTACGCGCTGAAAACCGATGGTGGGTTGGGTTTCCACTTCGCTGGTGCCTGAGACCACGGGCGTGTGCTCGGTGACAAAGTCTCCCAACTGACGGCGCAGTTCTTCAATATTGGCACCACACGCCTTCATCACCTCAATGGCGGAGGGGTTGTCGAGTAGTGCGAGCAATAAATGTTCGACCGTAATATATTCATGGCGCTTTTGCCTCGCATCCATGAACGCCATATGCAAGCTGACTTCGAGTTCTTGGGCGATCATTTTATTTCACCTCCATGATGCATTGCAGCGGGTGCTGATGTGAGCGCGCGTGCTGCGTAACGTCGGCCACTTTGGTGGCGGCAATGTCTTTGGGATAGATTCCGCAGACGCCGCGACCTTCATGGTGCACTTTAAGCATAATTTGTGTGGCCTGATCCGATCCTAGTCCGAAAAACTGCTGCAACACGTCGATGACGAAGTCCATCGGGGTGAAATCATCATTTAATAACACTACCTGCCACATGGGCGGGGGCGCGGTACGTACGTCTGCTTTTTTGAGTTCGGTGTCAAACTGATGCGAAATTGCCATTGTGTTCCACTACTTTGGGTGTCTCTTCTATTTTGGCTCTAAGTCATCTTTTTTCAAGCGTGATAGAGATGACACACTGTTAATTAGTTAAGTTTGTTCCACTTGACCGACCACGTTAATCTCGCGTAAAAAGTAATGCAAGTTTGATGGAAGTATTTCTGTCTAACTAAACCTAGGACTTGACGTTTTATTGGGTCCGAAATTTCATGATTATTTAATTTAGTTTGCAGGATTATTTCGATATGGCATTAGGTACTGTTAAGTGGTTCAATGATTCTAAAGGTTTTGGCTTTATCACTCCAGATGAAGGCGGCGATGATTTGTTCGCTCATTTCTCTGCAATCAATATGCCAGGCTTTAAAACACTGAAAGAAGGTCAACGCGTTTCTTTCGAATTGACGCAAGGCCAAAAAGGCATGCAAGCTGGCAATATTCAAACAGCTTAAAACTTTCGAGTTTTAAAGCCCGCAGCATTAGTCTGCGGGTTTTTTTATGTCTGTTGCTTCAGTATATCGGTGAAAATTGTAAGAAATAAAAAAACCCCGCTAAGCGGGGTTTTTTGTTGATCAGCGTGATGCGAATTACATGCGCTCGATCATTGCTTTACCGAAGGCCGAGCAAGACACTTCTTGCGCGTCGTCCATCAGGCGAGCGAAGTCGTAAGTAACGATCTTGTCTTGAATGGCTTTGCCCATAGATTCGATGATCTTGTCAGCAGCTTCAGTCCAGCCCATGTGGCGCAACATCATTTCAGCAGAAAGGATCAATGAACCTGGGTTTACTTTGTCTTGGCCTGCGTATTTCGGTGCAGTACCGTGCGTTGCTTCAAAGCACGCTACGTTGTCAGACAAGTTCGCGCCTGGAGCGATACCGATACCACCCACTTCTGCTGCCAACGCATCAGAAATGTAGTCGCCGTTCAGGTTCAATGTAGCGATAACGTCGTAATCAGCTGGACGCAACAGGATCTGTTGCAAGAACGCGTCAGCGATCACGTCTTTGATTACGATGCCGTTTGGCAATTGCAACCATGGGCCGCCGTCGATCTCAACGCCGCCGAATTCGTTTTTAGCGAGTTCGTAGCCCCAAGTGCGGAACATACCTTCGGTGAACTTCATGATGTTACCTTTGTGAACCAAGGTAACGCTCTTACGGTTGTTGTCGATTGCGTATTGAATCGCTTTACGAACCAGACGCTCAGTACCTTCTTTCGATACTGGTTTGATACCGATTGAAGAAGATTCTGGGAAGCGAATCTTGTTCACGCCCATTTCTTTTTGCAAGAATTCGATAACTTTTTTCGCGCCTTCAGAAGTGGCATCCCACTCGATACCGGCGTAGATGTCTTCAGTGTTTTCACGGAAGATCACCATGTCTACGAGGTCTGGGCGTTTAACTGGCGAAGGAACGCCGTCGAAGTAACGTACTGGACGCAAGCAAACGTACAGGTCCAGGTTTTGACGCAAAGCCACGTTCAATGAACGGATACCGCCGCCAACTGGTGTAGCCAATGGGCCTTTGATCGATACAACGTATTCTTTCAATGCATCGAGGGTTTCTTGTGGCAGGTAAGAGCCGTCAGCGTACAATTTAGACGCTTTCTCGCCGCAGTAGATTTCCATCCAGTGGATTTTACGCGCGTCGCCGTAGCATTTTTTCACAGCAGCATCGACTACATCGATCATTACTGGAGTGATATCCACACCAATACCATCACCTTCGATGAAAGGGATAATTGGATTGTCAGGAGTGGCGAGGTTAGGAACGATTTTCGCGCCGCCTTGAGGTACTTTGATCAGACTCATCGTGCTATTTCCTGTGTAAAACAGTCATTGAAAACAAATCGATTCAGCTATTTATTGTATTTTTCCAAGCTGAAACGAAAAAACGCACTATTATCACAGGTTTGACGCTTACCTGCCAAGTCCGATCGCCATGCCACAGCTGATCTTGTTGAATAAACCCTACGGTGTGATTTGCCAATTCACGCCTAGCCCGCCGCACCAGTGCTTAGCCGATTATGTACCGATCAAAGACGTCTATGCCGCTGGTCGGCTCGATACCGATTCGGAAGGCTTGTTATTGCTCACCGGCAACGGCCCATTGATCCATCGCATCACCGATCCCAAGCACAAATTACCGAAAATTTACTGGGTGCAAGTCGAAGGCATTCCCGACGAAGCAGCTTTGCAAGCGTTACGCGCAGGCGGTTTGGATTTGGGCGACTTTAAAACGCAGCCCGCCGGCGCGCGGATTATTGATCAGCCAGAGATCGTTTGGCCGCGCATCCCGCCGATTCGTGAGCGCGCCAATATTCCAACCACATGGCTGGAAATTACGATTTCGGAAGGCAAAAATCGCCAAGTGCGTCGCATGACCGCTAAAGTTGGGTATCCAACGCTGCGCCTTATTCGGTATGCGATTGGTGGCTATACCTTAGATGGTATTGCCTTGGGTAAATATAAAGAGTTGAGCGTTGCCGCGCCCGGAGCGCCCAGGCCTGCAAGCCCACAAAAGGCAAGACCTAAGCAGCGCGGTCGCCGTGGTCCGAATAAAGTGCGCTAATCTTATTTTCCAACGCTGATTTTTACGCAGTAAGGGCTTAGGGCTTTGGGCTTGAGTGCGGTAAAATTCTGTTTTTCCTGTTTAAATTCAAATCCAATGTGGAAACCCAATACCACCGTTGCAGCGGTAATCGAACGTGATGGCCGTTTTTTGATTGTAGAAGAGCGTATTCAGGGCGAACTTAAGCTTAATCAGCCTGCGGGTCATGTTGACCAGAATGAATCGATTATTGCCGCTTGCCGGCGTGAAACTTTGGAAGAAACGGCTTACCACTTTGACCCCACCGCCTTGGTCGGGATTTATCAGTGGACGGTGCCGGGCACCGATTTGACGTATCTGCGTTATGCCTTTTGCGGCAAGCTAGGTGCGCACGACCCGCAGCGCCAGTTGGGTTTGGCTGATGAGGGCATTGAAGCGGCGGTATGGTTGACGCGCGATGAGCTGATCGCTCGGGCCGAACAGCATCGCAGCCCATTGCTGCTGGCGTGTATTGATGATTATTTAGCGGGGCGGCGTTATCCGATTGAGCTGATCCGCGACTTTGATGGTAATAGTTTATGAGCAGCAAAATTGTAGTGGGTCTATCTGGTGGCGTTGATTCGTCGGTCACTGCGCATTTATTAAAAGAGCAGGGCTATGAAGTGCACGGCGTTTTCATGCAGAACTGGGAAGACGACAATAACGACGAATACTGCTCGATCAAAGAAGACTCGATGGACGCGATTGCGGTCGCTGACTTATTAAGCATCGACATCGAGCTGGTGAACTTTGCGGCTGAATACAAAGACCGCGTGTTTAGTCATTTCCTGACCGAATACTCGGCGGGCCGCACGCCCAACCCCGATATTCTGTGCAATAGCGAAATCAAATTTAAATCGTTTTTGGAATACGCGATCAAGCTTGGTGGCGTCAAACTCGCGACTGGGCATTACGCGAAAACACGGCTACGGAGCGACGGTCGCACCGAAATGCTGCGCGCCGCCGATCAAAGCAAAGACCAGACGTACTTCTTGTATCGCCTCAGCCAAGAGCAAATCTCGCACGCGGTGTTCCCGCTCGGTGATTTACTGAAGTCCGAAGTACGGGTGATTGCGGAAAAGATCGATTTACCGAACGCGAAGAAAAAAGACTCAACGGGCATCTGCTTTATCGGCGAGCGTCCGTTCCGTGAGTTTTTGAATCGTTATCTGCCGAAAAAACCGGGCGCGATGGTGACGCCGGAAGGCAAGGTGATGGGTGAACATCAAGGCTTGATGTACTACACACTCGGTCAGCGCCAAGGGCTGGGCATTGGCGGCACCAAAGGTAGCGCCGAGCCGTGGTTTGTCGCCGGCAAGAATATGGAGCGCAACGAGCTGATCGTCGTGCAAGGCCACGATCATCCCTTGCTACTCAATCCAGTGCTGGTCGCCAAAGATTGCTCATGGATTTTGGGCGAAACCCCAGCGGAAGGGCGCTACACCGCCAAAACGCGCTACCGTCAGCAAGACAGCGCGTGTACGCTCACTCACATTGATGGCGGCGTGCAACTGGTGTTCGACGAGCCGCAGTGGGCGGTAACGCCGGGGCAGTCGATGGTGCTGTATAAAGATGAAGTGTGTCTGGGTGGTGGAATTATCCAATAGGGTATTCGCTGGTATTTATTTATAAATAAAGCTTGGGAGGCGATACCTATTGTTTGATGGGGCCGCCTTTTACCAATCGAGAGCGCCTTTACTTCAATTTAATTGAGATGTTTTTTTGCCCGCCTTATTCCAAATAGCAACACTCAAGCGTAGTTTCACTGACCGTCAGTGACTTTGAATTCAACCATTTATCTGGATTTTTAAAAAAAAGCTGCTGATAGGAACTGAAATCCTTACAATCCGTCCGATAAAAAGAGGTGAGTGTCATAATAATTTCACCCTAAAATAAAAAATTGCGCACAAATGGATGGATATGGATCGAAATGACTTATTGACCGTCATTCGCGGTGAGTTTTTGCGGGCGTTTAATCAATTATTGCCTACTATTTTGTCGGATGCTGCGGATGCCTTATTTCTAAAAGCGGATCGGGCAAGCAGTCTTATTGAGCAGCGAGCGATGCTCGATGCGCGTGCCGCCTTGATGACGCGTGAGCAGGCGTGGCCGCAAGCGTTGGCGATTGATATGGAAAAACTGCTCAATCGCAGTTTTCAAACCGCTTATAGTACTTTTCGCCCTTCATTTAATGCCTCTGCAACTTTAGGTGCTTTGTCCTTGGTGGACGTCGGTGAGTTTGATGGCGAGCTGAAAATCGACGAACTAACGACCCAATTGCGCAACTGTGCCGAAGAGGAGTTGCGCGACCTAAATATCCGCGTAGCAATCTTGTTTGAACAAGATGATATTAATGAACGCGAAAATCCATTTCGTCCCTATTTATTAACGCGCTGCCTCGGTATGGCCAGTGAGCAATTGGGTATAGAGCCTGAATTGCACGAGCTGCTCAGCGAAACCTTAAGCGAGCAGTTGCAAAAACATGTTGTTGGTATTTACCGCCAGTTAAATCAATTATTGGCACAGCATGGGATCGCAGCGCAGTTGCAGTTGCGTGTTCGCCAATTACCGGACCCCATGACCTTGCGGCAAATGGTGGCAGATCCAATTAGCGAGGCGAGTGAATCGCAATTTGCGCATGGCGATTATGTTGATACCAGCGCGGCACCCGCGGAACTGAGTATTGGTGCTGGACCGCAGCCATTTATGGACGGGGGTTATTCGAGCCCTATGCAAAATGGTGAAGTGAAAAGCCCCGCTTTGAGTGTGGAAAGTCGCCTTAACCAATGGACATCGCTAATTCGTGATCAAGCGCAGTCGCAAGTGGGCAGCTCAACGCCTCTGCATTCCGCACCGCAGGCCAGCAGTGCGCCCTTAGGCTGGTTAGGGACGGTGAAACAGGTTGGTGCAGCTATCCGGCAACTTTGGTCGGGTCAATCGCCGATTCAGGCTCAGCCACAAGTTTTAAGTACTGGTTTGGCGCAATCGATTGCGCAGATGAGTCAAGCCCATATTCAAGGCACGCAGCTGGATGAATATGGGCAGGTTCGCAATCTAATTTTGGAACAGCGCGCCGAGCTTGCTGCGGCGACAAGTGATATTAACGAGCAAATGATCGTTGATATCGTCGGGATGTTGTTCGAATTTATTTTGCGCGATGCGCAAGTGCCTGCGGAGATTCGCGCGCAATTAGGGCGTTTGCAATGGGTGGTGCTGAAAACGGCTTTGCAAGAACCCGCGCTGTTTTCGCAAAAACATCATCCCGCGCGTTTACTGGTCAATCGTATTGGCTCCATTGCGCAAGGCTTGCAACTCTTAGACCCAAATGCCGAACGCGTTACGGCCGAAATTCGCCGCATTATCGAAGCGCTGCTGCAAGATGAAGAAGAGAGCAGCGCCTTATTTGCGCGCATGCTCGATGAGCTTGATCGGTTTATCGCGCGTGAGTTGCGTGCCGCCGATGAGCAGTCCGAGTTGGCCTCGCAAGCATTAGAGAACGCAGAAAGCCGGACCTTACGCTTTGCGCGCATTACCGCACAAGTCTCACAAGCGATTAGCCATTTTACCCTTGACCAAGTGCTCGCTGATTTCTTGGTACAAACTTGGCCGTATGCCATCGAACATGCCGAGCGTACCGATCAAGTGCAGGCTTTGCGTTTTCGAATTTTCGTACCAGAGCTGATTTGGAGTATTGCACCCAAAACAGCTAAAGAGGATCGGCAACAATTACTGGGAATGATTCCGCGCCTAGTTAGTACGCTGAGTGAAGGGCTAAAGTTAACGCCGTGGTCAAGTAGCGAGCAGCTTACGTTTAAGGGCTATATGATCGACGCGCACCGCAGCGCGATGGCCGGGCAATTGCAATCGGATGTCGAAGTGCCCACAATGCCGATGCTGCGGGCACAAATGGCCGACTTTATTAGCGAAGTGGCCAGCGATACGGTGCTGGAATCGCCACATGACTTGGCCGAGATTAACCCAGTGCTGCTCGATCAAGCGATTAGCGAATTAAAAGTCGAGATTGGTTTTATTGATCGTCAGGTTGAAAGCGAATTAGCGCACTTGGCTCATCAGCCCGATGTGCAGGAGCTGAGTAATGAAGCGCTATTTGAATTTTTGCGCAGTGGTGTGCCGATTGAAATTAACCTCACCGGCAAATTGTTGCGAGCACGTCTGTGCTGGATGAATCCGAATGAGACGCGCTTGTTACTCAAATTTGGCGAAAATGCACCGCCATCGATGATCACCGTCGTGGTCTTCAAGCGCTTGCTGGCACGTGGTCGTGCGCGCTGGATTGAACAAGCGCCATTGTTCGAGCGCGCGATGGAGTCCTTGCTCAATTCAGCTGATCAGCTTGACCAGCAAGAGGCCTAGTCAGGTATAGCCCTGTAGCTCAATTTTGATAAGTGCTACTGGGCTATACCTTAGTTGTGGCGAGTGTAGTCGAGCTCGCGTAAATCATAGCCTTGTTCAATCGCCGCTTTTTGCGCTGCTTGTAATTGCGCTTCAGGCAAGACTGCGGTGCGCGATAAAATCCATAAGTATTTGCGGTTCGGCGTACCGACCACAGCCCATTGATAATTTGAGTCCAAGCCGATCACCCAATAGTCGCCTTTAAATGGCCAGAAAAAGCTCACTTTTAATTGCGTATTATTGCTGTTCTCGACCACGGTCGCCTTGCCTTGGGCTTGATCGAATTCGCCAGACTCAGTCCGGCAGCGATTGATGACTTGAATCGTGCCATCGTCGTTGGCGCTGTAATTGGCCGTCGTGTCGCTGACGCACTTGCGCTGAAAATACATTGGAAATTTGGCGATTTCATACCATTGCCCCAGATAGCGGTTTAAATCAACGCTCGCTACGCTTTTTACTGGCGTGGTGTCGCTTGCGCTCACCCAGCTGCTGGCCAGCAAGGCGCAGTACAGCGCCCATTGTTTAAGCTTCATCATATTCATCCTTTTGTGATGGAGATGTGTTCTGCGGGATCAACCTATATCGTGTTTGCACGCGAATGCCATTACAATGCGCGCATGCACGCTTATCATACTATCCGTCTTTCTACCGCACCTGATTTCATCGCTTTGGCCGCGAGCAAGCCGCAAGCTTTCCCTGCATTATTGCAGTCGGCGCGCACTCAGGGGTGGGATATTTTATTGGCTTTGCCGCAAAGCCACCGCGTTTATGCTGCCGATGAAGGTGCCGCTTTTGTCGCCGACTTGGCCGCCTTGCCCGTTCAAGCGCGCATCGAGTCTGAATATCCATTTCATGGCGGCTGGCTGATTTACGCTGGGTACGAATTATTAGAAACCTTTGAGCCAACGGTCGCTGCGCGTGACAGTGCGAGCGCAGGGCAAATCGCTGATTTTCCACTCGCCGCCTTAATGCGTTGCCCTGCGGCGATTTTATTGCACCGCGAAACACAGCAAGCAACGCTGATCGCCGAAACGGCGGCGCAATTGCAAGAATTGCAATCGCTGCTCGCCGACGACATCACTTGGTCGCCCGCTGCACTGAAAATCGCCGCGATTTCTGAGGACGAGCCGCAAGCTTTCCTCGCCGGCGCGCAACGTGCGAAACAATATATCTACGATGGTGACGTGTTTCAGGTGAATTTATCGCGCGGCTGGGACGTGACGCTGGAGCAAGGTGAGCCGCTCGACGTGTTTGCGCATTTGCGTCAGGCCAATCCGGCGCCGTTTTCGGCGTATGTGAATTTAGGCGACGACGTCGGCCAGATTGTTAGCAGTTCACCCGAGCGCTTGGTCAGCGTGCGCGATGGCGTGGTGCAAACGCGCCCGATCGCCGGCACTTTTGCCCGTTCGCTCGACCCAGTCGAAGATGCGCAACTGAAAGAGCGGCTACTCAATACCCCGAAAGAGCGCGCTGAGCACATTATGCTGGTGGATTTAGAGCGCAATGATTTGGGGCGGATTGCAGTGCCGGGCACGGTGAAAGTCGACGAGCTAATGGCTGTTGAGACGTATGCCTTTGTGCATCATATTGAATCTAATATTCGGGCGCATACCCGCGAGGGTATTAATGCGGCCGATGTACTACGCGCGCTGTTCCCGGGCGGCACAATCACCGGTTGCCCGAAAGTGCGCTGTATGCAAATTATCCGCGAGCTCGAAGATCGACCCCGCCTCGCCTACACCGGCAGCTTGGGTTACATCAACCGCGACGGCAGCATGGACACCAATATCTTAATCCGCACCTTTGTGCAGCAAGGCAATCAGCTGTATTTCCGCGCTGGTGCTGGCATCGTCGCCGATTCGGACCCAGAACGCGAATTGCAAGAAACGCGCCATAAAGCCCGCGGGCTGTTGCGCGCCTTGGGCGAGGCGGGCTGAGATGAGCGCGGCCATGAAGCTCGTCAACGGCATACCCGCAGAACAAATTAATTTAGCCGATCGCGGCCTGCAATTTGGCGATGGCGTGTTTCGCACGATAAAAGTCGTCGATGGCCGCGTAATTTGGTGGTGCGAGCATTACGCCAAACTCGTTGCCGATTGCGCCAAATTGGCGATTACGCCGCCGAGTGAAGCCGATTTATTGGCTGATATTGCGCAGCTCTCGCCGAGTAATCACACGCTAAAAATCATCGTCACGCGCGGCGAAACGGCGCGCGGCTATGTCGCGTCGGCTGATTTACCCGCCAATCGCATTGTACAAATCGCACCGTTGCCCGCGTACGCGCCAGAATTGGCAACGCAAGGCGTGCGTTTGCGAACGTGTAGCACGCGCGCGAGCTGGCAGCCTGCGCTGGCGGGGGTGAAGCATTTAAATCGACTCGAAAATGTGATCGCGCGGCGCGAATGGAACGACGCGAGCATTTTTGAAGGGCTCATGTTTGATCGCGACGACAATCTAATCGAAGGCGTGATGAGCAATGTGTGGGTGTTGCTCGATGGCGTGCTGTGTACGCCAGATTTATCCGAATCGGGCGTTGAAGGGGTATGTCGCGATATGGCCCAACGCGCTGCAGATTATATCGGCATACCTGTATTGGTATGTAAAATAGCGCGTAGCCAATTAAGCCGCGCACCGGCGATGTGGGTGTGTAATAGCTTGGCCGGTTTATTGCCGGTGAATACATTGGATCAGCAGGCGCTGGCAATTGGCGCTTGCCATGCAGATTGGGCTCGTGCCTTGCAACAATTGATGCAAATCGATTCAGAATGAGGTTTCTAATGAAGTTGGGTGTTTTAATTGCATTTGGTTTAACGCTGGCCGCGGCCAATGCCGAACAATATTACCAACCCGATCCGGCCAAGCTCGCCAAGCTTGAGGCGGAGCGCTGCGCCAAATTACAAAAAGAAGATAATCTAATCTCGCGCCGGCTCGGTGGTGGCAATAATAAATCGTACGACATCGAGAAAATGCGGGCGCGGCAAAAAGTCGTTCAAGCCGACTACGCTAAATTTTGTAGTAAAAAATAAGTTTCCCCACTGAATCTGAGGGCATGCTCCGCTCATTCCCTCGCCGCTTGAAGCGTTCGTGGCATTGTCTACACTGAAACCTCGCATGAGGAGCTTGGTCATGGACATTGCGCAACGTTTACAACAGTTGATCGGCGAGGGCTCATTCCCTCAGCAGGTTGTCACGCAATACCCGCATCTTGCCGAGCGGCTCGTCAATATTTGGGGCACGCCAGCAATGGATATTTTCCTCAACGATCTGTTTTTTGATCGACGCGGCGGTCGGCAGGGCTTTAGCGATGAAGTGATGCACGAGTTGTTCGCGCTGCAAAATCGGCATAACACCTTATTTCCCCCTAAAGAAAACAACGGCATTTGGACTGAAAGCGATCTGGCGGTTGAAGATCAGCGGGCAGATTTGGCCACCTTTGACGTTTCTAAGCTTATCGAGGCGGCTAAGGCAGGCAATATGGCGCTGATTACGCATGCACTCAGTTGTGGCGTGCATATTGAATGTGCCGATGATGCTGGCCTCACAATGCTGTGGTGGGCATGTCGCTATGGCCATGCCGAGCTGGTGCTGACTTTGCTACGCGCTCGAGCCTCAGTCAAAGTGGCTGATGAGCATGGCTGTTTTGGCTTGCATTGGTTAGCAGCACAGGACCTTGCTCTGGTGATCGAAGAAATGCACCGCTGCGGAGCCAATTTAAACGTGAAAGATCATGATGGCATGACGCCATTAATGTACGCAGCAAGGCGCGGCCGCCTCTCTGCTGCGGGCTCATTATTGCGATTGGGGGCGGAAATTGATGCGCAAGACGAGCGTGGAATGAGTGCTTTGCACTTTGCGGCCGATGCGGGCGTCGCTCGAATGCTCGAATTATTGATGGCGTACTCTGCCAATCCAAGATTACTTAACTGTCAGCAAAAAACCGCCGCCGATTTGGTCGATGAAAAGCCGGATGCCATGCGCTTAAAAATGTATCTGAGCGAGTGAAAAACTGGCGGTTGTAGCCAATTTT
Organism: Chitinibacter sp. SCUT-21; assembly: GCA_041874755.1. Lineage (NCBI taxonomy): Bacteria > Pseudomonadati > Pseudomonadota > Betaproteobacteria > Neisseriales > Chitinibacteraceae > Chitinibacter > Chitinibacter sp. SCUT-21. The sequence continues at coordinate 2,965,474 of CP102611.1, forward strand.
GCTTGCCGAATATAGGTTGGATTTGAGCTTTTTCTCTCTGAGGGAATGACGACCTTTCCTTTGTCATTTTCTTTCGTTATTTGAATTTTAATCCCAGGTAAATTTATTTTTTTTCTTTTGCTGATGGCAAGAAAAGTGGCGTTTTTGCTGAAATATTAGATTTTTATAATGGTCTTGTGAAAATTTTTGTTTGTCGTTTCAATAAGATGCAGGCACAATGCGCGCATCCTTACAGATTATCAGGTCGGCATGAAGAGATTTTTGGTAGCGCTTTCTACGTTCTTATTATTCGGTTGTGGCGAGTCAAATCAGGCTCGTGTGCAGCAGGTATTACCGTGGTCAGAGACCAAAGAACTTGTCGTACTGGTGCAAAACGGGCCAACCGCTTTGTACGTCAATGCCGAGGGCAATTACGCGGGCCTTGAGTACGATTTGGTGACGCAGTTCGCGCAAAAAAATAATTTGAAAGTGCGTTTTTTGGTGAGTAGCAATTACGCAGATATGCTCGAGCGCCTGAAACGGCGTGAGGCGCATATGGCTGTTGGCGGCCCACGGGATGATGTGCCAGGCCTGATTTATGGTTCTGCGTATCAAGACGTCAATGCAACGCTGATTTTTAGCTCAAAAGTGAGCGAAAGCGCCGCTTTAAAAGCCTTGCACGATGGGCGTTCTACGCTCAATACCTTGCCGCAGTATGTGAATGCGCTCAATAAAATCAAGCAAAAATCACCTGCGCTTAATTGGCACGTGGTTCCCAATGGCGATAGCGAATCGCTGATTGAGCAAGTCTCGCAAGGCAAGCTCGATTATGCTTTGGTCGATTCACATGCGGCTGAAGTGGCGCAAAATTACTACCCGAATATCGTTCGTTCACGTGAAATTGAAGGTGCCCAGCAGTTAGCTTGGGCGATGCCTGAGAATGACATCTACCTGCAGGTGCTGATTAGCGGCTTTTTCCAGCAGCAAGTGGCCGACGGTACGATGCGCCGCTTGCATGATCGTTATTATGGCCACGTTAATCGAGTCGATCAGCTCGATGCCTTGGCTTACCTTGGGCGAATTCAATCGACTTTGCCACGCTATAAAGAGTGGTTCCAAGAAGCCGAGCAGCGCACCGGTCTTGATTGGCGTTTGATTGCCGCCTTGTCGTACCAAGAATCGCATTGGAATCCTGATGCGGTCTCGCCCACTGGCGTACGTGGCATGATGATGCTGACCAATGAAACGGCGCAGCGGATGAATGTGGATCGCACCAATCCGTATGAAAGTATTATCGGTGGTGCCAAATACATTCAATTGCTCAAAGAAACACTGGCCGATCGCGCGCCAGAGCCGGATCGCACATGGCTCGCGCTGGCGGCCTACAATATCGGTTTGGGTCATTTGATCGACGCGCGCACTTTGGCGGTGCGAATGAAGAAAGATCCAAATAGCTGGACTGATGTGAAATCGGTGTTGCCTCTACTGCGCAAGCCTGAGTATTTCAGCACCCTGAAATATGGCTATGCCCGCGGTGGCGAGCCGGTGATTTTTGTCGAAAGCCTGCAATCGTATTACGACATCTTGGCTCGTTTTCAGCCGCCGAGCAAAACTGTGCTGCCAATGCCGTCCGATTCGGTTATCGTGCATAATCCAGACAATTTGCAGCTTGAAATCAATAGTGTGCTAAACCCGATGGCGGTGGAAAAACTCGCGTCCCTTTAGGGTATTGCACTCTAGCTCAATATTTATAATTTTTAGCGGCAAATACATCGGCATGTATTTGCCGTTTGTGTTTCTGCGCAGCTTGATCAAGCATTGAACTGGCGTTGCATCATCCTCGCACTTTCTTGCCGTGCCGCATAACCCGCCAGACTATCTTCGGCTGCGCCGCCGAGCGCAGAAACTTTTGGTCGTGACTTACGGTACAATGGCGTTTTTGCATTCTGCTGGACTTAAGCACGATGACCGTACGCACTCGTTTCGCTCCTTCACCCACTGGCCTGTTGCACATTGGTGGTGTTCGCACAGCGCTGTTCTCTTGGGCTTATGCCAAAAAACACGGCGGCCAATTTGTTTTGCGCATTGAAGACACCGACTTAGAGCGCTCAACGCCTGAATCGGTTGCGGCGATTTTGGACGGTATGCACTGGATCGACATCGGCTACGACGAAGGCCCGTTCTACCAAATGCAGCGCATGGAGCGCTACAAAGAAGTCATCGCGCAACTGCTTGCGAGCGGCCACGCTTATTACTGCTATTGCAGCAAGGAAGAGCTTGAAGCTCAGCGCGCAGCCGCCGAAGCGAAAGGCGAAAAGCCGCGCTACGATCGCACATGGCGCCCAGAGGAAGGCAAAACCTTGCCAGCGATTCCGGCTGACATTACCCCAGTAGTGCGTTTTAAAACGCCTATCGGCGGCTCGGTAGTGTGGGAAGACCAAGTGAAAGGTCGCATCGAAATCGCGCACAGCGAGCTGGACGATCTGATCATCGCGCGCCCCGATGGCACGCCAACGTATAACTTCTGCGTCGTCGTTGATGATGTGGATATGAAGATCAGCCACGTGATTCGCGGCGACGACCACGTGAATAACACGCCACGCCAAATCGTGATTTACGAAGCGATGGGCGCGACCGTGCCAGTATTTGCGCACTTACCAATGATCAACAACGATCAAGGCGTGAAACTCTCTAAACGCCGCGACGCGGTATCTGTCGTCGATTACGACAGCCAAGGTTTTTTGCCAGAAGCTTTGCTCAATTATCTAGCGCGTTTGGGCTGGGGCCATGGCGACGACGAAATCTTCTCGATGCAGCAGTTCGTTGAATGGTTCGATCTGAAAGACGTCAGCGGCAGCCCAAGCCGGATGGACCGCGATAAATTGCTGTGGATTAACGCGCAATATATTAAAGCGGCCGATCCAGCCAAACTCGCAGCACGCGTGGCCGGCTTCTTGGCCGATAAAGGTGTGAATACCGATGCTGGCCCAGCTTTGGCTGAGGTGTGCGCCTTGCTGAAAGATCGCAGCCAAACTTTGGTCGAAATGGCCGAGCAAGCGGTGTACTTCTACCAAGCTTTGACGCCAACAGCCGAGATCGTCGAAAAACACCTCGACCCAGAATCAGAAGAGCGTTTGAAAGTCTTTGCGGCTGAAGCGGCAAAACTCGAAAACTGGGACGCGGCAACGATCGGCGCGTTCATCAAAGAGTTTGTGAAAGCGCAGGGCGTGAAAATGCCGCAAGTGGGCATGCCATTACGCGCGAAAGTCTGCGGCATTACCAACACGCCATCGGTCGATGCCGTACTCGCGCTAATTGGTCGCGAAGAAGTATTGCGTCGTTTGACGGCTTAAACGACAGGCTACGTTCTCCTCCCCTTACGCTACGTCGAGTGATGCGTAAGGGTGGTTAGGGCGATATTATTAAAGCTGCATGGCCTGTCATGCAGCTTTTTTATGTGGGGTGAACTGCAATGAAGAGCGCTTTACTGGTAATCGATTTTCAAACTGGCTTGATCGAATCAACTCTACCTGCGACGCGAGGTGCTGAAACACTAGCGCAAATTAACGCGACGATTGCGCTGGCGCGCCAGCGGCAGATGCCGGTGATGTTTATCCAGCACCATGAAGACGATTTGCCGCAAGGCTCGCCAGCGTGGGAGTTGCACCCAGGTTTGGCGCGTGTAGAGAGCGACATCGTTATTGCTAAAGAGTCAGCCGATGCTTTTTTGGATACCGATCTGACAGCAACGCTTGAAGCGATGAGGATTAAGGGCCTTTGGATTACGGGCTATGCCTGTGATTTTTGTGTCGATACCACGCTACGCCGCGCAGCCTCATTGGGTTATGCCGTAACCGTGGTGAGCGATGCGCATACCGGTAAAGATCGCCCGCACGCCACTGGCGAGCAATTGGTCGCGCATTTAAATTGGCTGTGGGCTCATTTGGCGGTTAAAGGCAATCCAATTAGAGTAATTTCCTATGGTGAGTTGGAATTGTCAGAGCGGACTAATATCTAGAGTTCGTATTTGGTTAAGTGATTCAAAAGCTACACACTAGCGCACTTGCGATTAAAGGCTATTTTGCAAAACTTTATGACCTGATTCTTTTAATAAGGATTGGTAGAGTGGTTTTTGTGCTTGCTATTGATTGGGAGCGGAAAGTGGTTTAGGGCGTGTGGGCCATTCCTTTTGAGCAGTCGCTTATACGATTGAGCCTAAAAGGAGGTTGTAGTTTTGCAAGGTTTCGGCTCTGGTTGTTCGATGCTGAATAAAAGCTAATGCAACGCGTGAAAATACTCCAACGTGCTGTATTTCTTGTGTATTTGCCTGAAACTACAAAGGAATTATAAAGAACCGATTGGATGTGCCTTCAGATAGCATAAAACAACACTAGCGGGGATGCGAACACGGGGCTGTAAACTGCTGCAAGAAACGGTAAAATCGGCCGTCCGATGATGCGCGGTGTAGGTACACGGTTAGGTGCACAATTTGTAGGGGTATTTTGATTTCGATTGACGCTAAGTCTTTGATTCATTTGGTGGCGCACCCAGCAGGAATCGAACCTGCGACCTTCAGCTTCGGAAACTGACACTCTATCCAACTGAGCTATGGGTGCATCAAGGAGCGCAGATAATAACTGCTTTATATCTGTGCGTCTAGCTGGCAAAAACTTGTCGCGCTTGTGATTAGCGGTATAATTGCACGCTAGAAAAGCTGTACAAGCTATTATTAACGAATTCTACAAGGGATGACAGCATGGGCGGATCCAACGCGTCTGCGTCTAAGGGCGTTGCTGGTATGGTTCTGGCAGCTTTGATTGGCGTGCCACTGGTTGTATATTTGCTTATTAAATTGTTTACATCAGGCATGTCAACAAATTTGACGAGCTCGACGATGACTTCAGAAGCTGTTTCTGCTCGTCTGCAGCCTGTTGGTGTGGTGAAAGTGGTAGAGGGTGGTGCTCCAGGTTCTCGTAGCGGTAAAAGTGTTTATGAAAACGTCTGTATCTCCTGTCATGGCGCTGGCTTAGCTGGCGCTCCAAAATTTGGTGATGCAGGGGCTTGGGCTGCGCGTATTGGTCAAGGCTTTGAAACTCTATCGAAACACGCTATCGTTGGCTTCAACGCTATGCCTGCGAAAGGTGGTGCGGCTGATCTGACTGATGATGAAGTGAAGCGTGCAGTTGCCTTTATGGGTAATGCAGTCGGTGCTAAGTTTGAAGAGCCTGCCGTGGCTGGCGCTGCTGCAGGTGGTGCAGTAGATCCAAATACCAAAGGTAAAGAAATCTACGGTTCAACCTGTGTTGCGTGTCACGGCTCTGGTGCTGCTGGTGCACCTAAGTTTGGCGATAAAGCTGCTTGGGCTCCACGTCTGAAAGATGGTGTAGATGCGGCTGTCGCATTGGGTATTAAAGGTCTGAACGCTATGCCTCCAAAAGGTGGTTATGCTGGTTCTGATGAAGAGTTTAAAGCTGCAGCGTTGTACATGATCAACGCATCAAAATAAGCTAATTCTGTAATAAAAAAAGCCGCATTGATGCGGCTTTTTTTATTTCTACAAATCAATTAGTCATTGGCTTGGGCTTTACTAAGGTTGCGTGGTGCATCAACATCATTACCACGAGAAATAGCAATTAAATAGCTCAATAGCTGAAATGCAACGCCGTACAAAATAGGATTGAGGTGCGGCATTTTTCGTGGAATTTGAATGCAGTAAAAGTGTTCGCTCGAACTTAACGCAATATCTGTTAAGAGGTAAATATCACCCTTTCTAGATTTCACTTCGTGCAAATTAGCGAGCATTTTGTCGGCATTGACATCCCAAGGTAAGCAGGCGATTACCGGAATTGTGTGGTCAATCAACGCAACAGGGCCGTGCTTGAGTTCGCCGCTGGGGTAAGCTTCGGCATGGATGTAGCACACTTCTTTAAATTTTTGCGCAGCTTCGAATGCAATGGGTAGCTGCGAATGTTTACCAATGACGAACAGGTTTTGCATTGGCGCTAAGCGCTGCGCCCATGTTTTTAGTTGGGTGTTCAGTTGAAGTGTTTCAGACAATGCCAAAGGTAAGCAGTGAAGCTCTTCTATGGCTGCGCGATTAAAACGCTGTCGTCCTTCAGCTAATTTGATCGCGATAAAATACAGGCAGAGTAATTGGCTGGTGTAGGTTTTTGTCGATGCGGTACTTAGCTCTGGCCCTGCATATTGCAGGAATTCATATTTTGCCAACTTGGCTAACGGGCTATTTTTTTGATTGCTGATCACCAGGGTTTCTTGGTAGCCAGTGGCTTTTGCCAAGCGCAAGGCGGCGACAGTGTCAGCCGTTTGTCCCGATTGCGAAATGGCAATCACTAGTGTGTTCGGTTCTAGTAGCGGCTGTTGGTCGCGATACTCACTGGAATATTCTACTTTGCACGGCAGTGCCGCGATTTGTTCTATCCAATATTGAGCGCTGAGCGCGGCATGATGACTTGAACCGCTGGCTAGCAACAGTATCCGCTCGAAAGCATGGCCCTGCCCCAGTTCGTTTAGCACTGAAGCAAGTTGGTTGTTGAGAAATAATTCAATTAGGTCAGCGGCAACCATCGCTTGGGCAAAAATGTCGTCCAGCATATGGTGGGTAGTGCCGAGTATGGCATTGTGTGGCGTTGGGTCTTTATGCCGAACTTGACCTGCATAATCAAAGCAGAATATCTGTTGTGGTGTAATTTGCGCCAATTCATCGCTGTCTAGCGTAATAAAGAGCGAGCTTTGGTCTTTAAGGATTTTGCGATCGCTACATACAAAGTTGCCCTGCGAATTTTGGCTGATATATAACTGTGGTCCCTTGCTGCAGCAAATTAAGCTGGGTGCTAACTCTTGGGCATAAACACAGCAACTAAAATAGCCTTGAAGTTCGGCCAAGGCCTCACGAATCGCAACGAGCAAATCTTTGTGAGAGCGGCTATGCCAATCGATCAATGCCGCAACAACTTCCTCTGCGCGCGATAAATTTGCTGCATAGCCTACAGAATCTAGTTTGCTGAGGATGAGGTTGAGGTTTTCAATATGACCAATTATTGAAACAATAATCCGTCCCCGAAAAGCATGGCAATTTTGTGTGCTGGCTGCCAAACCTAAAGTCAGTACCCCTACTTGAGCGTGGGTATTGTTATGAAGGCTCCCCAGTGAGGCGGGGTTGAGCGCTTGTTCGTCTAAATGGCCGCAACGCAGCTGATAGTGTTGCTGGCTGGCGCGCAGCAGCGCGGCACTTAGCATTTGGCTAGTGCTACTCAACGATACTGCGCCAATCAATATGCTCATAAAATTGTTTAATTTGCGGTGAGGACTAACTCATCCTAGCCCCGCTTGAGCAGGGCTGCAAATTTGAATGATTATTTTACACTGGCCGAATTGCTGGCGTTTCTTGCTCACCCAGCCAGCACTTGACGCATATTTTGAAGCCAAATTGACTCAAGCAAGGCCAAATTCAATGCGCTGAGGTAGAATAGCGGGCTTTAAGTTCGAGTTGCCTGCGCCGTGGTTTGGCAAAGCGGAGCTTGTCTTTGATTTTGAGAGATTTTTGATGGCCAAAGCGAGTAAACCCCAATTACCAGAGAGCTACGAAGCGGGCGTGGCCGAGCTTGATGCACTCATTGCACAAATGGAAAGTGGCGCCATGCCGCTAGAAGCGAGCTTGGCTGCGTATCAGCGTGGCACCGAGCTTTTGCGCTTTTGCGAAGGCAAGCTAGCGGCTGCTGAGCAGCAGGTAAAAATCTTAGAGGCGGGCGAATTGAAAGCCATGCCAGATTTGGGGGCTTAATTGGTGAGCACGACAACACTCAATTTCAAAGACTGGATGGCGCAAGTTCAAGCGCAAATGGAAGACGCGCTCGGCCAATTTCTCCCGGCGAGTACCCATATTCCCGAACGCCTGCATGACGCGATGCGCTATAGCGTGCTCGACGGTGGTAAACGCGTGCGCCCCTTGCTGGTGTTCGCAGCAGGTCAGTTGGTCGATGCCGACCCGCAACGCTTGCAAGCCGTTGGCTCAGCAGTGGAAATGATCCACGCATATTCATTGGTGCACGACGATATGCCACCGATGGATAACGATGTGCTACGCCGTGGCAAGCCAACCGTTCACGTGGCATTTGGCGAAGCCACTGCTTTACTGGCGGGCGATGCGCTGCAAACGGCGGCGTTTGATGTTTTGTCAGCTCAAACTTTGGCTGATTCGCCTACCGATCAATTGAAAATGGTCAATATCCTCGCGCGTGCTTCAGGTAGTCTGGGGATGTGTGGCGGGCAGGGGATCGATTTATACAGCGTGGGCCAAGCGCTAACATTGCCTGAACTTGAACACATGCATATTCTAAAAACCGGCGCGCTGATTCGCGCGGCGGTATTGCTCGGTTCTTACTGTGGCCAGCCCTTGAGCGAAGCGCAGCGCAATGGCTTGGATCATTTTGCCAAGTGCATTGGTTTGGCCTTCCAAGTGGTCGACGATATTCTCGATTGCGAAGCCGATTCAGCAACTTTGGGCAAAACTGCAGGTAAAGACGCCGCCAATAATAAGCCGACTTATGTTGCGCTATTGGGAATGAAGGGCGCGAAGGAAAAAGCCCAAGAGCTCAAACAAGCGGCGTTTGATGCATTGGCACCGTTTGGTGAAAAAGCAGATCGATTGCAGGCCCTTGCCGGGTATATCGTTGATCGCAAGTATTAATATTGTCTGCAGACTTATACCCTGTGGATTGGATGGTTTTAAATGAATTGCCCTGTTAAATATCCTTTACTCGATGCTATCGATTGCCCGGCTGATTTACGCGAAGTCGAGCGCAAAGACCTGCCGCAAGTGGCGCAAGAAGTGCGCCAGTTTTTGCTCGGCTCGGTCAGCCAAACTGGCGGCCACTTTGCCTCGAACTTGGGCGCGGTTGAGCTGACTGTAGCGCTGCACTATGTGTTCGATACGCCGCACGATCGCTTGGTGTGGGATGTGGGGCATCAAAGCTATCCACATAAAATCCTAACCGGCCGCAAAAACCGCATGCACACCATGCGGAAAAAGGGCGGTTTGGCGGGCTTTCCCAAGCGTGACGAGTCTGAATACGACACCTTTGGCGTCGGTCATTCGTCAACGTCGATTGGCGCTGCGCTCGGCATGGCTGAAGCTGCGCTATTAAAAGGCGAAAAGCGCAAAGCGATTGCCGTGATTGGCGATGGCGCAATGACGGCAGGGCAGGCGATTGAGGCGCTGTTTAACGCCGGTCACCGCGATTTAACCGATTTATTGGTGATTTTGAACGACAACGAAATGTCGATCTCGCCGAACGTCGGCGCGTTTAATAATTACCTCGCCAAACTTTTGTCAGGCAAGTTTTATAACGGCATTCGCAATGCCTCGGGCAAAGTGCTTGACGCAATGCCGCCGCTGAAAGAGCTGGCGAAAAAGGGCGAAGAAAGCGTGAAGGGCTTTTTGACGCCCGGCACCTTGTTTGAAGAAATCGGCTTTAACTATATCGGCCCGATTGACGGCCACGATATGGAAACCTTGGTGGCGACGCTATCGAATATCAAAGAGCTGCGCGGACCGCAGTTTTTGCACGTCGTCACGAAAAAAGGCAATGGGTATAAGCTGGCAGTGGCCGACCCTGTTAAGTATCACGCGGTTACCCCCTTTACGCCAGAAGATGGCATGAGCGCGGGCAAGGGCGGCGGCAAGCCGAGTTTTACCCAAGTATTCGGCGATTGGCTGTGCGATATGGCCAAAATTGACGATAAATTGGTCGGCATCACGCCAGCGATGCGCGAAGGCAGCGGCATGGTGCGCTTTCATGCCGAGCATCCAGATCGCTATTTCGACGTCGGTATCGCCGAGCAACACGCGGTGACGTTTGCCGGCGGCTTGGCCTGTGAAGGGCTCAAACCCGTCGTGGCAATTTATTCGACCTTCCTGCAGCGCGCGTACGATCAGCTCATCCACGATGTTGCACTACAGAATCTGGACGTGACCTTTGCGATCGACCGTGCAGGTCTGGTCGGTGCAGACGGCCCTACGCACGCAGGTAGCTTCGATTTGTCATACCTGCGCTGTATTCCGAATGTGGCGATTTTGGCGCCGGGCGACGAAAACGAATGCCGCCAAATGCTGTACACGGCGTATCAATATCCGGGCACGGCCTGTGTGCGGTATCCGCGCGGTAGTGGTTTGGGCGCGAAGGTTGAGGCCAATATGGTCGCGCTGCCTTGGGGTAAAGGCGAAATTCGCCGCGCAGCTGCGGCTAGCGAAGGCAAAAAGGTAGCGATTCTGGCCTTTGGTACCGTGCTCGAGCCAGCATTGAAAGCCTCTGAGGTCCTCAATGCCACGGTCGCCAATATGCGCTTTATTAAGCCGCTCGATACCGAATTGGTGCGCCAATTGGCTGCAACGCATGACTTGATCGTGACCGTTGAAGACAACGCGGTCATGGGTGGCGCAGGTAGTGCGGTGATCGAAGCGATGATGACGATGGGCGTGTGCAAACCGGTGCTGCAATTGGGCCTGCCCGATAGCTACGTCGAGCACGGCGAGCAAAAAGAAATCCTCGCGCTGTGTGGCCTCGATGCCGCAGGCATTTGCGCGAGCATCGAGCAAAAACTCGCCACGCTGTAACCCATTACTGTCGGGCTGCCCATGCACACATTAGAACAACTGTGTACCGGGCAGCTGCTCGGTATTACTCGGCTCGATTTATCGGCCAATCTCAGCGAATTTCCGCGCCAGATTTTCGATCTGGCCGACACGCTAGAAATCCTGAATCTATCCGGCAATCAGCTCTCTAGCCTGCCAGACGATTTACCGCGGCTGCACCAGCTTAAAGTCATTTTCTGCTCGGATAATCGCTTTACCGAGCTGCCCGCCGTGCTGGGGCAATGCGCGCAGCTGGAAATGATCGGTTTTCGCGCCAATCTAATCAGCCACGTACCTGCCGAATCCTTGCCGCCACAACTGCGTTGGCTGATTTTGACCGACAATCAGATTACCCAACTGCCAGAGCAATTAGGCCAAGCCACGCGGCTGCAAAAGCTGATGCTGGCGGGTAATCAATTGCGCGAATTGCCAGCCACGCTGGCCAATTGCCACAACCTCGAATTAGTCCGCATCGCCGTCAACCGCTTTGAGTCGCTACCCGAATGCCTGCTGAATCTGCCCAAACTAGCGTGGCTGGCTTTTGCTGGCAACCCATGCGCTGATCGCGTTGAAGCTGCGATGGTCGCGCGCTATAGCGTGCCCAAAGTGGCATGGTCTGAACTTAGCTTGGGTGCGCAGCTCGGGGAGGGTGCATCTGGGCAGATTTTTGCTGCTGAATGGCTGCATGAGGGCCAAGTGCACAAGGTTGCGGTCAAACGCTTTAAATCGGCGGTGACCAGCGACGGCGTACCGCGCTGCGAAATGGACGCGTGCATTGCCGCAGGCGCGCACCCCAATTTAATCCCGGTGCTGGCTCAGATCGACGACGCGGAAAATCCAGCGCTGGTGCTGGGGCTGATTGATCAAGATTATCAAATCCTCGCCGGCCCACCGAGCTTAGAGAGCTGTACCCGCGATATTTTCGCGCCTGACGCGCAATACAGCGTGCCGGTGATTTTAACTATCCTGAAGGGTATTGCCTCAGCACTGATGCAGCTCAATAGCCATGGGCTCATACATGGTGATGTATATGCGCACAACATCTTGGTTCATCAAGACGGCACCTGCCTACTCGGCGACTTCGGCGCCGCATCGTTCATGCCGCCCGAACACAGCGTAGCTCTCGCCGCGATCGAAATGCGAGCGTTTGCTTGTTTGATCGAAGATTTAATTGATCGTGCAACAGCCGCAAATAAAATGGAGTTGCAACAACTTGCAGAACTGAAAGCACTGCAAGCCCAATGTGCAGGAAAAAAACCAAGTTTGAGGCCAAACCTCTCTTTGGTTCTCGACTTATTGCAGAATGAAACATTAAAGCTAGGGTAGAGATATGCGATCCGAGTGGGTTAGTTTGGGGCCAAAAAAACAAAAACACTCATCTGGGATGGTCTGGATTGTGCGAGTTGGCTCTATTTTATTGAGTTATGCTTTATTTAAAGCACTTGCTGAATATGATGATTGGTTTCTTTCATCTTGTACCGTCGCAACTTATCTAATTTTTGCTTATGCGTTTGGATTGAATCACGAAATTAAATTCAATTGTGTACGACGAGTAATTGCTACTTCGAGTACATGGTTTGGTTTGCCATTAAAAAAACAAACGGAAGTCGAAATAAAAGATTTTTTATACGTTTATCTCAGTCGTCATGGGAGTGAGTCTGAATTTTGGCAGGTCAAATTGTTTAGCATTAAGCATGCTGAAACGGGTGTTTCAGTGGCTTTTTCAGATAAGGATGTGGGCTTGGCTGAGGCTGAGCGCTTGGCCCAATTATTTGGCTTACCCAATCGCGGATTTGTCACTTTTAAAGGTGGGTTTTCGCAGTAAATAGGAAAGCTCAAAATCGTTGAACTCAATGCATAAAATGTATAAATAAAAAAACCGACCCGTAGGTCGGTTTTTTTATTGGGTATCGCTCTGCAGCTCAATGCTAGATTGAGCTGCAGGGTTATACCTCAGTTGTGCAATGCCAGCATCAAACCATTCAGGCGTTTTACGAACGCTGATGGGTCTTCCAGTTGGCCGCCTTCGGCGAGCAGCGCTTGGTCGAACAGCAATCGTGTCCAATCGCCAAACTTGTCGCCAGTCGCTTCAGCTTTTAGTTTGCCGACCAGTGGGTGAGTTGGATTCACTTCCAAGATTGGCTTGCTACCTTGCACGTCTTGGCCGGCGGATTTGAGCAATCGCTCCAGATTCGCGCTCATATCGTTGTTTTCAACGACCAGACACGCAGGGCTGTCGGTCAGGCGGTGCGTCACGCGAATGTCTTTGACTGAATCGCCCAGCACGCCTTTCATTTGCTCCAGCACGTCTTTCAGCTCGGTCGCTGCAGCTTCTTGCTGTTTTTTCTCTTCTTCGTCGGTAAATTGCTCCAGATCGAGTTCGCCTTTGGCAACCGATTGCAGTTTTTTACCTTCAAATTCGGTCAAACCGCTAAACGCCCATTCGTCAACGCGATCGCTCAGCAACAGCACTTCGATGCCTTTTTTGCGGAACACTTCGAGGTGCGGGCTGTTTTTCGCTGCGGCGTATGAATCGGCAGTGATGTAGTAGATCAACTCTTGGCCTTCTTTCATGCGGCCCAGATAGTCTTTCAGCGATACAGTTTGCTCGGCGTTGTCGTTGTGCGTTGACGCAAAACGGCACAGGCCAGCAATGCGCTCTTTGTTGGCGAAATCTTCGCCAACGCCTTCTTTGAGCACTTTGCCGAATTCGCGCCAGAACGTGGCGTATTTTTCTTGATCGGCCGCTTCTTCCGAGTTCGCCAAACCTTCGAGCATGCCGAGGACTTTTTTCACGCAACCCGATTTGATTTGCTCGATGTCTTTGCTGTGCTGCAAGATTTCGCGCGATACGTTCAGCGGCAGGTCAGACGAGTCGATCACGCCGCGGATAAAGCGCAGGTATTGCGGCAGCAATTTTTCGCTGTCTTCCATGATAAATACGCGGCGCACGTAGAGTTTTACGCCATGACGACGCTCGCGATCGTACAAATCGAACGGCGCGCGTTTTGGTACGTAGAGCAGCTCGGTGTATTCCTGACGGCCTTCGACTTTGGCGTGGCTCCACGCTAGCGGATCGTCGTAGTCGTGTGCGACGTGTTTGTAGAATTCGGTGTATTGCTCATCAGAAATTTCCGACTTGCTGCGCGTCCACAACGCGTTGGCTTGGTTGACGGTTTCTTCGCCTTCGGCCGGTTTAATCGAGCCGTCTTCGTTGTAACCGGCTTGCGCTGGCATCAAGATCGGCAGCGTGATGTGGTCGGAATATTTGCGGATGATAGAGCGCAGTTTCCAATCGCTGAGGAATTCCTCTTCACCTTCTTTCAGGTGCAAGACGATTTCAGTACCACGGCTCTCTTTCGCTACGTCCTCTAAAGTAAATTCGCCATCACCGGCAGAAACCCACTGCGTAGCGCCAGTTTCACCCGCGCGACGCGTCGTCAGTGTCACTTTATCAGCAATGATAAACGCCGAGTAAAAACCCACGCCGAATTGGCCGATCAGGTGCGCGTCTTTTTGCGCGTCGCCTGAGAGTTGGCTAAAGAATTCTTTGGTGCCCGAGCGCGCGATGGTACCGATGTTTTTGATCACTTCTTCGCGGCTCATCCCGATGCCGTTATCCGCAATCGTGATGGTTTTGGCGTCTTTATCAAACGACACGCGGATTTTCAATTCCGCATCGTTGCCGTACAGGCTGTCGTTGTTAATCGCTTCAAAGCGCAGCTTGTCGCACGCGTCGGACGCGTTGGATACCAGCTCGCGCAGGAAAATCTCTTTGTTCGAATACAAAGAGTGAATCATCAATTGCAATAATTGTTTAACTTCGGCCTGAAAGCCTAGGGTTTCTTTACTCATGGTTTTTTATTTCCCTAATAGTGGGTTGCAGACAATGCTGGATAAATGGGGCTAGTTCAAAACTCTTCAAGACCCTTTTTGGCGCAGGGGCATCGCTGTGGTTGGGTAAAACGCTAGGTGAGTGATTTAAAACGTTGTTTTGAAGAACATTTGCGCTTAGCTGACAGCAAGAGTGGCTAAAAGCTTGTTATAGTGTCGTCAATAGGTGAAATCAGCCGAGGTGACGATGTTACGACGTGTGGTGTTTAACCAGAAAGGCGGGGTAGGAAAATCAACGATTACGGTGAATTTAGCCGCCGTTGCTGCCGCACAAGGCAAGCGGGTATTGGTCGTAGATTTAGATCCACAGGGCAATAGCAGCCATTACCTACTAGGGGCATCTGCTGCAGAGGCCACGCCAACTTTGGCCGATTTTTTTGAGCAAGTGCTCAATTTCTCCTTGTACGCCAAAGGCCCGGCTGAGTTTGTTCACGCCACGCCGTTTCCCAATCTGTATTTAATGCCCTCGCATCCAGCGATTGCCGAGCAGCAAGTCAAGCTAGAGTCGCGTTACAAAATCTATAAACTGCGCGAAACGCTGGCTGAGCTCACCGGCCAATTTGATGAGGTGTACATCGATACGCCACCGGCGCTTAATTTCTTTACCCTCTCGGCCTTGATCGCGGCCACCGGCTGCTTGATTCCGTTTGATTGCGATACCTTCTCGCGTGATGCGCTACTGGGCCTGATCGCCCGCGTGGAGGAAATCCGGCAGGATCATAATGCCGAGTTGCAAATCGAGGGCATTGTGGTCAATCAATATCAACCGCGCGCCAGCTTGCCGCAGCGCTTGGTGCAAGAGCTGGAAGCGCAGCATTTGCCCGTGCTCAAAACACGGTTATCGAGTTCGGTTAAAGTACGCGAGTCGCACGATAAGGCTGCGCCGCTGATTGCGCTGGATGTGAAACATAAATTGGCACAAGAGTTCATCGCACTCTACGGTGAATTGTCAGCCGTACCGCAAGCAGCGTATATTACCGAATAATAATAAAGAAGGATTGGGCGAGTGATGAAGCCATTGAGCAAACCTGGCCGAGTGCTGATCGTCGATGATGAGCCGTTTAATTTAGAGATCTTATCAGAACATTTGAACGACGCGGGTTACGAAACCGCGACTGCGATGGATGGCGAGGAGGCTTGGGAGGTTTTGCAGGCCGACCGCATTGGTTTTGATACGATTTTGCTCGACCGGATGATGCCACGCATGGATGGCATGCAAGTGCTCGCTAAGCTCAAGCAGCACCCAGAGTTTCAACACATTCCAGTGATTATGCAAACCGCCGTTGGCGCGGCTGAGAACGTGCAAGAAGGGCTGGCCGCCGGCGCGTATTATTATTTGATCAAACCGTTTCAGCGCGAAATGCTGCTGGCGATTGTCGCCGCCGCAGTGGGCTTTCATACTGAGCGCAGTCAACTTGAGCGTGAAATTGCCGAGCACGCCGATTCATATAAATTACTCGTCAATGGGCATTTTCGCTTTCGTTCTCTCGACGAAGCTCGCCAATTAACGCTGCTGCTATCGCGCGCTTGTCCTGACCCTCAACGTGTTGCACTCGGCTTATCCGAGCTGCTGGTTAATGCGGTTGAGCATGGCAATTTGGCCATTAGCTACGGAGAAAAAACCCGCCTGCTACAACTAGGCCGTTGGCAAGATGAAGTTGAAGCGCGTTTGCTCGACGAAAAATACAAAGCACGTTGTGTGGACGTGAGTTTTGTGAGCGCAGCCGATGAAGTCCGAATTCGGATTAAAGACGAAGGCGCTGGCTTTGATTGGCAGCCATTTTTGGAGTTTTCACCCGAGCGCGCGTTTGACCCGCATGGCCGCGGTATTTCAATGGCGCGTATGATGTCGTTCGATAGCGTAGAATATCAAGGTAATGGCAACGATGTGCTGGTGCGCATTAAAAAATAGTTTCTAAGGTAGACTTGATTTGTATCGTTATCGTAATGCGTTTGGGTATTTATTGCGTACGCTGTGTTGGATGGGCTTGTTTTATTTGTTGCTTGAATACGGCTTTAGCTTCGCCGCCGAATTTTTGCAGCTCAATCTCGATGGTCGCTTAAAAGCCTTTGCTTTTCTGCTCGGCTTAAATCTGATCGCCGCTTTTTCTTTGCCGGCCACTTTCGAAGAAATTAAACGCATTCGGGAAGAGAGCCGCTTTAATCCCTAGCCCTTTCGTCGCTCTTCAATTATTTATTCAAACGCTATTGCACTGCGCCGTGCAATCATCCCCCAGTTAGGAATCCGTGATGTCACAACTTATTTCCGCCGAGCTACGCGCGCAAATTGGTCAACTGCTAATGGCAGGCTTTGCTGGTTTTCAACCCAGTGAAGAGATTGAACGCTTGATTCGTGAGCAGCGCATTGGCGGCGTGATTTTGTTCCGGCGCAATATCGATACGCCAGCGCAAGTGGCCGCGCTGTGCCGCCGCTTGCAAGAGATCAATGCGGAAGTTTCCGATTTGCCCTTGCTGATTGGCATCGACCAAGAAGGTGGGATGGTGATGCGCATCGAAGAGGGCGTTACGCCGCTGCCGTCGGCCATGGCCTACGCCTCGGGCTACGCCTCGCACGCGGTGGCGGGCTGCAGCCCCGCTGATTGCGAAGAGCTGCATCGCATTGGCGCAGATGAATTGCGCCAGATGGGCATCAATATCAATTTTGCGCCTAGCCTCGACATCAATAATAACCGCGCCAATCCGGTGATTGGCGTGCGCTCATTCGGCGAAAACTCGCCCACGGTGACGGTCTACGGTTTGGCGGCACTGCGGGGTATCCAAGCCGCAGGCTTGGCTGCGACCGCCAAACATTTTCCCGGCCATGGCGATACCGCCGCCGATTCACATTATGCTTTGCCGTTAATCGCGCACGATAAATCGCGCCTCGATGCGGTTGAATTGGCGCCGTTTAAAGCGGCGATTGCCGCCGGCGTTGATGCGATTATGACCGCGCACGTGGTTTTCCCCGCGATTGAGCCCGATACTCAAATCCCCGCAACTTTATCGCGCAAAGTGTTAACTGGTTTGCTTCGTGACGAGTTGCAATTTAACGGCGTGATTGTCACCGATTGCTTGGAAATGGACGCGATTGCCAACGTTAACGCCGGCGGCGTTGGTGTTGTGCAAGGTGCGGTGCAGGCGATTGCCGCTGGGGCGGATATTGCGTTGGTTTCGCACACCTACGCGCACCAACGCGATGCGGTTGAAGCACTGATATTAGCAGTGGAGCAGGGGTATATCTCGCTGACTGAAATTCAGCATAAATTACAGCGCATTACCCAGCTTAAATCGCTCAAAGCAGCACAAGATTGGCGCACACTGCCGCAGCAGCCGGCGAATTTACAAGCGCCAAGCAGTCTGGTTTTCGCAAAAAAAGTGCAAAGCAAAGGCATTTTCTTTGCGGGACAAAAATTAAACGTCTGTAAATCGACTTTGTTGATCACGGTGGAGCTGTTGGTGCGCACCGAAATCGATGAAGTCGCACTTGGCGCATCCAAAAGTGCACGCGGTACTTTACTGCCTTTCTTGCAGCGAGCAGGCATCGCGGCTCAAGAATTGATTATTGCGCCCAAGCCAAGCGATGAAGAAATCGCTCATGTGCTCGCGGCAGCGCAAAGCGCGGAGCAAATTATTTTCCAAAGCTATAACGCCACGCGTTTTGCTGCGCAGCGCTCTTTGATTGAGTTGCTTGATCCGCAAAAATTGGTACTGATTGCAGGGCGTAACCCCTATGATATCGAGATCGCTCCGCAAGCTAAAACGCGAGTCGCGGCCTGCAGCAATCGCCCTCCGGTTCTCGCGCTGATTTTTGATCGCCTAATGGGTATAGCTTTGCAATAATTGCAAATAGTTAGATAGAGGCTGATACCCCGCTAGGGGTCTCGCTTTGTGTGAGTTGACTGGGTAGAATTTCTGGTTTGTGAACGCCAAAGCCTTGGGCGTAGTCGACGCCAAGGCGGCGCAAAATCTCAATTTGCTGATTGTTTTCGACAAATTCGGCGATCACTTTGAGTTCCAGCGATTTGGCCATTTGCACAATCGCCGTCACCATCACCTCATCTGCGCGATTGTTTTCGATATTGCGTATCAAACTACCGTCGATTTTTAGGTAATCGACGGGTAGGTCTTTTAAGTAGCTAAAGGATGAAAATCCGCTGCCAAAATCGTCCAGTGCAAAGCGGCAGCCCAATGCTTTGAGCGAGGTAATAAAGTGGCTGGCGGCCTTCATCTCGGTCATGGCGGCGGTTTCGGTGATTTCGAAACAGAGTTGCTCAGCTGGGACGGCACTTTGCTTAATCCACATCAGCAAGGTCTCAAGAAAACGCTCGTCGGCCAGTGAGGCGGCTGAAAGATTGATACCGAAGACCACTTTTTCGGGCAGGATTTGATTTAAAAAGGTTTGGCTAACCCAGCGATCAATGCGGTTAATCACATTAAAGCGCTCTGCCGCCGGTAAAAATAGCCCTGGCGGCACCACTTTTCCCTGCTCGTCCAAGCCTCGAACCAGAATTTCAGCATGTGGCTCAAGCTCTGCAGTGTCTTGTAAGGCCAGCATTTGCTGATAAAACAGCACAAACCGGTTTTGCTCCAACATTTCCGGTAATTTAGCGGCCCAGCTCATGTCTTGTTGTAGCTGTTGATGGCGCTGGTCAAATTCAATGGCATGGGCGATTTGGCCTTGCCCGCGCTCTTTGGCAATGCTGCATGCCGTATGGGCGCGCAAGAGTAATTCATGGAACTGGCTATCACTCTCTTTGATCGCGATGCCGACGGCAATATTTAAAGCAAAGTTGCGGTTTTGCCAAATAAACGGAATGGCTTGAACCTGTTGTTGCAAGATTTCGGCAAAACTTTGCGCACTTTGCGTATCCTGTTGTGGTAAGAAAATCGCGAACTCATCTCCCTCAATGTGCGCCAAAACCCCCGCGCTGCGTTCAACTAAAGCAGCAAAGCGATGTCCGAGTAGGCGCAATAAATCGTCACCGGCGCTATGCCCGCATAAATCATTGATCAGCCTAAATTGATCCAAGTCGAGATACAGCAGTGCGCCTTGCTGGTGCTGAGCTAGTGAGAGTGTACGTGCAAAACCGCGGCGATTTAACAGGCCAGTGAGGGTGTCGTGATCTGTTTGATAAGCGAATTGCCGACCAATTTGCAGGCTTTTACGTGTCACCGAATAAGCCAGCAAAGCGCAGAAAATGATTAGGCAACTACTTACAAACGCCAGTTGGATTAAGCGATGTTGGCGTAAATCATCAAGTTGTTGAATCGATGATAGTTCACGCTGTTCACTCGCAACGCTGAGTTTGCTAATTGTCGATTCAAGATTGTAAATAAAGCTTTTGTAGGGCGTGAAGCTGCGATTGGCATCGGCCGAATTTTCAAATTTTTGATGTTGAATATGATCGATTAAGATCAAGATGCCATCCTGATAACGCGCGAGATTTTCTCTAATGATGTGTAAATCCTTCGCATTATTTTGCCCCAGCAATTGACCTAGTTTAATGAGCCGCTGTTGCAGCGCAGTTTTGGCGACCGTCCACTCACGAATATTTTCAGCCACCATACTGGGTAAATTCAGATTGAGCATTAGATTTTTTTCGGCTCGTCTCAACTGAGCAATTTGATATTCAAGCTGCATAACAGCTTCATAGCGTTCATGGTCTTGAGTGAGCTGTTTTTCAAGCTCGCGATAACTCAGATGAGCCTGATAAGCGATTAATCCACTGAAGCCGATAATGACAATAATCAGAGTCAAAAAACCGAGCGCGATGCGTAGGCCGATTTTTTCATAAAATAATTGGCTCATAGTGCTCTCGTCGATTATTGAATGATTTAACTATCTATCAACATAGTTCTTTCAGATGAATTCGACAAATAGCAATAAAAAACGCCACATAGATACCTATGTGGCGTTTGTCGTTCTAGCTTAGGCTAGATGATTATTTCAGAGTGATACCCCAGTTAGCTTCCACACATTTGGTGTATTGGCCGTCGATCAGGGCATTGTATGGTGTTTGGTAGCTAACAAGCTGACACTTGTTGTCGCCGCCCACTTTCCAATCTTTTTCCCAGTAGATGTTAAATGCGGCTGATGAACCACCATCAAAACGACCCATGCCTGAGCACTTCATCGATTCTTTGGTGATATCCCAACCCAAATCACGCGCAAACTCGGTGTAGTAGTTAATGCGGTTTTGCGCAGCTGGTTTGGTAGGCGTGTCTTGACATTCAGCATTGATAATCTGGATCGTCGTTGGGAAGTCGTTACCCAATTGACGTGATTTATCAAACTCGTTTGGCACCCAAGTACCGTCAATGACGTGCAGCATTGATGGTTTTGGTGGTTGTGGGTAAACGAAGAAGAACACCGCTGACGCGAGATTCAACCAGCTTTCCGCTACCAAGTCTGGGTTTTTCAGCAAGACAGATTGGTCGCCATCAAACATTGCTTGGCTAAATGGGCCGTAGTTGTAGTTATAAGACAACTGTTTGGCGCCACGACCGAAGTATTTCAGGTAGCCGCCTTTGGCATCGGTACCGCAAGTCCATACTTTGTTAAATACTGGGTCAGCGCATTCGCCGTTGTAGCCGCAGTTAGTGCCTTCGTCAGTACAACCCATTTCACGAACGTGTACCAAAGCTTGCAGCCATTCTGGATTGCCGTATTGCTCTACGCTATGGCCACCAGTTTCTTGGGCGAAGTGCGCAAATGATGCAGCCAGAGAGCGGCGGCAGATTTCATCGGCGTTGCGACCATCGGTGTAGTCACCGCAGAAGGCTGGGAATTTAGCCGTGGCTTGCAAGAAGCGGGTGTAAGTGTAGCTTGGGTGCGCTTTCGAGAAGTAGTAATCCCACTTCGCTTTTGGCAAGATCGCTTCAACGCGTTTCACGTTGCTTGGATTGCTCATCAGGCCAGGGGCAACAGCTTCCACCACCGAGTTTGGCATGGTGCGAACTGATGCTTTGACTTTGCGGAAGATATCGCTATTGGTCAGTGTGGCAGCGTAGGCTTCAGCTTCCGCTTTAGTCGGTACGCCAGTTGAGCCGCCGCCAGTACCTGGTGCTGGGGTTGTCATACCCGCGGTATCACACGCGCCCGCAGCGCCCCAAGCGCCGTCTTTGCCAGGCTCTGCGCCGGCATTCGCCCACCATTTAGCAGTGTAGTTGACCGCGTTAAAGCTCACTTTCGCGCCGCCAGCGTAAGAGCTACCTGCGTTCCAAGCGGTTTCACATTTTGGCAAGCCAGTTCCTGGTGCGCTGGTTACGGCCGGGGTTGGAGTAGGGGTTGGTGCGGTCGTTGGCGCTGTAGTTGGTTTAGCGGTAACAACAGGGGCCGCAGTCGGCGCAACGGTTGGAGCTGCCGTAGGCGCTACCGTTGGTTTTGCTGTTGGGGCTGCAGTCACAACGGGTGCCGCAGTTGGTGCTACGGTTGGCGCAATGGTCGGTTTTACGGTTGGAGCGGCTGTCGGAGCTGGTGTTGTACCACCCGCAGTGCTCACCACTTGCCATGGACCCCATTGGCTTGCGCCTGGTACTTCACCTGTTGTCCACCATTTAGCTTTGTAGTCTTTACCTTGATAGGTGACTACGCTATTGGCGACATACACCGCTTTGGCATCCCAAGCTGGTGCAGCCCAAACGCTGGCGCTAAGGCACATTGCTGCGACCAAAGCAGAAATTTGGAAATTCTTTTTCATAGTCCCACTCCATCGAGGATTTTGGCCTTTCCATTTTGGAATGCAGCGATTTCCTCATTGACGCTGCAGGCGCTTTTATTGTGACCGCGCCAAGCTCACGCTAAGAGTGGTCCTGTATCTATTCTTAAATTGGTATTCAAGAATTTTTGTAATCCTACCACTTGTAGTGCAGCCGTCAATCACTACAAGCTAGGGGAAACACTTATTTTTGTGAAATAAATTACTTAGTAAATCAAAGGTTTACAAAATATTTATGTTCCTGACATATGGCTTTTGCATGGCTTTTTTTGGCGCAGATTGTTAGTGCTTAATAATGTACTAAAGCAGCTCTGGTTTGGCAGAAGCTAGGTATAATGGCTCCTGAAATTTGAACCCGACAAAGGCCTTGAGGGAATGCGGCAATTTTTGAAGCAACTGGTTGTTTTTTCGAGTGCAATGGTCTTAGCCATCAGCACGGTTTGGGCTGAAGATGCGCCATTGCCATTCGATAGTCCGGATGCAGCTCCACCGATCGTTAAACGGGCGCCACCAGTGTCAGCGCAGCCAAGTACCGCACAGACCACGGCCCCGAGCAAAAAAACCACCAAGGCTGTGAGCAAAACCCGAGCGACTAAAGGTAGCCAGAAAGGTAAAAAAGGGAAGGCAGTACGTCAATCCAGCGCAAAAAAAGGCCAATATGCAACGAAGAGCAAAGTTAAGCAAACGGGCAAATCGAAGACGAACAAGGTGAAAAGCAGCAAAACGAGTAAGGCCAATAAGGCCAAGTCTGGAAAGCGAAATCAAACCAAGAAGGCTAAACAAGCTCAGTCGAGTACCAAAAAATCGGCAGCTAAAAAAAGCGTTAAAAAAGCGCCCCAGCGGCGTTAATAAAAAAGCCCTCAGATGAGGGCTTTTTTATTAACGAATGTATTTAGCTCAACAAATTATTCTAGTTAAGCTTTCAGGCAATACCCTTACAGGGTAATTCGAGCCAATTCTTCAAAGTAAGTCGGGAAGGTTTTCGCCGTGCATTTTGGATCGTTAATGCGCACCGGCACGCCACCCAAGGCCACTAGCGAGAAGCACATCGCCATGCGGTGATCGTCGTACGTGTCGATTTCGGCATTTGGCGTCAGTTGTTCAGGCGGGATGACTGAAATCCAATCCTGACCTTCTTCCACAATCGCACCGACTTTGCGCAATTCAGTCGCCATGGCCGACAGGCGATCGGTTTCTTTCACGCGCCAGCTTTCGATATTGCGAATCGTGGTTTTGCCCTTGGTGTACAGCGCAGCCACGGCAATCGTCATTGCTGCATCAGGAATGTGGTTCAGATCGACGTCGATGGCTTTAAGCTGGCCATCGCTCGGTGGGGCGGCTTCGATCCAATTTGGGCCCCACGTGATCTGCGCGCCCATTTGTGCCAGTGTTTCGGCAAAGCGTTTATCGCCTTGAATCGACTCGCTACCGACGCCGGTGACGCGAACGGCATCGCCACCACCGATCGCACCGGCGGCAAGGAAATACGACGCGCTGGACGCATCACCTTCAACAAAAATCTCGCCCGGCGATTGGTAGACTTGGCCGGCAGGAATAAAGAACTCGTTCCAGCTCTTTTTCTCGACTTTCAGACCAAATTTGGCCATCAGGTTCAGCGTGATTTCGATATAGGGTTTGGAGATCAGCTCGCCGACCACTTCAATCGTCATATCACGATTGGAGAGTGGCAAGGACATCAATAGGCCGGTCAGGAACTGGCTAGACACATTGCCTTTGACTTGAACTCGATCGGCAGCAACCACGCCCGGTTTGATTTTCAGCGGTGGGAAACCGTCGTTGCCCAAATAATCAATCTGGCAACCGGCTTGCCGCAACGCATCGACCAAGTCGCCAATCGGGCGCTCGTGCATGCGCGCCACGCCGTGCAGGTGATAGTTGCCGTTTGATAAGGCCAGCGCGGCGGTCAAAGGGCGAAATGCCGTGCCAGCGTTACCGAGGAATAGGTCGGCGTCTTTATTCGGGAAGTTACCCGCGCAACCATGCACGATAAAATCGCGGCTGTCGCCAATTTGTTCTACCTTCACGCCCAAAGTGGCCAAGGCTTCGAGCATGCGCTGCGTGTCGTCCGACGCGAGCAGGCCACGCACAGTGGTTTGGCCTGCGCACAAAGCGGCGAGCAACAGTGTGCGGTTAGAAATACTTTTTGAGCCCGGGAGCGCAACCGTACCGGCTACTTTGGCGATCGGGGCGAGGTCGAGAAATTCCATCGTGATTCCTTCAGTATCAAAAGGCGCGGGGCGCATTATTCGTTGCAGCTGGCGCTGATCTCTTTCAGCGCTTTCAGCACGCGATCAGGCGTGAGTTTATTTAAACAGTCCATATGGCCCAGCGGGCAAACGCGCTCGAAGCACGGACTACATTCCAAGTCGAGCGTCACAATTTTGGCTTTTAAAGTCAGCGGTGGCGTAAACGACGGCGAGCTAGAGCCAAACACCGCGACCAGCGGGCGGCCGAGCGCGGCAACCACATGCATCAAACCCGAATCATTGCATACGGCCACATGCGATAATGACAGCAAATCAATCGCTTCGGCCAAGCTGGTTTTGCCGGCCAGATTGATCACTTGCGGCGCGAGTTGCGCAATCTCAGAGCAAATTTCGCTGTCTTTGCCTGAGCCGAACAGCCAAACTTGCGCGCCATCGGCGATCAGTTGCTTGGCTAATTCGGCCGCGTGCACGGCAGGCCAGCGTTTGGCTGGGCCGTATTCGGCGCCGGGGCAGATGGCGATGATCGGTTTGTCGGTGCTCAAGCCCAGTTTGGCCAGCGCCGCAGCGCGTGATTCTTCGCTAATCGTCAGTACCGGATGCGGGATGACGCTGATGCGTGGTGCGTCTTTTTCATCGGCCAGCGCGTAAAAACGCTGCACCATTTGCGGCAATTTCAGCGGATCGAGGCTGCGGATATCGTTCAGCAAACCAAAACGCGCTTCGCCTACCCAACCGGTGCGGGTGCGAATGCCAGCCAGTAGCGGCACTAAAGCCGATTTGATTGAATTGGGCAGCACAATCACTTGATCGTAGCCGCGCGCTTTCAATTGCCGCGCCAATTTCCAGCGCTCGCGCAATTTGAGCTCGCCATGACCAAACGGCGCGTCAATCGCCTCGCTAATCTCAGCCATTCGCGCATGCAGCGGGCGCGTCCACGCTGGCGCGAGCACATCAATTTGCGCATTTGGGTAGCGCTGCTTTAAGCGCGCATACATCGGCTGCGCCATAATCGCATCGCCAACCCAAGCGGGCGCGACAATCAAAATCTTATTCAAACAGCAAATTCCTAAAACGTACTTTTTTAAAGCATAAAAGCGGCGGCTGAATTTCAGCTGCGCCGCTTTGGTCGATCTAAGCCGATTAATGGCCTTTGATCACTTCGCCTTCTTTCAATTTGTATTGCGTGCCACAGTATGGGCATTGCGCTTTGCCAGTTTTGGCAATGTCGAGGAAAACGCGTGGGTGCGAATTCCATTTCAACATATTGGGCATCGGACAGTGCAATGGCACGTCGTGCGCGGTTACTTCGATTTCTTTTTGGGTGTTGTCGATCAAGCTCATCATTCTCTCCAATTTAATATTGGGTACTCTATTGGGTATCGTTGTCTAATCATTGATTAATAATGATTAGAGAAATATACCCTGGATATTCTGGTGGGTTACGCCTTCGGCTAACCCACCCTACGATGCTGCGGTGCCAATTTAATACGCTTCAGCAATGCCAAGAAGCGAGCGAGAGGCTCGAAGGCAAGGCAGAAAAAAGCGAAAAACCGGAGTTTACAAGTGTAAATGAGGATTTTGAGCTTTTTTCTAACGCCGAATTCGAGTCTCGCAGCCGCTTTGACTTATACCAGCGTCAGCCAGTCTTCGTGGCGAGGGTCTAGCCCCTTCACGCAGTCGAAGTAGCGTTTTTGCAAACGCTCAGTAATCGGGCCGCGCGTGCCTGCGCCGATAGGGCGGTTGTCCAATTCGCGAATTGGCGTTACTTCGGCTGCGGTGCCGGTGAAGAAGGCTTCGTCGGCGGTGTAAATTTCATCGCGCGTGATGCGTTTTTCAACGACTTTAAAGCCTTCTTCGGCCGCCAGCGTCAGCACGGTGTTACGGGTGATGCCGTCCAAGCAAGACGCGACGTCTGGCGTGTAGATCACGCCTTTTTTCACGATAAACAGATTCTCGCCCGCGCCTTCCGATGCGTAGCCATCGGTATCCAATACCAAAGCTTCGTCGTAACCATCGGCTGCAGCTTCTTGGTGCGCCATGATCGAGTTGATGTAGTAGCCGCTAGCTTTCGCACGCACCATTGATACATTCACATGGTGACGAGTAAAGCTCGACGTTTTCACGCGGATACCTTTCGTTAAGCCGTCTTCGCCCAGGTAAGCGCCCCAAGGCCACGCCGCCACGATGGTGTGGATGGTGTTGTTAGTCGCTGCGATGCCGAGTTTTTCGCTGCCGATGAACGACAGTGGACGCAAGTAGCATGATTTCAGTTTGTTTTCACGCACCACGGTTTTTTGCGCTTCGTTCAGCTCTTCGGCGGTGTAGCCAATCTTCATTTGGAAAATTTTGGCTGAATTGAGCAGGCGCTCAGTATGGTCTTGCAGGCGGAAAATCGCAGTGCCTTTTGGCGTTTCGTACGCACGTACGCCTTCAAACACGCCCATGCCGTAATGCAAGGTGTGCGTGAGGACGTGCGTGGTCGCATCGCGCCAATCTACCAATTTGCCATCGTACCAAATGACGCCGTCGCGATCTGCCATTGACATGCTGAGCTCTCCTGCCTGTTTTGCTGTATTCGGGAAAACGGCGATTGTAACCGAAATTGCCCGTTTTCTGTTGTACTTAGTGAGTAGGCTACATCGCGTGCTTAGGCTGTGAAATCAGCGGCTTGGGCTAGGCCTCGTTTGTGGGGTTGAGGAGTTTTTCCAGCGCCGGGTGCAGGATTTTTTTCGGGCTGTAAATTGCGTGGTATTGCACCTCGACCTGATCAAATGCACCTAAGTTTTGCAGTGTGTCGATGGGTATTGTCTTGGATGGGATGACTGGTGCTGGCTGTAGGCCAATACCTGCTTTGGCAAAGGTGTGCATTAATTCGCTATCCGAAAATTCGCCGACAATATCGGGATAAATTTGGCGTTCAGCAAACCACGCATCCAGTTGCAAACGCAGCGCGGTATTGCGCGTCGGCAGCAACAGCGGCGCGCCATTCAAGCTGTGCGGAAAATGTGCTTGATACTGGGCCACGAGTTCTGGCGTGCCTTGCAGCATCACGGGCGCAGTGGCCAGCGGCTGGCTGCGCAATTGCAAGGCTTCGGCGTTCAGCAAAGGGCGGTCGGCCAAAATCAAATCAAACTGATGCAAAGTCAGTTTGGCGAGCAGTTCATTGAGTTCGCCATCCACCTGACAAACCAGCTTAATCGTGTTCGGCGACGTTTGCAGCAAGGGGCTCAATAATTGCAAGGCATTGCTTTTCGGGATCATATCGACAATGCCGATATTAAGCCGTGCGCGTTGGCTATCACCGCGCTCCATCGCTTGTTTTAGCTCTTTACCGAGCATGAAAATCTGATCGGCGTAATGCAGCATGGTGCGGCCCGCTTCCGTCAGCTGCAAATTGCGCCCAACTTGCACAAACAGGCTTTGACCGATGTCTTGTTCGAGCAGGCTGACTTGCCCACTAATGGTTTGCGCGGTGATGTCGAGCTTGCGAGCCGCGGCGCTAATGCCGCCTTCTTTGGCGACCACCCAGAAATAATGCAAATGTTTGAAATTAAGCGGCTGCATGCAATCTATCGAAAAAAACTGAAGGTTCTTAAGCGTAAGACTGATGTTGGAATCTGTAAAGTGCGTTTATGCTAGCTGCATCATAAAGCTGCAAAGGGGATTGAGATGGATTGGGCTGTCTTGATGGACTCGTGGTGGTTTGCCGCGATCTGTATCGTTTTTGTTGCCGCCTTTTGGTATATCGCGGTTTACAACCCCGGCGCGCAAACTTATTGGGAACGCTTGCCGACGCGAGAGCAATATCGCGCACAGCATCCAGACTGCATTCGCGGAGAAGATATGGCGTGCTGTCACTGTGGCTCAACCGTTAAGCTCGATTTGGGCCTATTGCAATACTGGGATTGGCGTCGCCGGATGATGTGCCGAAATTGCAAAAATTTACTTTGGCGCGAAGAAGATAAATGACAAAGTGGTTGAATCTGGCGTGGTTGATAAAGGATCTGCCCTTTGCGTACTATATTTTTGAGCGTTACTTGATGCATTGGCCTGGTTTGCAAAATCGAATGCATGCCCAAATGAGCGAGATTGAATATCGGCAGTGGCACCTCGATTTAATCACTAACAAGGGTATTAGTTGTTATCAATGCGGTGGAACTGAAAAATTAAGCGTAACTCTAAGCCCTAAACAGTGTGGTATTGCTTGCGCACGCTGCAAAAGCATTCTGTGGCGGCAAAGCTCTACTTTATAATGCTGAAAATTCTAATTAGGAGTGACAAATGAAACGGACGATCCTGTTAATCGCGACCAATATCGCGATTATGGTGGTGTTGGGCATCGTGGTCAGCGTTTTGGGCCTGAATCGCTTTTTAAGCGCCAATGGCCTGAACTTACCGATGCTGTTGATGTTTGCTGCGGTGATGGGTTTTGGCGGTGCGTTTATTTCTTTGGCGATGTCTAAAACCATGGCCAAATGGAGCACCGGCGCACAAGTGATCGAGCGCCCACGCAATCAAGACGAGCAATGGCTGTTTGATACCGTGGCGCGTTTGGCGCAACGCGCACAAATTGCGATGCCGGAAGTGGCGATTTACGAAGGCGAACCGAACGCGTTTGCGACGGGTCCGAGCAAAAATAACTCGCTGGTCGCAGTATCAACCGGCCTCTTGTACAGCATGACGCACCGCGAAATCGAGGCGGTGTTGGCGCACGAAGTGGCGCACGTGAAAAACGGCGATATGGTTACTCTGACGCTGATTCAAGGCGTGGTGAATACCTTTGTTTTCTTCTTGGCGCGTGTGGTCGGTTATTTGGTCGATTCGTTCTTGCGCAAGAACGACGAAGAATCATCTGGCCCCGGTATTGCCTATATGATCACCGTGGTGATCTGTGACATCGTGTTTGGTATTTTGGCCAGCGTCATCGTCATGTACTTCTCACGCCAACGCGAATTTCGCGCTGACGCCGGTGCTGCGCAATTGATGGGCGACGCTGCGCCTATGGTTGATGCGCTGCGCCGCTTGGGTGGCATGTCGCCAAGCGCTTTGCCAAGCAATATGGCAGCGTCCGGTATTTCGAATAAATCGGGCTGGAGCTCATTATTTAGCTCGCATCCGTCAATGGAAGAGCGTATCGCTGCTTTGCAAGGCCAACGTTAATACGTCGGTCAGTATTGCTTTGAAACACAAATGGGGTATTGCCTGTAGGCAAATACCCCATTTTTATTTCTGTGCTGCCAATCAATTACTTGGCATTCAAGGTTTTTTTCAGGCTGTTTAATAAAGTGAATTGCGCGTCGTCTTGCGTGATTTCCCAAATCATCACGCCGCCCAGTTTTTTAGTTTTGACAAATTTCACCTTCTCGGCCAATGAGATCGGGTCGTCAAAAGTGATCAGCTCTTTTTTAGCCGCGTGATACAGATACGGCGATTGGCCTGATTCAGCGTTGCGATAGGCTTTCCAGACATCGGCTTTGGCGTATTTGCGCTGAAAATCAGCCCAGCTGGCTACGCCAGCCTCAGCTTCATCTTTCAGGCCGGGGCCATTCATGCTTTGGACCAAGCCATCGCCATTCGGGCCTGCGGCCACATTGCCCAAACCACGTACATAAAATGGCACGCCCAATACTAATTGCGCCGGTTTTGCGCCTTGCGCAATCAAGTATTCCACTGCTTTGCTGCTTGATAGCACATTGCCATCTGGGTCATTGGGCACACTGTGCAAGCTCGCTTGCAAGGTTGCCGTTTTGCTCCAGCCGCCGCTGCGATCGTAGGCCATTAAATTTACCCAATCGAGCAGCGGCAGCGCGCCTTTCAAATTGTAGCCCTGCATGACCCAACCGCCGTTATTGGCGGGAATCGCTGCGGTGAGCAGGTATTTTTTGTTATCGGCCTTGCCGGCCTCATCGAGCGTTTTGCGCATTTCGCGCAGCAAACTCACCCAGTTTTGAAAATCCGCCGCTGAGGCATCCGCTGCAAAATCACCGCCGGTGACGGGGTGTTCCCAATCCAGATCCAAACCGATGCAGCCACTGTCGCGCATGATGTTGAGCGCAGATTTGGCTAATTTACTGCGGCCTGCGTCGGTTTGTGCTGTTTTAGCAATATTGGCCGATAAACTCCAGCCGCCGATGGCCCACATGCAGTTAAATTGTGGGTTAGCTTTGCGCGCATTGGCTAAATGTGGTTTCCACAATGCAGCGCCATTTTGCGTGCTTTTGGAAAGCACCGCTTCACCACTGGGCGTGACTTCAATAAAAGACAAAATCGCGTAATCGACTTTGCCCAATTGCGCGCCTGCAGGATTGACCAGCGATGCGTCTTTCCATGTGGGTAAATACGTGATGAGCTTGTCATTGGCTGCTACTTGTAGGCTTAGCATTAGGGTGCATAGGCCAAGTCTGATCGGTTTCATTCGGCTCCTCGTTATCCTGCTCGGCAGGTTTTGCTTTCTTATCAAGCCCGCAGTATAAGCAGGATCGATCGGCACGAACATGCTCTCAATGATATGCACCTTCCATTTTTAGGCGCTGATGACAAGCCGCCCGTAGTCGTTCTGCCCCGCTGGTAAGGCGCTTTTCGGCGTGCCATACCAAATAAAACCGCCGCAGCATTGGGATATTGGGCAATGGAATCATCACAAATTCACCGCACGCTAATTCGCGTGCAATGGCACGTTTGGAGCCGCAGGAAATTCCTAACCCTAGCCGTACGGCCTCGCGCACGGCTTCGCCACTGCCTAATTCAAGCAAGATATTAATACCGCCCAAGTGCGGTAACAGCATAGATTCCAGCATTTGCCGCACCCCTGATCCCGGCTCGCGCATAATCCACGGCGTAGCGGCTAAGTCGCTCAGATTCGGTTCTTGTTGCGCCAAGGGATGATCGGCGCGAGCAAAAATGGCCATTTCATCGCTGAGCCATAATTCATTAACCAATTGGCGATGGCTAATCGGCGCTTCGATCAGGCCGATATCAGCGCGACTATCAAGCAATAAATCAACAACTTGCTGCGAATTACCGATAGCGACTTCGTAGCGATCTTCGGGTCTGGCCTGCATTAACTCGCCGAGCAGACTGGGCAGGACAAAATTACCAATTGTGAGGCTGGCTGCAATATGCAGGCGGCTTGGCGCACCTGCGGTGTAGCTACTTTCTAAATCAATTGCTTGGCCGAGTAATTCTTGCGCTCGGGGCAGCAAAAAGCGCCCGTGTTCATTCAAAACCACCCGCCGCCCGATGCGATCAAACAGTGTACAGCCCAGCCGGCGCTCTAATTCGGCCAAAGCCCCACTGGCCGCTGATTGCGATAAGCCCAATTGCTCGGCGGCGGCCGTGACGCTGCCGGTGTGATTGATCGCGCAGAATACCTCAAGCTCACGCAGGGTCATTTTGAGCATGCTTTACTCCTGATCGGTTTTTCCGATTGATTAATCTGAATTATCAGTTATTCAAGATTGGTTGGCCAGCTCTACACTAGGCGCATCAATCGAAGTCAGGAGTACAACAATGAGCATCTTAGCTTGTAAGCGCTTAATACCAGGTTTGGCGCTGGTAGGCGCTCTGACCATCGTGGCGCAAATGATTGGAGAGTATGTGCCGTTGATGGGCGGGGCGGTCGCAGGTATTTTGCTGGGATTGATGTTGCGTAGCCAATTTAAAATATCGGATGCGCAATTGCCGGGTATTCAATTTGCGGGTAAGCAATTATTACAATGGTCGATTGTTGGTTTAGGTTTGGCTTTGCCCATCAGCGCGGTGCTCGAGACGGGGTTGCAGTCTTTAGCGGTGACCTTGGTAACCTTATCCGTCGCCTTTACAAGTGCTTTCGTATTTGGCAAATGGCTGAAAATTCCAACTAAATTATGTGTGTTGATCGGCGGCGGGACTGCAATTTGTGGCGGATCAGCGATTGCCGCAATGACACCTGTGGTCAAACCCGATGATCATGAAACCGCATTCTCCTTATCGACCATTTTTTTATTTAATATTGTTGCGGTATTGATTTTTCCCCCACTGGGTCAGTGGTTGGGGATGAGCGATACTGGCTTTGGTCTTTGGGCGGGGACGGCGATTAACGACACCTCGTCAGTGGTCGCGGCCGCCTATTCATGGAGCAAGGCGGCTGGGGATCACGCTACGATTGTGAAACTCAGCCGTGCCATGCTGATTATTCCCGTCACTTTGATCTTAAGTTTGATCTTTATGCCACGTGATCGCTCAGCAGCCGGTACGCCGCGCCTGAGCATCGCTCACGCGGTGCCGTGGTTTATTGTGTGGTTTTTGGCGGCTTCACTTTTTAATGGCTATTTGCCCGAAGTGTTAACTCGCACAGCGCATAGCATTTCAACCGTGATGATTACTGCGGCATTAACCGCAATTGGTCTCTCTACTGATTTGGGCCAAATGAAAAACACGGGCTGGCGTCCAGTGCTATTAGGTTTGCAAGTGTGGGTTATGGTCGCTGGTTCAAGTTTGCTGATGCAATATATTGGCGGACATTGGTGATCGTAATGCGAAATTAAAAAAGCCCGCGATTTGCGGGCTTTTGTTTGTGGCTGAGAAAGTTACTCTTTTTCAAACCAAGCAATACTCTCCACATGGGCAGTATGTGGAAACATATTAATAATGCCGGCGCTTTTGAGCGTATACCCCTTCACATTAACCAAGACATTCGCATCGCGTGCCAAGGTCGATGGGCTACATGACACATAAATAATCCGTTTCGGGCCATTTTCTGCCGAGATCGCTGTCACTAATGAGATCGCGCCATCGCGTGGCGGGTCGATCAGCATTTTGTCAAAGTGACCGAGCTGTTCTAACCATTCTGGGTTCATATCGAACAGATTGGCCATCGTGAAATCGGTCAGGTTATCGAGGCCATTGTGTTTGGCGCTCTCGAACGCGCGCTCAACCAATTGCTGGCTGCCTTCCATGCCAAGCACTTTCGCGCCGCTGCGGGCGATTGGCAAGGTGAAGTTGCCCAAGCCACAGAACATATCGGCAATGCGCTCGCCCGGCTGCGGATCAAGCATTTTGATCGCACGCTCAACCATGACTCGGTTAATCCCGTGGTTCACCTGAGTGAACTCGGTGGGTTTAAACGGCATTTCAATATTGAACTCAGGCATCAAGTAGCTGAGTTTTGGCGCGTCGAGCGGGTAAATTGGATATGCAGTATCTGGGCCTTTCGGTTGTAGCCAGATTTGTACTTTCCACTGATCGGCGTAGGCTTTGAATAAAGCAAAGTCAGCGTCGTTGATCTCTTCCATATTGCGGAACACCAGCACGGTGACATTCGCGCCAACGGCCAATTCGATCTGCGGCATACGATCGAAAATCGACAGCGATTTCACCAGCTCGCGCATAGCGGGTAATTGCGCTGAGACATGCGGCGGCAGAATATGGCATTCGGTCATGTCGGCGATAAAACTGCTGCGCTTTTCATGAAAGCCGACCAGTACCGTGCCTTTTTTGGCGACGTTGCGCGCCGATAAACGCGCTCTGTGACGGTAGCCCCATGCAGGGCCATAAATTGCTGGTAGAATCGCTTCTGGCTTTACATGACCAATGCGACTGAGGTTATCCTCAAGTATGCGTTGTTTAGCTGCAACCTGTGCACCAAATTCCATGTGTTGTAATGAACAGCCGCCGCAGACGCCATAATGTGGGCATTTTGGCTTTACGCGCATAAAGCTGTCATTATGTACGCTAGTAGCTTGCGCATTTTCAAAGGTTGGTTTTTTGCGGTAGCTGCTATAAGTCACGGTTTCGAATGGCAGCGCACCGTCAATAAAAATTGTTTTGCCCTCGACATGGGCAATTCCGTAGCCTTCATGGCTTAAAGATTCAATCTGTGCGGTCGGGTTGGTCATCTTGAGTCAATGTATTGGGCAATTAGATCGCAATTATAACTGAGGCGCGCGGCTTAGCCCATGCTCAGCCCCATTCTGATATTTAGGTCGTTTTGATGAAGCTCGAATCAGTTCTCCAGCTTTCTGCGCTCCTTGAGGCGCCAACTTGGGAAGTATTTGCTGAGCAATTAGTTGGTGCCGTTCGTCATTCATTTGATGCCAAGCGCACGTTTCTGATTTTACCGAGTGCTGCGCCAGAAACCCTGCTGGTTCACGCTCAGGCCGTTGTGGGTTTGCGCCCTTTGTGCTTTGTCGAGCCACAAAATCCCAACGAGTTTTTTGGTTTAGCAGTGGAAGAACTCATTTGGCAATTGCGCGAGCCGGCCTTGTCGGTGCGACCTGTTGATTTTCAAGTGCAGGATATTTGGGAAGTAGAAGGAGATTGCGTTCCCGAATTGGTGCGCTGGATTTTGCCGCTCGAATCGCATGGGCAACTGATGGCGCTGCTATATGTGGAATTGACTGATGTACAGCGCTTGAAATCATACTTAGAAACGGCGTCATTCCGTGTTGAGTGTGAAGCTTTGTCAGGCATGATGGCCGATCGGATTGAGGCATTGCTCAGTGGGGGCGAGATCGAGCGCGATGAAATGACGCGTCGTTTGCAAAACAGCCTGCAGCGCGCCGAAGAATACCGCGCCTTATTACAAAAATTGCATGAAGTTACGCTCCGCCTCACTCAAACCCCTGATCTAGATACCCTGCAGCGCGAATCTGTGCGTGCAGCCATTACTGATTTGGGCATTGATCGGCTGGGTTTGTTTGCCGTTGACCACGAAAAAGGGTTAATGCTCGGCACTTACGGCACCGATAATAATGGTCAATTAACCGACGAACATTGGTACAGCACCACCATTCCACAGCATCAAATTTTTGTTGCGGCGGCCGAAAAACCGGGCGAAGTGATTGTTAAAGAAGACGCACCGATTTATTACAACAAAGTGGTCGTCGGTCGAGGCTGGAATTCCTTAGTGGGCTTGTATGCAGACGGTATTCATTTAGGCTGGATGGCGGCGGATAATTTCTTGCGCCGTCGTACCTTGATGCCGTATCAGCGCGAAGTGATGAAACTCTTTGCTGCGATTGTGGCGCAACTCATTCGTGCCAAACAAGTGCAACAAGAGATGAGCCTGCTCAATGCGCGGCTTTCGCAGCAAACCGCGGCCTTAGCGCATGCCAAAGATATGGCCGAGGAGGCCAGCCGTGCTAAATCAGATTTTTTAGCCACGATTAGCCATGAAATTCGTACTCCCCTCAATGGCGTGCTGGGGTTTGCGCAATTACTGGCCGATACCCCGCTGAATAAAGAGCAAAGCGAATACGTGGGCAATATTCGCAAATCCGGCGATTCGCTGGTGCTGCTGGTGAATGATTTGCTCGATTATTCAAAAATTGAAGCGGGTAAATTTGAGCTGGTTCCTGATTTCTTTAATTTGCAAGAAGTGCTGGAAGACTCGTGCAGTATGTTGGCATCACGCGCCGTTGAGCGCCGTATCGAACTCGTACTCGATATTGCACCGGTGTTTCCCGTCCGCTATTACGGGGACGGCTTGCGCCTCAAGCAGGTGATTGCCAATTTAGTGTCGAATGCTTTGAAATTTACTGAGCAAGGTGGTGTTTATATTCGCGCGGGGGTTAGCGGCGATGCGATTGAAATCTCTGTGCGTGATACGGGAATTGGGATAAGTAAACAACAGCAAGCGTTGCTATTTCAGCGCTTTTACCAGGCCGATTCAAGCTCAACTCGGCGTTATGGCGGTACAGGTTTAGGGCTGGCCATTTGTAAGTTATTGCTTGAATTAATGGGTGGCGCGATCAGCGTAGATTCCGAGTTAGGGCAGGGCTCCTGTTTTAGCGTCCGCTTGCCGATAGGCAGTGATGACGCGATCCGCCCGCGTATTTTGCCGACGTTGTCGTCCTTAAAAAATAAAAAAGTTGCATTGCTGGGTTTGCCGAACTGGAGCTTAGCGTGGGTGCAACGTTTACTCAGCGCATCGCACGTGCAGTGGCTGGATTTGCAAAGCGCTAGTTTGGCTGAGGCAGATCTTATTGTGATCGATGAAGCCGCTTCGGCCATGAGCACCCTCGATACCCACGTGCCGACATTGGTGCTCGGTTGGCAAACACAGCCCCATGCTGGACAAAACGGACAAAGAACTTTCTTGCCGAAACCGGCTTTGACTGAAAATGGTTTAATCGTTGGCTTGAAAAAAATCCTCGATAGTCAGCCGCCAGCCATTGTTGTGGAACCAAGTCAGCTTCGCTTGCAGGGTCACATTTTAGTGGCCGAAGATAATCCAATGAATCAACGGGTTGTGCTTGCTTTCTTAAAAAAACTGGGCTGTTCCGTCAAAATCGCCCACAGTGGCAAAGAAGCGATTGAAATGGTGCAACGTGAGCCATTTGATTTGATCTTGATGGATTGGCAGATGCCGGAAATGGATGGCATTGAAGCAACGCGTTTATTGCGCAGCCAGCCGCAGTTTCAATCGCTGCCCATTATTGCGCTAACTGCGAATGCATTTGAAAGCAGCGAAGCACAATGTCTTGCCGCAGGGATGAATGGTTTTTTAGCTAAACCGCTTGAATTTGGTCGTTTGCAAGATATGTTGTCTTACTATCTGGCCGAGTGCGATGATGATGAATCTTGCATGCAATGCCAATAATCAGGGAAAACCCTAGCTGGATTGGATGTTTTAGCCGATTAAGCTAGCTGCCCCATCTCAATTGAAATAATCATGAAATCCAATTTAAAAGGCCATTTATTGGTGCTGTTTTGCGTCTTGGTGTGGGGCGTGACTTTTGTTTCGACCAAAGTACTGCTCCAGCTGCGTACGCCAGTGGAAATTGCCTTTGATCGCTTTGTGCTGGCCTTTGTAGTGCTGTGCGCGCTGCACCCGAAGTTTAAATGGCAAGCTTGGCGCACTGAATTGCAATTTTTTGGCCTAGGTTTATGCGGCGTTACGCTGTATTTTCTAACCGAAAACTACGCGCTGCAATTTACCCAAGCGTCCAACGTCGGCTTATTAGTCTCCTCCGCGCCGCTATTGACCGCCATCTTTGCGCACTTTATCACCCACGAAGAACAACTGAGCGTGCGCTTTGCCATTGGCTCCTTCATCGCCTTACTTGGCGTAGCCTTGGTGATGTTTAATGGCTCGGTGATTTTGCAGCTCAACCCCCTGG
This sequence comes from Chitinibacter sp. SCUT-21, assembly GCA_041874755.1. Taxonomy (NCBI): domain Bacteria; kingdom Pseudomonadati; phylum Pseudomonadota; class Betaproteobacteria; order Neisseriales; family Chitinibacteraceae; genus Chitinibacter; species Chitinibacter sp. SCUT-21. Next base: position 3,003,044 of record CP102611.1, read on the forward strand.
GCGATATTTTGGCCTTGCTCGCGGGCGCTGCGTGGGCGTTGTACTGTTTGCAATTGCGCAAAGTCGGCGCACGGTTTGGTTATTTGTACCTAACGCGGCAAGTGTTTTTTTATGGCCTGATCACGATGCTGCCTGCCTTGTGGTTTAGCCACTATCGCCTTGATTTGAGTTTATGGCTGACGTGGCAGCAGGGCGGCAATATGCTGTTTTTGGGGCTGATCGCCTCCGCCTTGTGTTATGTGGCGTGGAATAAGGCCGTGGGTTTGATCGGCTCGGTGAAGGCCAGCAATTATATTTATTTAATACCCATCGTAACGATGGCGACCGCGGTGCTGGTGCTGGGCGAAAAGCTCACTGCCGTGGGCTTGGCGGGGGCTGCATTGATTTTATTTGGGGTATATTTCGCTGAACATGGTTTGAAGCTGCCTTCAAGTAAATAGATAGGGTAAGTATATGAAACTCATCGTGGTCACTGGCGCGCAAAAAAGTGGCAAAAGTCGTTATGCCGAGCAACGCGCGCTCGCGTTGTCAGATCGCCCCGCCTATCTAGCCACCTCGCGCGTATGGGACGATGATTTCGCGCAACGCATCGCGCGCCACCAAGCTGAGCGTGACGAGCGCTGGGTTAATTTAGAGCAAGACGTCGATCTGGCCGCGCACGGCTTTACAGGTGAAGTGATCGTGCTCGATTGCATTACACTGTGGCTGACTAATCTATTTACCGATTGCCAATACGATAGAGACGCCACGCTTGTTGAGGCCAAGCAGCGCTGGCAACAATTTGCCGCAGCGACACCGCAAACGGTGATTGCGGTCGGTAATGAAATCGGCTGGAGCCTACACGCCGAAACCCAAATGGGTCGCCATTTTGTCGATCTGCACGGCAGCTTTATGCAACACATCGCCGCGCAAGCCGACGAAGTCGTACTGATGGTGGCGGGCTTGCCGATGGTGGTGAAAGGAGGTGCTTGAGGATGATGCGGATCTATCAAATTTTACTTAGCGGTTACTGTCTGCTCGCTGGTTTTGTGTTCGCAGGCGAGGGCCACACAATGCTCTTTAAGCCGATGAGTAATGAAATAGTTGTAGAGCAGGCGCCTCCTCCGCCAGTTTATCCCGCTATATCACGGCACTTGGGTGAGGCTGGAACTGTTCAATTGCTGTTGATTGTTGGTGAAGATGGAACTGTCATAGATACTCAAATTCTATCGGCTTCTTTTCCAAGACTGGGTAAGGCATGTGCTCAGGCGATGGGGCAAATGCGCTTTGCGCCAATCGTTCGAAATGAAACGTCATACCAATTTCAAACTAGCATCAAATGTCGTTTCCGTCTTGAGGCTGACGCGTCGGAAGCTTCTTCAATTCCAGCTAAATAACTTGAACTACCCTAGTTACCGCGATAAAAAAGCCGTGCATTGATGCACGGCTTTTTTTATCGAAGGTTTGATTACTCAGCTTTCGATGAACTCAGGAAACATTTGTATGCAACGCCTGCCAGTGCCGCACCAATAATTGGTGCAACCCAGAACAACCAAACTTGTGATAAGGCTGCCGTATCGGCAAAGAAGGCCACAGCCAAGCTACGTGCTGGGTTGACTGAGGTGTTGCTCACTGGAATTGAAACCAAGTGAATCAGCGTTAAGCCCAAACCAATCGCGATTGGAGCAAATCCAGCTGGTGCGCGGCTGTCAGTAGAACCCAAGATAATGATCAGGAACATAAAGGTCAGCACGATTTCGCACACGAGTACCGCCGTGAGCGAATAGCCGCCAGGTGACAAGGCATCAAAGCCATTCGTTGCAAAACCACCGGCAACAAAACCCGCTTTACCTGAGGCAATCAGATAGAGCACAGCAGCTGCGGCAATACCACCCAATACTTGGGCGATGATATACGGAATCAAGTCTTTGGCATCAAAGCGGCCGCCCATCATCAGGCCCACTGATACCGCAGGGTTAAAATGGCCGCCTGAAATATGGCCAACAGCATACGCCATGGTCAGTACGGTTAAACCGAATGCTAAGGAAACACCAACAAAGCCAATTCCTAATTCTGGAAAAGCTGCTGCTAATACCGCGCTACCGCAACCGCCCAATACTAACCAAAACGTGCCGATAAATTCGGCCGCGAGTTTATTTTTTAATGAAACCATGTTGCTCCCCTCTGTGATAAAAAAATGCCATTGCACAGTGCTGACAGTTATTCAGCCTTATGGCAATGGCATTGATATTACTCTTTTGGAAAGCTATGGAAAAGTAAAGATTTTGTGTTCTTTGCTTTTAAAGTTACATTTTTATGCGGATAAGATTTCACCTAGGGCAGAAACCAGTGCCGCACACTCGGCATCGGTGCCGATTGAGATGCGCAAAAACTGCTCAATGCGCGGTGCTTTAAAGTGGCGTACCAAAATCGCGCGCTCGCGCAAGGCCTGCGCTAACTGCGCTGCGTCGCGTTGCGGGTGGCGGGCGAAGACGAAGTTGGCTTTCGATGGCAACACTTCAAAACCCAGTTCGGTTAATTGCTGAGTTAGGGTATCACGACTGGCATTAATCGCTGCGCAGGTTTGCTCGAAATACCCCTTGTCTTCAAATGCGGCTACTGCGCCAGCCAGCGCGATGCGGTCGAGTGGATAGCTATTAAAGCTGTTTTTAACGCGTTCTAGCGCGGCGATCAGGTCGGGGTGGCCGACGGCAAAGCCAACGCGCAAGCCAGCAAGCGAGCGTGATTTCGATAGGGTTTGCACGACGAGTAAGTTGTCGTAACGCTGTACGAGGCTAATTGCGCTTTCTCCGCCAAAATCAACGTAGGCTTCATCGACCACGACCACTTGATCGGGATGCGCTTTCAACAGTGTTTCGATGGTGTCGAGCGGCAACAAAATGCCGGTGGGCGCGTTGGGATTGGGGAAAATAATCGCGCCGGCATCGCTATAGTCGGCAGTGTCGATTTCAAAGGCGTCATTCAGTGGCACTTGGCGGTAGTCAATGCCATACAGGCCGCAGTAGACCGGATAAAAGCTGTAGCTGATATCGGGAAACAGCAAAGGTTTATCGTGTTTGAGCAGCGCTTGGAAAGTATGCGCCAACACTTCATCCGAGCTATTGCCCACAAACACATTCGCGCGCGCAATGCCATCGGCGCTGTGGTAGTTGGCGATAGCGTCTTTCAGTACGTCGCCATTCGGATCGGGGTAGAGGCGCAAATGATCATTTACCGCCGCTTGCATTGCCGCGATGGCCTTCGGCGATGGCCCATACGGGTTTTCGTTGGTGTTTAGTTTGATCAGATTGGTGATTTTTGGCTGCTCACCCGGTGTATACGGGGTGAGGGTGTGAACGACAGGGCTCCAAAAGCGGCTCATGGTCAGGTGCTCAGTGATAAGGGTTTGCACTGATTCTACCAAGATCAAGCCATTTTGCGTTGATCCATGTGCAACTCAAAAAATTGAGCGGCTTGCCGTAACTTAGCGCCTGTTTTCTTGTCGACGACGGCTGGATTGTTTTTCGGAATACATATCTTTATCGGCCTGTTCGAGTAAAGCGTCGGGCGTGGTTGGATTATGGGGAGAGAATGGCGCTAGGCCGATACTGAGTGAAATATCATAGTCTTGAGCCAGATCTGTTGCACTCCTACAGAGATTTAATGCCCATAATTTAGGATCTTCGTGGCTGAGCAAGATTACAAATTCATCGCCGCCAATTCGAAAGGCCACTGCCCCTGCTGATTTGAATTTATCCGCGCAACGCTTTAATACTAGATCCCCCGTTTCATGGCCAAAGCGGTCATTAACAGGTTTAAAGTTATTCACGTCAATATATAACAGCGTGCCTGTTTCACCAGCTTCTAGCTTTTGCTTTAAGGTATAAAACAAGGCGCGGCGATTGCCGAGACCCGTTAGTTCATCGGTATTGGCTTGGCGCTCTAACTCGATTTTTAATTGATTCGAACGTTGTATTTCATTTTGATATTCGGTAATTAGCTGTTTTTGTGTTCGCGTGGCATTTACAAATGCCAATCCAATGAAATAAAACCCTATGGTCAGCAGCAGGCCATCAAGTATATCAAGTGGCTCTGCCCAGGGGGGCGGGACTAATTTATCGAAATAATCAAACAATAATGCAAACCAATAAATGCCTATCCCTAGGGATAAATGCTTGGAAGGGTTCGCCTGGAAAATGGGTTCACTTTGGATGTAGATGAGCACTAAGCTGGTGAGTAATAAGGCATACAGATCGCCCCCTTCAGAGATAGGTAAAGTATCCATGAGGATATGTACTGCCACCAGAAGGATAATCCAGTGCCAATTTTTAATCTTATCCATAGTGGGACAATTCACGCACGATGTATCGGTCTCAAGTATAGGTAGAGTTCAGTAAAATTCCTGCTTCGATTTGGATCTTCAGGCCCTAGTAGGTGTGTTGAGTTTTTGCCCTTGTGGGAGGCCAGACCTGACTGCTGCTAAGCCGCTTAAAGCAGGGTTGCAATCAATCCCAGCAAGGCACAGCCAGCAATGACTTGAATAACGTTGGCCTTAAATTTAAACAGCGCAATCGCCGCAATGATGGAAATCCCCACCGCGATGCCATCTATTTGACTGATGAGCTGTGAACCAAAACCGCTAAACCCGGTTGGCCACCATACGTGGTAGCCAAAAAAAAGCGCCAAATTGACAATCACGCCAACGACGGCCGCGGTAATTGCGGTCAGCGGCGCGGTAAATTTCAAATCATTTTGCGTGCTTTCGATCAAGGGTGCGCCAGCCAAAATAAAAATAAACGACGGCAAAAAGGTAAACCACGTCACCAAGCAGGCCGCCATCGCGCCGGCCAAGAACAGCGAATCGGGGCCAAAAACTGCTTTAACATAAGCGCCAACAAAACCAACAAACGCCACCACCATAATCAGCGGGCCCGGCGTCGTTTCGCCCAATGCCAAGCCGCTCATCATTTGGCTAGGGCTCAGCCACTGATAATGCGTGACCGCACCCTGATACACATACGGCAATACAGCATAAGCGCCGCCAAAAGTTAGCAAGGCGGCCTTGGTAAAGAACCAGCCCATTTGCGTGAACGTGTGTTCCCAGCCGTAAACAAAATACAGCAGCCCCATCGGCACAGCCCACAGCAGCGCTCCCGCAAGCAAAATGCCCGCCAGTCGCATCGGCTTAAAGCGCGCATGTTCTTGCACCGGCGTGTGGTCATCGATAATCGCTGCGCCCGCAGAGCTGGCGGTGGCGGCATGGCCGGCAGCGCTTTGAAAAAAGTCTTTACGGTATTGTCCGACCACATAGCCAATTAACGCTGCAACCAAGACAATGATTGGAAATGGAATCTGAAAAGCAAAGATCGCAATAAATGCCGCAGCCGCAATCGCCCAGAGCAGATTATTTTTTAGCGTGCGCGCGCCGATGCGGTGCGCAGCTTGCGCGACAATGGCCGCTACCGCGGGTTTGATACCATAAAAAATACCCGCCACCAGTGGCATATCGCCAAAGGCAATGTAAATCCACGAAAGGGCTATCAGTATTGCTAGCGAAGGCAGTACAAATAAGACTCCGGCGACAATACCCCCGAGCTTTTTATGCATTAACCAGCCGATATAGGTCGCCAATTGTTGCGCCTCTGGGCCTGGGAGCAGCATGCAATAGTTAAGCGCATGCAAGAATCTTTTTTCTGAAATCCAGCGGCGGCGCTCGACCAATTCTTCGTGCATGATCGCGATCTGCCCTGCAGGGCCGCCAAAGCTAATCCACCCTAATTTCCACCAAAATAACAGCGCCTGCCAAAAGCTAACCGAAGCAGGAGCATTGTGTGTTGTTGAATGGGGCATCGCAAGGCCAGTGAACGTTGAAATTGAAAACCGCTAGTTTAATGTTTTGGCTTTGATTTGCGCAGCAAAAACAGCCAATTTTATGTGAGGGACTGTCGCGATGCGCAGCAAGGTTCGCGATGGTGATGTAATAGCGATGTGGGTATTTTGGTAGTCAACCCAATCGGTTTCATTGTTGAAGTACAGATTCCGTAAGCAAATTGCTGCGCAGCTTTTTTCATCGTCTATAGTAAACGCAGCCCGATGCTGGCATCTGGCGGCTTTTGGGATGGTCTAATGCGAATCAATTGAGGTCGGAGATGTTCTTAACAGAAAAAAACAGCAATGAAATTCCAGTTTACTGTGTGCGGGGGGCCGCTGATATCGCGGGAATTGGCGAGATGTGGGCGCAGCTATCTGAATTACGCGAGCAAACAGCACAGATTGATTTATCTGGTGTTGTTTACGCCGACAGCGCTTTCCTACAAATGCTGTGCATATTAGATCGCGATGCCCCACAACTGAAACTAACCAATCCCAGCGATAGTATTTTGGCCTTGGCTTCGATTTTTAATCTTGAGCGCTTGTTTGCGAGGGCATGATGAGTCAGGCGGCCAAGCGATTGTTTTTCGTTGAGGCGCAAGAGCAATTGCTTGAATTGGAAAGTATTGTCCAGTCTATGCAGCCAGGCTCTCCAAATGACGAATCGCTTGCCGCATTATTCCGAATTTTTCACACGATCAAAGGTTCGGCCAGCATTTTTGATTTTCGGGTAATTGTTGATTTTATCCATCAATGTGAAAGCGAATTGAGCCAGCTGCGCGCGCAGCCCCAGCTATTAAATCAGGCCATGCTGGACGATTTATACCGGCAAATTGATCAGTTGACGCGCTTGCTACAGGCTGCCGAAACTGAGCAATTAGCAACTTCATCCCCGCAGATCGAAAATCAAACGCCTGTAACTGAATCGGAGTGGCATTTATCACTGCGTTTTGACGCTCAAGCCTTCCAAATGGGCATAGACCCCGCCGCGATCATCGATTTTTTGCGCCAGCAGGGGCGGATTTTGTACCTGCAAACCTTGCTCGATGATTTGCCCGAATGGTCGCAATACAATCCGCTCGATTGTTACTTCGCTCTTGAGTTGGGCTTGCAAACACAGCTTGGCCAAGATGAACTGCGGCAAAGTTTATCGTTACATTCGCCCTATTTACGGGCAGAAATTTTGTCCAAAAATGCGACCAATGCCCAATTTGAAGCGCTTGCCACACAATTATCTACTCATCCCGCGCGGCTAATGGCGCTTTGGCAGCAGTTGGGGGTAATCGCATTGGCAGCTGAGTCAACAACCAAGCCGATTACGTTTACTGAGCAAAGGCGTGGGGTCAGAGTCGATCCTGATCGGCTTGATCTGTTGATTCATTTGGTCGGAGAGCTGATTTTGGCGGGTGAAGGTAGCAATCTGCACGCGCAACGCTTAGAGGACGAAGAATTATTACAATCGCAGCACCTGATGAATCGCTTACTCAATCAATTACGCTCCCAAGCTTTGCAACTACGCATGGTGCCTATTAGCGATGCCTTTGAGCGCTTTCCCCGCGTCGTGCGTGAAACCGCAGAAAGCTTAGGAAAAATAGTGCGGTTTGAACGGCTAGGTGGGCAAACCGAACTAGATAAACAAATTATCGATCAGTTGTTCGATCCTTTATTGCATTTAATTCGCAACGCATTGGATCACGGCTTGGAAACGGTGGAACAACGGCGAGCTGCGGGTAAGCCAGATAGTGGCGTTCTGACCGTCTCGGCGCGGCAAGATGCGGGTTTAATCGAAATCGAGGTGCGCGATGACGGGCGGGGGCTGGATGAGCGCCAAATTCAAGAACGGGCCTGGCATTTGGGGTTAATTCAGCGTGATGAAGTGCTCGATCGCGAGCGCTTAGCACAATTGATTTTCCATCCCGGCTTTTCCACGTCGCACGAGGTGAATGCGCTTTCAGGGCGCGGCGTTGGTTTGGACGTAGTCAAACGCAGTGTTGAGGCGCTGCGCGGGCAAATTAGCCTGCATAGTGAGCCGGGGCTAGGGTGTGTCTTTAAATTGCGTATGCCTTTGACCTTGGCGATTGTACAAGTCTTTCGCCTGCGCGTAGCGACGGCGCAATTTATTATGCCCGTTGATCAAATTAAAGCCTGTTTTGGTTTACGAGACCCCAAGGCTGATCAGCTCAAGCATATTGCTTGGCAGGGTGAAATGTTGCCGCTATTGCATTTGGGCGCTTTGTTTGGCATTGCCTCACCCAGCGCCAAACGCCGTGATATTGCGGTGATTAGCCATGGTTCACAGCGCGTTGGGCTAGTGGTGGATGAGTTGTGCGGAGAAATGGCCGCAGTGATTAAGCCTATGCACGAGTTACTGCAGCAGTTACCGTGTTTGACAGGCTCAAGCACTTTGCCGGATGGGCAGATGGCTTTGCAACTCGATGCTCGGCAATTGATCGAACTGGCTGAGCAACGCGAGCAAGATAGCAGTCGGAAATCGCCTTTTATTATTCCATACGGTGCGGAGGTATTGAATGGAAGGTCTTGAAAGGTATGTTCTATCGGATTATACCCATAATTATTTGACGTTCTCCTTGGCGGACGAGCTGTTTGCTTTGCCCTTAGCCCAAGTGCGAGAAATTATTTTTTATCGCAACGTGAGTCCCATTCCGCTGATGCCTAATTTCATGCGTGGTATTTGCAACCTGCGTGGACACGTCATGCCCGTGATTGATTTGGCTGTTCGGCTTGGGCGTGAGCCACAGGCGTTGCATAAGCGCAGCAGCATCGTGATCTGCGTGCTGACTACCGGGCAATTATTAGGGGTTTTGGTCGACGCGGTATGCGATGTTTTGGTTTTACTGCCCGATACGATTGAGGCTGCGCCATTACTGGGTACCGAGATTCGGCATGATTTCATCCATGGCGTAGCGGCCTATCATGATGGTTTTGTCGTGGTGTTGGATGCGGAACGAGTGTTACACATGAGTGAGTTGGCTGAGTTAACGCAGCAAGCCCATTTAGCCTTTGCACAGCAATTTGCCAATTAAGCCCAGGGGAATGCCATGCCATCTCTGTCTTTAAAAGCGCGTTTCACTTTATTGCTGTGCGTCATCATGCTGAGTATTTTGGCGCTAGGCCTTTTGGGTTATTTAAAAATGAGTGCGATTAATGAGCGAGAAAAAATCGTCTCTGAGCAAGTCGAACGAAATATCGCACTGAATAATGCGATGGCGAGTACACAAAAACGATTCCTAACCCAAGTGCGCGAATTTAAAAATGCCCTACTGCGCAGCTACGACGAAGCGATGTTTCGCAATCACCATCAGCTATTTATCGAAGAAACTAAAGGCGTTGAGGCGGCGTTAGAGCATACGATTAATTTGACGGCGCTTGATACAAAAGAGCGCAATATGCTGTTGAAAATTCGCACGGATAGAGCAAAGGTCAATCAACAATATTTGCAGGTTTTGGCGCAGATTAAGCCTGGCACGCAAAATCAAGCTAAAAAAATTGATCAGGAAACTCTGGGGATCGATCGCCCAAGTAGTGAGGCCTTAACGCAATTAAGAGAGGAAATCTCTCAGCGTAGCAAGCAAAGCCTGCATCAAAGCCACTTAATGAGCGCCCAGCTCATACAAAATAGCGTACAGCAGTTTGTCGGCTCGGCCTTGATTGGTCTATTGATTCTATGCGTTTTATTGATCTGGCTCTATTACGATCAGCAACGTACTTTGGGGGGGGATTTGCGTGATGTGAACACATGGGTTGCGCAAATTGCCGGTGGCGATCTCACCGTCGATTTTCACGGCAAGCAATATCCGCAAGGTAGTTTGATGGAGTCGATGCAGGTAATGGTGGTGCGTTTGCAAGGGATATTTGTCGACATCCACAATAGTGCGCAGGCAGTGGCACTGGCTTCGGATCAAATGAGTTCCACCTCGATCAATTTGTCTCAAAGCGCCACCGAGCAAGCGAGTAGCCTAGAAGAGGTGACCGCATCGATGCAGGATATTTCTTCCGCGGTGACTTACAACGCCGATCACGCCACGGTCACCGAAAAATTTGCAACCACAGCAGCCGATGATGCAGGAAAAAGCAGCTCGACGGTGAAAGCCACCGTGCAGGCGATGAACGATATTGTCGAGCGTATCGACATCATCGACGATATTGCTTACCAGACCAATATGCTGGCGCTCAATGCCGCAATCGAAGCGGTACGCGCGGGTGAGCAGGGGCGAGGCTTTGCGGTGGTTGCTGGTGAAGTGCGCCAATTGGCTGAGCGCAGTCAAAAGGCCGCCAAGGAAATCGGCAAATTGGCTTCACGTAGCATCAAAGTGGCGGACGAGGCCGGTGAAGTGCTTGATGCCATGGTGCCCGGCATCCAGCGCACCGCCGATTTAAATCAAGAAATTGCAGCCTCTGCACGCGAACAATCGAACAATATTGCCCAAATCAATAATGCGCTGGCGGGCTTAAACGATATCGTGCAGCAAAATGCGGCGGCGTCCGAAGAGTTGAGCGCAGTAGCTGAGGAGATGGCCGGACAAGCGGCGACACTCAGGCAAAAGCTCGCCTACTTTAAACTGGAAAAAACGAGTGTGCTTGCCAGCCCACTGAAGGCCGCTTGAATATGTTTAAAGTATTGGTCATCGATGATTCCGCGGTAGTGCGCCAAGTTGTCAGCGATATTTTAAATAAAGCGCCTGATATCAAAGTGATAGGTGTGGCCAATGATCCCATTTTTGCCAAAGCAATAATGGAAAAAGATTGGCCTGATGTCATTGTGCTGGATATTGAAATGCCGCGTGTTGATGGCTTAACCTTTCTACGTCAGCTTATGCAAGAGCGGCCCACGCCTGTTGTCGTGCTCTCATCGCTGGCGCAAGAAGGCTCGGCCACGGCGATTGAAGCTCTGCGACTCGGTGCTTTGCATGTGTTAGCCAAGGCCAAACTCGGGATTAAGCAGCAGCTATTAGATGATGCCAGTAGCCTACTTGCTGCCGTCTATAGTGCGGCACAAGCTAGAGTGCATGCCGCTCATTTAATCACTTCCCAGAGTAGCGATATCGCGCAGCAGGTGAATGTCGGTGCAATGCAGCAAACGACCGATAAAATCGTGCTGATCGGCGCCTCGGCGGGGGGGACACAGGCTCTTGAATATGTGCTGGAGCGTTTACATCGAACTAGTCCACCCATTGCAATTGTGCAGCACATGCCTGAAGTCTTTACCGAGGCTTTTGCCAAGCGCTTAGATCAAATCTGCAAAATCGATGTACGAGAAGCTAAGGCAAATGATCGACTATTGCCCGGCACCGCTTTGATTGCCCCTGGCGGGAAGCATTTAACAATTAAGCGCAGCGGAGCCAATTATTTAGTCGATGTAATCGCAGGCCCACGGGTGAGCCGCCATTGTCCTTCAGTAGATGTGCTATTTCGTTCCGGTGCACAATGTGCCGGTGCCAACGCGGTGGGGATTATTATGACCGGCATGGGCGATGATGGGGCGCGTGGTTTAAAAGAAATGCGAGATAGCGGTGCAACTTGTTTTGCCCAAGACGAGGCGAGTTGTGTGGTGTTTGGCATGCCCAAAGAAGCCATTCGCCTAGGTGCAGCGAACGCGGTAGTGTCATTGCAGCAAATTCCCGGCATCATCGAAAATTTAACCTATACCAAATCCGCCTAACGCCGCATCAAGCTCGCAGTTATAGCGAGTTGGGTCGGCTGATTTTGTCACAAATGTGACATTTCGTATCGTTCCCTTTTCTAATGCAACGAAGACGTTTTTTTTAGCCTATTTTGTGCATTTTTACGGCAGAATAGGGGCAAATCCTGACGTTTTTGAGCTTGCCATGAAAAAGATCCGCAAAATCCTCGTCGCCAACCGTTCTGAGATCGCCATTCGAGTGATGCGCGCTGCATCCGAAATGGGCATTGCAACGGTGGCTATTTATGCCCGTGAAGATCGTTTTGCCTTGCATCGTTTTAAGGCGGACGAAAGTTATTTGGTTGGCGATGGTCAAAAGCCAATCGCGGCTTATTTAGATATCGAGAGTATTTTGCAAGTTGCCAAAGCGGCAGGCGTTGATGCAATTCACCCTGGCTACGGTTTCCTTTCAGAAAATCCAGATTTTGCCGAGGCCTGTGAGCGCGAAGGCATTCAATTTATTGGCCCCCGCGCCGACGTGATGCGCACCTTGGGTAATAAAGTCGCCGCGCGTAATGCTGCGGTGGCGGCGGGGGTGCCGGTGATGCCAGCGACTGGACCGCTGCCTAGCGATATGGACGAATGTCTGGCGATGGCGCAAGCTGTTGGCTACCCATTGATGCTGAAAGCGAGCTGGGGCGGCGGTGGTCGTGGTATGCGCGTGATCGAAAGCGCAGCCGATTTGCCGGGCAGCATTGCCACCGCGCGTAGCGAAGCGCTGGCTGCGTTCGGTAATGACGAAGTTTACTTAGAAAAACTGGTGCGCCGTGCGCGCCACGTTGAAGTGCAATTGCTCGGCGATAAGCATGGCAATTTGGTGCATTTATTCGAGCGCGACTGCACGATTCAGCGCCGCAACCAAAAAGTCGTCGAGCGCGCACCTGCACCGTATTTGAATGATGAGACGCGTAGCGAGTTGTGTAATGCCGCGCTGCGCTTAGGCCAAGCGGTGGGGTATAGCCACGCAGGTACCGTCGAATTTCTGATGGACGCCGATACTGGCAAGTTTTACTTTATTGAAGTGAACCCGCGTATTCAGGTTGAGCACACCGTTACCGAGCAAGTCACTGGCGTTGATATTGTCAAAGCGCAGATTCGCGTGACAGCCGGTGCCAAGCTCACCGACCCTGAAACCGGCGTTCCCGCGCAGGCAGATTTGCGCCTGAGCGGCCATGCGATTCAGTGCCGTGTAACGACGGAAGACCCGGAAAATAATTTCGTACCCGATTATGGCCGCCTGACTGCGTATCGCAGCCCAGCTGGTTTCGGTATCCGTCTGGATGCGGGTACTGCGTACGCCGGAGCGGTGATCACGCCGTACTACGATTCGCTGTTGGTGAAAGTGACCGCGTGGGCGGCAACGTCTCACGAGGCCGCGCACCGTATGGATCGCGCCTTGCGCGAGTTCCGCATTCGTGGCCTGTCGACCAATTTGCTGTTTTTGGAAAACGTCATCAGCCATCCACAATTTTTGTCGGGTGAGGCGATTACGCGCTTTATTGATACGACGCCAGAGCTGTTTAAATTTACCCACCGCCGTGATCGCGCATCGCGCCTGCTGCGCTTTATCGGTAATGTGGTGGTGAATGGCAACCCAGAAATGAAAGGCCGCAGCAAACCAGCGCTGCCTTTGTCTGAGCCGATCACGCCAAAAATTGTACTGAGCACCGAGATTCCACGCGGTACGCGCGATATTTTGCTCGAGCGTGGCGCGCAAGGTTTTGCCGACTGGATGAAAGCGCAGCCGCAAGTGTTGCTGACCGATACGACCATGCGCGACGCGCACCAATCGTTGTTTGCCACGCGGATGCGCACGCACGATATGGTCAAAATTGCGCCGCATTACGCGCGCATGTTGCCCAATTTATTGTCGATGGAATGCTGGGGCGGTGCGACGTTTGACGTGGCGATGCGCTTTTTGAAGGAAGACCCGTTTGCCCGTCTGCGCGAACTGCGCGCTGCGGTGCCGAATGTGCCGTTCCAAATGTTGCTGCGTGCGTCCAACGCCGTCGGTTACACCAATTACCCCGACAACGTCGTGCGCTATTTCGTACAGCAAGCGGCGATCAATGGCGTTGATATTTTCCGCGTGTTCGATTCGCTGAACTGGGTGGAAAACATGCGCGTTGCGATGGACGCGGTGATCGAGGCGGGTGGCGTGTGTGAAGGCACGATTTGCTACACCGGCGATTTGTTCGACCCAGCGCGCAGCAAATACAACTTGGCCTATTACGTCAAAATGGCCAAAGAGCTCGAAAAAGCCGGCGCACACGTGCTCGGTATTAAAGACATGGCCGGCATTTGCCGCCCACGCGCTGCGTCGGCCTTGGTCAAAGCACTGAAAGAAGAAGTCGGCTTGCCGATTCATTTCCACACGCACGACACCAGCGGCATCGCGGCGGCCAGCGTGTTGGCGGCGATTGAAGCGGGCGTTGATGCGGTTGATGGCGCGCTCGATTCAATGAGTGGCCTAACGTCGCAACCGAATTTAGGCGCGATTGTTGCCGCGCTGGAAGGCACTGAGCGTGCGCCGGATGTTGACTTGAATAATATGAAGTCGCTGTCGACTTATTGGGAAGGAGTGCGTCGTTTCTACGCGCCGTTCGAAGCCGATATGCGCGCCGGTACGTCGGACGTGTACCAGCACGAAATGCCGGGCGGCCAATACACCAATTTGCGCGAGCAAGCGATCGCGACGGGTTTGGAAGCGCGCTGGCCTGAGGTGTCACGCGCGTATGCTGACGTAAACCGCGCGTTTGGCGATATTGTGAAAGTGACACCAACGTCGAAAGTCGTCGGTGATATGGCGCTGTGGTTGGTGCTGAACGACTTAACGATGGCCGATGTTGAGAGCGCTACGCGTGATTTTGACTTCCCAGAATCGGTGATTTCGCTGTTTAAAGGCGAGTTGGGCCTGCCGCCGGATGGCTTCCCAGTCGCGCTGCAAAACAAAATCCTGAAAGGCGCAAAACCGCTGACCGAGCGCCCAGGCGCGAGCTTGCCACCAGCCGATCTGGAGGCGGTACGAGCTGAAGCTGAAAAAGCGACGGGTCGCAAGATTAGCGATGCGGATTTGGCGTCTTACCTGATGTATCCAAAAGTATTCCGCGATTTTGCCGAGCACCAAAGCCATTACGGTGATGTGTCGAAACTGCCAACACCGGTGTTCTTCTACGGGCTTGCCGAGCATGAAGAAGCAACGGTCGATCTGGAGCCGGGCAAATCGCTGATTATGACCTTGCAAGGTCAGACCGAAGTGCCGAGCGATGGTGAAGTGAAAATCTTCTTCGAACTCAACGGTCAGCCACGCACGGTACGCATTGCCAAAGCCGCTACTGAGGGCAAAGCCGCAGTGGCGAGCGCCAGCCATCAACGTGCTGAAGCGGGCAACCCAGCCCATATCGGCGCGCCGATGCCGGGTATGGTCGTTAATGTGGCGGTCAAAGCAGGGCAGCGCGTTGAAAAAGGCGATACTTTGCTCGCCATTGAAGCGATGAAGATGGAAACCGCGATTCGCGCCGAGTTTGCCGCAACGGTCAAAGACGTGCTGATCAAGCGTGGCTCAGCAGTCAAAGCGCATGATTTACTAGTGGTGCTAGAAGCGGTTTAATATAGTGCATTAAAATGAAATACAACGCCGACCTTTTAAACGAGGTCGGCGTTTTTACTGGATAAAAGGTATTGCCATGTTTGAAACCACCGAGCGCACCCGCACCCCAGATTACGCGCAATTGGAACTGCAATTGCAAAGCTTGCTCGCGGGCGAGCGCAATTTCGTGACGAATGCCGCGCAGTTTTCGGCGTTTATTTTCCAGACCTTGGCCGATTTGAATTGGGCGGGGTTTTATTTAGCGCAAGACCAAACGCTGCTCTTGGGGCCGTTTCAGGGCAAAGTGGCGTGCGTAAAGATTCCATTTGGCCGTGGCGTATGTGGTGCCGCGGCGCAGCAGCGCAAAACCATCGTCGTGGCCGACGTGCACGCTTTTGACGGCCACATCGCTTGTGACTCGGCATCAAATTCGGAAATTGTCTTGCCTGTTATCGTGGGCGAGCGTTTATTGGGCGTGTTTGATATTGATAGCCCACAACTGAATCGCTTTAGCGACGCCGACCAGCTTGGCCTAGAAAAGCTGGTCGCGTGTTTTGTGGCAATGACCGACGTGGCTTAATGCTGACAGCCAGGCCCGCATTGGTGAGGTACAGCGCTCGCTGTTGGGGCGCTTGCCGTACCTTTGAGTGCAATACCGACCGCACTCAGTTGTTTTTCATATTTCGGCGCTTGGCATTTGGGGCAAACGGTCAGTTGTGGATCACTCATTTTTTGCAAATGATCACCCTGATGACCGCATTCACTGCAACGGTAAGCATAAATTGGCATAGATACTCCGGTGTGTTGGATACGCAAAATATCATTTCTATGTCAAAGCTTAACTCATAAGTGGAGGTAGAAACAGCATCGGGAAATTGAGGATGGCTTTGCGGATTTAAATCCGTTATAAGAGAAATGTTCCTTGGTCTGAGCGTTTTGCGATGCTGAATCAGCAACTCTATCTCGTTGTGCTCTTGCTGCAGCAAACCTGCATTTTTATGGTGATTGCGTGGCTATTGGCACGCACGCCGCTCTTTACGCCGCTGATGCAAGTGTCGATTCGCTTGCCGCACAAGCTCACCTGTTACGTCGTTTTTTCCGGTTTTTGCATTTTAGGCACTTATCTTGGCCTGAAGGTCGACGATTCGATTGCCAATATCCGTGCGATTGGTGCTGTGCTCGGCGGTTTGTTGGGCGGGCCTTCGGTCGGGCTGGCGGTGGGTTTTACCGGCGGTTTTCATCGCTACACGATGGGCGGCCCAACCGATGTGGCGTGCATGGTGTCGACGATTTGCGAAGGTCTGCTCGGCGGCATGGTGCATCGTTTTCTGATTCGCAATGGGCGAGTTGATCTATTGTTTCAACCCATGTTGGTCGGCCTGGTAACGCTGGTGGCCGAAATGATGCAGATGTTGATTATTCTGCTGCTGACCCGCCCGTATTCCACCGCGTTTTCTGTTGTGAACCATGTGGCGCTGCCGATGTTAATTGCCAATAGCGTTGGCGCGGCAATGTTTATGCGATTGCTGCTTGATCGACGCGCGCTGGCCGAGCAATTTTCCAATGCTTTTTCTGCGCATGCGCTGCGTATCGCTGCCCGCACTGAGGGTGTGTTGCGTTCGGGCTTTAACGAAGCCAACTCGATGAAAGTGGCGAAAATTATTTCCGAAGAAACCGGCGTTGGCGCGGTGGCAATTACCGATAGAGAAAAGTTACTCGCGTTTACCGGCACCGGTTCAGACCATCATTTGCCCTGCACGCCAATCACCTCGCAGCATACGATACAGGCGATTCGTGATAATCGGGTTGTGTATGCCGATGGCAATGAGGTCGCGTATAAATGTTCGATCCACGCCGATTGCAAACTCGGCTCAACCTTGGTGATTCCGCTGCAAGACGCTGATGATCAGGTGATCGGTACGATCAAGCTGTACGAACCGAAAGGGCGCTTGTTTGCCAAGCTGAATCGCACCTTGGGTGAGGGGATCGCCAAATTACTGTCGCGCCAAATTCTAACTGGGCGGATCGAGGCGCAACGCGCGCTGCTGGCGCAATCCGAAATCAAATTGCTGCACGCGCAGGTGAACCCGCATTTTCTATTTAATGCGCTCAATACCTTGAATGCTGTAATTCGGCTAGACCCTGATCGCGCTCGTGCCTTGGTGCAGCATTTATCAACGTTCTTTCGCAAAAACCTCAAGCGGCCCGACGAAATGGTGACGCTGGCCGATGAGTTAGAGCATATCAACGCCTATTTGCAAATCGAGTTGGCGCGCTTTGGCGACAGATTGAAGGTGGCGGTTGAAATTGATTCGAGTTTTTTACAAACTCGCCTGCCGGCATTTTCATTACAGCCCTTGGTCGAAAACGCGATCAAGCACGGCACCTCGCATTTGCTCGGTTTGGGGCAACTGAAATTGTTCGCCCAGGCGGGCAGTAAAGCCAATACGCTGCTGGTGCACGTTGAAGACAACGCCGGTTTGTTTGAGCCGAGCCGCGGCGATGGGATGGGGATGAGTTTGGTTGATCGGCGGCTCAAAGCACGTTTTGGCCCAGAATACGGCTTAAGTGTAGAAAAAGAATCCGATCAATTTACCCGTATCACCTTGATGTTACCGTTGGCAGAGGAGTTGGCTTGATGCAGGCCTTATTAATCGATGACGAGCCGTTGGCGCGCGACGAATTGCGCAATTTGTTACTCGCCGAAGGCGTCGAAGTGGTTGGCGAAGCCAGCAATGCGATTGAAGGCATACAGCAAGTGAATCGCCTGCGCCCCGACGTGATCTTTCTCGATATCCAAATGCCGCGTATTTCGGGGCTGGAAATGGTCGCGATGCTCGACCCAGAACGCCTGCCGCTGATTGTGTTTGTCACCGCGTTTGACGAGCACGCGGTCAAAGCGTTTGAAGAGCACGCCTTTGATTATTTGCTCAAGCCTGTTGAAGCCAATCGCTTGGTTAAAACGCTGACTCGATTGAGAAAATCACTGGGTAGTCGACCCGACTACAGTGCGCTCGCGCCGCGCGAATCGTTAAAACAACTGCCTTGCCATCGCCATGATCGCATCGTGTTATTGCCGATTGACGAGGTGGAGTTTGTCACCGCGCGGCTCTCGGGCGTGTATCTGATTTCGCGTGATGGTAACGAGCACTTCACTGAGCTGACGCTTAAAACGTTGGAAGAAAAAACCAAATTACTGCGCTGCCATCGTCAGCATTTGGTCAACCCTGATCGTATCGCCGAAATCATCCACCAAGACGGTGGCGGCGCAGATTTATTGACTCGCGCGGGCTTAACTGTGCCGGTGAGTCGCCGCTTTTTGAAGTCGGTCAAAGAGGCTCTTGGAGTATTGCACTGAAGTCATTGTTTGATGGTGATTATGGGGCTATACCTATCGTAGTAATTTTGCCATTGCTTATTCTGCGCTAAATCAATATGCGCGCCGCTTAATCTGTGTAGCGCACCGCTTAATTGCACCCATAACCGCTCCCTGCTTTTTATGAACGCTTGCACAAAGCCCTGGCTTAGCATCAGCGTGTCTAAAACTATGCACTGAGGTCAATCATGAGCTCAATCAAGCAGTGGGGAGCGTGGGCGGCGGTGACGCTGGGCGGCGCATTCTCCTTTGCCATGCTCGCGCTGTCGCGCGGCGAGCACGTTAATGCCGTGTGGTTGGTGTTGGCAGCAATTTCTTGCTACAGCATCGCCTATCGTTTCTATTCCAAATTTATCGCAGAAAAAGTGTTCGAGCTCGACGATTCGCGCTTAACACCAGCAGTTCGTCGTAACGATGGCCTTGATTATGTGCCAACGAATAAGTGGGTGCTGTTTGGTCACCACTTTGCTGCGATCGCCGGCGCGGGCCCTTTGGTCGGCCCGATTTTGGCCGCGCAGATGGGGTTTTTGCCCGGCACGATCTGGATTTTGGTCGGCGTGATGCTCGCTGGCGCGGTGCAAGACTTCTTGATTTTGTTTATTTCAACGCGCCGCGACGGCCGTTCTTTAGGTGAAATGGCCAAACAAGAGCTCGGTACGATTCCCGGCTTTATTGTGATGGTCGGCGCCTTGGGCGTGATGATCATTATCTTGTCGGCGCTGGCGCTGGTCGTGATCAAGGCCTTGGCCGAAAGCCCATGGGGCGTGTTCTCGATTGCAATGACGATTCCTATCGCCTTGTTTATGGGCGTGTATATGCGCTACCTGCGCCCAGGTCGCATTATGGAAATCTCTATCATCGGTTTCGTGCTGATGATGGCGGCGATTGTCTTTGGTGAGAATATTGCTGCCGATCCATACTGGGGCCCATTCTTCACGATGACTGGCCCGCAACTGACTTTTGCGCTGGTGCTGTATGGCTTTATCGCGTCGGCCTTGCCTGTTTGGCTCTTGCTTGCGCCACGTGATTATCTGTCTACCTTCTTGAAAATCGGTGTGATTGCTGGTTTGGCGGTCGGTATTGTGTTTGCCGCGCCAGAGCTGAAAATGCCAGCGGTGACAAAATTCATCGACGGTACTGGCCCAGTTTTCTCGGGTTCATTATTCCCATTCTTGTTCATTACCATTGCCTGCGGCGCAATTTCAGGTTTCCACGCCTTGGTGTCATCAGGTACAACGCCAAAACTGGTTGAGAAAGAAAGCCATATGCGCGTGATTGGCTACGGCTCGATGTTGTGTGAATCGTTTGTTGCGATCATGGCGCTGATTTGTGCTTCGGTTCTCGATCCTGGTATCTACTTTGCGATGAACTCGCCAGCTGCCGTGATTGGTAAAACGGTAGAAAGCGCGTCAACCGTGATTAATGGCTGGGGCTTTGTGATCACACCAGAAATCTTGACGCAAATGGCCAAAGACGTCGGCGAGCATTCAATCTTGTCGCGTGCGGGTGGTGCACCAACGTTTGCAGTGGGTATGGCGGCGATTATTTCCGACATCTTCGGCAGCAAAGCGATGATGGCGTTCTGGTATCACTTTGCCATTCTGTTTGAAGCGCTGTTTATTTTGACTGCAGTCGATGCCGGTACGCGTGCTTGCCGCTTTATGGTGCAAGACACGGTGGGTGTGTTTATCCCTGGCTTTGCAAAAAGCACTTCATGGGCCGGCAATATGCTCGGTACCGCGGTGGCCGTATCGGGTTGGGGCTTCTTCGTTTACCAAGGCGTAACCGACCCATTGGGTGGTATTAATACGCTGTGGCCGCTGTTCGGGATTGGTAACCAGATGCTCGCGTCGATGGCCTTGCTACTCGGTACCGTGGTGTTGTTCAAGATGAAGAAAGAGCGCTACGCGTGGGTAACGATTGTGCCAACCGTATGGTTGTTCATCACGTCGATGACGGCTGGCTGGCAAAAAATCTTCCATGAAAATCCGAAGATTGGTTTCTTGGCGCAAGCTGATCGCTTTAAAGCGGCGATTGCTGACGGCACGATTTTGGCTCCCGCCAAAACCATCGCCGATATGGAACGCATTGTATTTAATAACCAGATCAACGCCGGTCTATGCGCCTTCTTTATGTTGGTGGCGGTGACGATGTTGATTGCAACGATTATTCATGTACGCAAAGCGCTTGGCCACGCGCATCCGACCGTGAATGAAGTTGGTAGCAATCTAAAAGTTGAGGCCAGCCGTGCTTGATCTGAGCTTTTTGCTCCCCAGCGCAGGGCGTGAACAGCGCTCTGCCTTGGCTGATGAGACGCTGCAGGATGAATATGATCGCTACGTGGCCGAACAGCGAGCTATTAATCCCTACGGCGTTTTGATGAGCCCGGAAGATTTTCGGCGTTATAGTCTGGGCTCTAACTGGTTGACGGATTCGAACTGGTTAGCGGACTTGAAAGACACCGCGCAAAAAGTGGTACAGACTTGTCGCTTGATGGTCGGGATTCATGATTATGAATATTACGTCGATCATATGCGCAGCCAGCATCCGGGCGCTACGCCATTCACGCGCGAGGAGTTTTATCGCTATTGCCTTGACGCGCGCTTTCCCGGCGCGGGCAATGTCAATAAATGCCCGTGTTAATTAAACCCATTCATTGGGCGTAGTACAAAGCAAAAGCCCAGTTGAGACTGGTAATGCCGTTCACTTAAGCCGTTCGTGGTGAGCTTGTCGAACCATGAATGGCGTGCATAACAGACAAAATGGCCGTTTCCCCTTCGACAAGCTCAGGGCGAACGGCCATTTTTTTGCTTAAGTGAACGGCATTAAGTAGTGTCTGGGTTTTTGCTTTTTATTCAGCCATTATGCTGTTTACCAAGCCAATTCAAGTGTTTTGATTTTATCCAGCACCTGCTCAGCTACTTGCTGATGATCACTTAAATTCGGGTGCCACTGGCAGGCGGTGAGTTGCAGCGGATCAAGGTTCAGATAATGAATCCGCGTATTTCCTACCGCTTTTTCCTGCTCAACGACGGCTTGTACATTCGGGCGCTGCTGATCATCGGGCCACAGCTTCATCGCGGTGAGGATGATTTGTGGGTTTTTATAACGCTCGTTCAGTTGGGCAATCAATTGGCGGTAGGCCGCCTGAAAGTCCGTGGCCCTTTGCTCGGTCGTGCGTTTTTCGCCGGCATTCACTGGCGTTGAAAAATCATTAATTCCTAAACCGATGACGACCAATTGCGGCTGCCATTTGGCATCAAGTTTGCTGCTGGCATCGGTGTGCAATTGGCGCGGGTAAAAGGTGCGAAAATCACGATCAGGCAAATTGCCGTTCCAGTTGCGAATCAGCCCCATGCCCGACATCGCATTGGTTTGCCATTGTGCGCCCAATTGCCGTGCTACTTTGATCGCAAAACCTTGGCTGATGTCGGTGCTGGCGCCAATCTCTGCGTCGCTGCATTCGCGTTTGGTCGATAAATTGGCCAGCGCCGCGGTGAACGAGTCGCCAATAAATTCAATTTTTCGCTTTGGTACTGCGGGCGCAGCCAACCATTGGCCTTTGTCCAGCGTAAAGCCGTGTACGGTGCCGATGTATTCTGGGGTTTCATTGCGGCGTATGAGTTCTATCGTGTGCTCGCCCGCGGGCAAGTTTTTAACCCTAACCGTGCGTTTACCCCAAGCTGGCGTAATTTGCTGGACCACTTTGCCGTCGATTTCAACGCTGTAAAAACTGCGCTCATCATTAAGCACCACACCGACCGATTCGCCGTTAAAACGTGCCGAAAGCGTCACTCCCGCCCATGTGGCCTGATAGCCTTTCTGTGTGAGTTGCCAGCGGCCACTGGTATGAATCTGCTCTGGGGTGGTATGAATTGCGTCGCTGGCTTGTACCGCCAGACTCAGCGTGCTGATCAATAGGGCTAGTAATTTTTTTTGCATAAAGCCTCCTCCTGATCGATCAGTTTACTGCCATTGAGCAGGAAAGGCTTTGATGTAAATGACTTTGTCATTCAATACAGACACACCCAGCTAAGCTGAGTGTGCCGGTATTGATGTAGTATGTATAGCTCAGAAGTTATTGCTAATATTGATCTGTAAAGATATACCCCGCTCTGACTTAGAAAACATCAAAGACTAGGGCTTCAGCGTGTTGTCCGTGTGCCAGTTGCAATTGTGTCTCGTGCGTTAGCATTGCTGCATCGCCTGCTTTGAGCACAATACCGTTCACCTCCAGTAGCCCGCGCGCGATATGCACGTATAATTTGCGCCCCATTTGAATCGGCGCTACATATTGCTCGTCGCCATCAAATAGCCCAACGTATAAGCGCACATCTTGGTGAATCAGCACCGAGCCATTTTCAGCATCGGGGCTGGCGACCAAGCGCAATTGCCCGCGTTTTTCTGCCTCGCTAAAGATCTTTTCTTCATACGATGGCGTCACGCCTTTTTGATTGGGCATAATCCAAATTTGCAGCAAGTGCGTCTCTTCAGTTTCACTTGGATTAAATTCGCTATGACGCACGCCCGTGCCGGCGCTCATGCGCTGCACATTGCCGGGGCGAATGATGCTGCCATTACCCATGCTGTCGCGGTGCTCAATCGCGCCTGAGAGTACATAGGTGATGATTTCCATATCCTGATGCGGATGCATGCCAAAACCCATGCCCGGCGCGATGCGATCGTCGTTGATCACGCGTAGCGCACCAAAATGCATGTGTGCCGGGTCGTAATACTCGGCAAATGAAAAACTGAAATTGGAATCGAGCCAACCATGGTTGGCGTGGCCGCGTTCTTCGGCTTTGCGTAGCGTAATCATCAGATTCTCCATCAATTCATTTGAACTCTGTATGCCATAATAAGTTGACGGCTGCTGCTTTGATAGCTAAAAGATCTGCCGAAATTATTCAAAATTTTCGATAAAGAATCCTGCGCTGAGGTAGGTTACACACGCGGATCTTCCAAAATAGGGCTGCAGGTCGGCTTCTTGTGCTACTAGGACGGAGTAAAAATATGCTGCGCTTGAGTTTGGAGTCGCTAGAGATCTTGGATGCGATTGCCCGGCGGGGCAGCTTTGCTGCCGCCGCAGAGGAGGTGCATCGCGTGCCGTCGGCGGTCACGTATATGGTGCGCAAACTCGAAGACGATATGGGCGTGGCGATTTTTGATCGCAGTGGTCATCGCGCCACGCTTACCGCTGCGGGGTTGGAGCTGCTGAATGAAGGCCGCCATTTATTGCGCGCGGCTAATGAGTTGGAGTGCCGAATCAAGCGGGTGGCCACGGGCTGGGAAACCGAATTATCCATCGTGATCGATACGATTATCCCGCAGCATTTGATTTACCCCTTGTTGCGCGATTTTGATGCGATTAATTCTGGCACCCGTTTGCGCTTATTGCATGAGTCTTTGGGGGGTAGTTGGGAGGCTTTGCTTGAACGGCGGGCAGACATTGCGATTGGTGTGATCGCCCAAGGCCCATCAGGAGGGGGGTATTCCACCCATGCATTGGGTGAGTTTCGCAGCGTCTTCGTGGTGGCGCCGAATCACCCCTTAGCTAACGCTCCCGAGCCGCTTGCCACACAGGTGATTATGCAGCATCGCGCGATTGTGATTCCAGATAGCGCAAGGCAAATGCCCGCTTATTCGTACAATATTTTGTCTGGGCAAGATATTTTGCGTGTGCCATCGATGGCCGATAAAGTGGCGGCGCAAGTCGCTGGCTTGGGTTGTGGCTATTTGCCGCTGCCGTGGGCCAAGCCTTATTTAGATCGTGGTGAGTTGATTGTGAAAGCGGTGTCAGAAGTGCGTCCGCAATCGCGTTTGTGTCATGCTTGGCGCAGTCAAGACGCGGGGCAGGCGACGAAGTGGTGGATTAATGCATTAACGCATTCGCCACTGATTCAGCAGTGGCTAAATGCAGAGGGATGATGGGTATTGCCTTATAGCTTAGATCAGTAAATGGCTAGGTGGCAATACCCTGTTTGCTTAGTGCTGACTGCTAACCGAATGCAATAGTTTATCGGTATACGCCAAAGCCGCCGCAGAAACGAGGAAGGCCAGGTGAATGATCACTTGCCATTTCATTGTTGCTTCCGACATTTGCGCGGCGTTGATAAATGTTTGCAGCAGGTGAATCGACGAGATGCTAATAATTGCCATTGAAAGCTTCACTTTCAATACGGTCGCGTTCACATGATCAAGCCATTCTGGCTGATCGGGATGGCGGTCAATGCGCAGGCGCGAGACAAAGGTTTCATAGCCGCCCACCGTCACCATCAATAACAAATTGGCAATCATCACCACGTCGATCAGTCCCAATACGCCCAGCATAATTTGCGTTTCAGACAAGGTGGTTAAATTGCTCATCATGCTAAATAACGCGGCCAAAAACTTATACGCATACACGCCTTGCACGATGATCAAACCCAGATAAATTGGTAGTTGCAGCCAGCGGCTGGCAAAAATCACTTTGCCTAAGAGGGGCGTTGGCATTGAGTCTGGCTTCGCTTGTTGATCGTGCATAAAGGTTCACTCGTGTAAATCAAAGGGTGGCGGTATTGTCTCTGTTGGCCTGTATCGCTGCAAGTCTGCTACCAAGAAAAAACCCCTTTGCACGAAACAAAGGGGTTTTAATTGGCAAGCGCTGAATTATTTTGCGCTAGCTTCTACTTGAATACGCAATGTCACTTCGTCGCTCACGGCTGGCACGTAAGCGGCCATGCCAAATTCGCTACGCTTAATTGTTGCTACCGCATCAGCGCCGCACGTTGGTTTTTTGCTCATAGGGTGCGGCGCACATTTGAAGGCGCTTACATTCAGGGTCAATGGTTTGGTCACGCCGAGCAAAGTGAAATCGCCGCTGACGCTGCTTAATTTGTCGCCGTCAAATTTGAATGACTTGCTTTTGAACGTCATCGTTGGGAATTTGCCCACGTTAAAAAAGTCTTCGCTAGTCAAATGCTTATCACGCGCCGCCCAGCCGGTATTCAGGCTGGCCGTGTCGATGGTGATATCGACGCTACCGGTTTTCTTTTCTTGATCTAGCGTGATCACGCCATCGGTTTTTTGGAAAGAACCGCGTTGAGTTGAGAAACCCAAGTGGTTGATTTCAAAGCTGGCGTAGGTGTGCGATGGATCCACGTTGTAAGTGACCGGCGCAGCTACCGCGCTGAGCGTTGCTGCAGATAAAATCGAAGCCAAAATCAGTTTTTTCATTGTATTACTCCTAGTGGGTATGTTAATGAGGCCTTTTATTGACCTGCTTTTCCGGTTAATACGAGTTTGTACTTCACTGTTACTTCGTTAGCGACCGTGCCTGTATCGGCCCATGCGCCATCGCCGAGTTTGTAATTCAGGCGCAGTAAGGGCACGCTGCCTTCCAGAATTAATTCAGCACCTTGCTGCTTCGCGCTCATCTGGCCGACCACATCACGGCTAATGCCTTTGATCGTTAATTTGCCACGGGTTTCAAATTTGCCGCCGCCCAGTGCTTTGACACTGGTCGCGGTAAAAGTGCCTTTCGGAAAGGCGGCTACGTCAAACCAAGCTTTCTTTTTGGCTTCGGCATTGCCATCCGGTCCGCCGACGTCAATGCTGGCCAGATCAACAACGATCTGTGCTTTGGCGCTTTCTGGCTTGGCTGGGTCAAAATCAATCGCCGTGGTGTAGGTTTTAAACAGGCCATCCACTGGCGTATTCATTTGGCTAAAACTAAAACCGATGCGGCTTTTTTGCGGTACCAAGGTTTGTGCAGCTTGTGCACCTAAAGCACCGATCAATAGCGTTGCAGCGAGAAGAGGGCGGATCATGCTGTGGTTCTCCGTAGGATTTATTTATGTTTCAAGAAAGGTAGCATCCGCGACAGCGTAGCATCTTTGTCGATGAAATAGTGTTTCAACGCACCCGCCACGTGCAGGCCGATTAACAGCAGCAAACCATTGGCGAGTAATTCATGAATATCTTTCAATACTTTGGCCAAATCTTCATTTTTGGCGACTAAATCAGGCATTTGCCACACGCCATAAAGCATGACGGGATAGCCCTTAGCGGAGCTAAGCATCCAACCCACCAGCGGCATAACCAGCATCAATACATACAGCAGATGGTGTACGCCGATGGCCAATTTGCGCTGCAGCGGCGGTAAATTCGGATCTACCGCAGGAGTACCCCGTACCAGTTTGTAGGCAAAGCGCAGTGCAAATAAGCCCAATACAGTAATACCTGCCCATTTGTGCCAAGCAATGAGTTGAAGTTTGAGCTTAAAGGTATCTGGCGCTAAGGGCGTATTGTCGAAAGTCCAAACCAGCGCAAAGGCACCGCAGATCAAGATGGCGGTGAGCCAGTGCAAGCTGATTTGCAGTGCGTTGTAGTTACTAGGGGCTGCTGACTTCATTGTGGAATCCTTATTCAGTTATTCTGAATTCGAAGTTGATCTTAAATGCGAATACTTCCTATTGATAGCAAAAATACTTGTATTGACTATTCAAAAAAATTGAACCAGATCAGTCTTTGCGTGCCATCCACGTAATTGTCCGTACCAAGTGGGCTGAAACACAGTAGAATTGCGCAAAAAAATTCACTGAGAAACTCAGGGGGAAAGATGGAAGATATTGAAAAATTCATCGGTGGGTTTCGCCGTTTTCAGCATAAATATTTTGGTGAACACAGCTCTTTGTTTGAAGAGCTGAAACAAGGCCAGAATCCAAAGACACTGTTAATTGGCTGTTCAGATTCACGCGTAGACCCTGCTTTACTGATGGACTGTGATCCGGGTGATTTATTTGTCGTGCGCAATGTGGCCAATATGGTGCCGCCGTACGAGATTGATGGGGCATATCACGGTGTTTCGTCGGCGATTGAATACGCAGTTGTGCATCTGGAGGTCAGTAAAATTATCGTTCTTGGCCATTCCGGTTGCGGCGGTATTCGCGCTTTGATGCAAAACCCAGAGTCGAAAACCGAGGCCAATTTTGTTGGCCGTTGGGTGCGTATTGCCGATTCGGCGCGTGAGCAAGTGCAACGTGAATTGGCGCATAAAGACGAAGAACGCCAAATCCGCGCCTGTGAAATGGCGGCGATTATTGTTTCACTCGATAATTTAATGTCATTCCCCTTTATTGCCGAGCGTGTTGAAGCGGGCAAACTGAGCTTAATCGGCTGGTATTTCGATATTCAGCAAGGTGCGCTCTACGACTTTGACCAAGGCATTAACCGTTTCCGCCCCTTGGTAACGGCGATTACCACGCCTTAATGACCAAGATAAACCGCGCTTCGCTGCATTAAATGGATGGCAAATTCCACTCGCGCAGCGAGGCTCCCCTCAAGAGGGGACGGGAGGGGGGAGTAAAACATCAAGGCTGCAGATTCAAGGCCTTATTTCTTAGGCTCGGCTTTGCCGAGATTTGGAAAATGTTGCCTCACCTCTTGCTCATCAGCCTGAGCCGCCCGTGGGCGGCTATTTCTTTGGCAACCAGCCCTCGATTTTGCTGATGATTTCTTTGTCATCAGGTTCGGTCATCGAGCTATAGGCCGTGACCGTTTTGCCATCGGGCGCGATCAGGTATTTGTAGAAATTCCATTTCGGGCTGGTGTCAGAAGCTTTGATCAGCTGCTGATAGAATGGGTTGGCGCTTTTGCCAGTGACGCTGGATTTTTCCATCATCGGAAACTCGACCATATAGGTGAGTTTACAAAAATCGCCAATTTCGGCGTTGCTCTCCAATTCTTGCTTGAAATCATTCGATGGAAAGCCAATCACCAATAAGCCGCGGCCTTTGTACTTGTCGTACATCTGTTCCAGCTTGGTAAATTGCTTGGTAAAGCCGCATTTACTTGCGGTATTGACGACCAAAATCGGCTTACCAGCATACTGGCACAGATCAAAAGGCTGGCCTTGCAGCGTTTTAAATTTGTGCTGGAGTATTGGGCTGCAAGCAGCATTAGCCAAGCCACTGATAAGAATACCGCCAAGTAGTATTGCAAAGCGCATGATGTACTCCTGCCCAATGTTGATGTTTAGAGTTTAAACATACTGCGTAATTGTGTTGCCACGCCATGATTTTCATTACTACCGATCATCGGCAGATTGGGGTGCGCGGCTTTCAATTTTTCACTCGCGTTGGCCATTACAAACGCTGTACCGGCCACGCCGAGCATTTCAATATCATTTTGCCCGTCGCCAAAGGCGATGCAATGTGTTTTATCAGAATCGAGCCGGCTTAATACCGCTTGCAATGCGTGCCCTTTGGATACGGTGGGCGCCATGACTTCTAGGCAATCATGCGCTGAGAACGTGATGTACACTTGATCGCGGTACTGGGCCAAGATTTTGGCTTCGATTTCAGTTAATTGAGCGTGCTCGCCAATATACAAAATTTTGGCCATGCCTTCGCCGGAGTGGTTTTTCAAATCGCACACTTGATAGCCAAAGCCCGAATCTTTGTAATACACACCGACCAATTCAGGGCAGTCGCGCTCGACGAGCCAGCCTTCATCGACGTAGGCATTGAGCAGTGAACCGGCAGAAAATTCAGGTTGCATCAGCGTTCTAGCCAAGGCCGGATCTATATTTTCGGCGTAGATTTCTTCATCATTGGGCGCATGCACGCGTGCGCCGTTGGAAGTGATCAAATGCGCGGGAACGCCTAAAACGCTGCGGATGCCCTTCACATCGAGAAAGTGACGACCGGTGGCGATAGTGATGTTGATGCCTTGCGCCGCAAGCGCCTGAAACGTTTCGGCGGTATACGGATCGACTTTGTGTTCTGAGTCGAGCAAAGTGCCATCGAGGTCGGTAACAATCATCGTGTGCATGCAAAAACTCCGGCAAGATTAAGTAGCTTATTTTACGCCAATGCTGGGCTTAAAGGTCTGCGTAAAAATGCCAATGGGGTTTGGCCTTAGTTGATCAGCGTATATGCCCACAGGCGCCGAAGTCGGTACAATGTGCGCCTTCGAAGGGGTAAGCAATGCAGCAAACAGACGTAGTAATCATTGGCGCGGGCGCCGCAGGTTTAATGTGCGCCGCGACTGCGGGGCAACGGGGCAAGCAAGTGGTGCTCGTCGATCACAGCACCAAGCTCGCTGAAAAAATCCGCATCTCCGGTGGTGGGCGCTGCAACTTTACCAATCTGAATATTCACCCCGATTGCTACCTGTCGAACAACCCGCATTTTGTGAAGTCGGCGCTCAAGCAATACACGCAGCACGATTTCATTGCGCTGGTGTATAAGCATGGCCTGAGTTTTCATGAGAAAACTTTGGGGCAATTGTTTTGCGACCAAAATTCGGACGGCATTATTCAAATGCTAAAAGCCGAAGTGGAGCAGGGCGATGTGCTCTGGCGTATGGGCACCAGCGTGGGGGCCATTAGCCAAGCCGACGGTGGCGGTTTTATCGTTGAGACCAGCCAAGAAACTTGGCATTGCGCATCGCTGGTGATTGCGAGCGGTGGCTTGTCGATTCCGCAAATCGGTGCGACTGCGTTTGGCTACGAAGTGGCCAAGCAATTTGGCCTAAAAATCGTGCCGCAAACGGCGGCATTGGTGCCGTTAACTTTTCAAGCCGAAGATTTGTGGCCCGAATTGGCTGGTGTGGCGATCGAAGATGCGATTGTTTCGTGCCAAAACCAGCAATTTCGCGAAGCGGTATTATTCACACACAAGGGCGTTTCTGGCCCTGCAATTCTGCAAATTTCCAGCTATTGGCAGCCGGGTGAAGTCATTTCGATCGACTTAATTCCGGATCTAGATTTGCAAGAATTTTTGGCCAGCGCCAATCGTGACGCGCTGTTAACGACCGTGTTAAGCGATATTTTACCCAAGCGTTTTCTGCAGGTATGGCTTGAAAGAAAAGGTGAAATAAAGCCTTTGAAGCAATACTCACCTAAAGTATTGCAAGCCTTAGAGGCGGAATTGCACGCATGGCAAGTCAAACCGTCGGGCACCTTGGGGTATAAAAAAGCCGAGGTGACCAAGGGTGGCGTTGATACGGATGAGCTGCTATCCAAGACCATGATGGCGCGCAATGTTCCAGGCCTTTATTTCATTGGTGAAGTGGTCGATGTGACCGGTTGGCTGGGCGGATACAATTTTCAATGGGCCTGGTCGTCGGGATATGTTGCAGGAATGAATATTTAGGACTAGAGTAATACTACAGCAACAAAACAGGAGGCCAGTTTGGAATTCAAAGTTTGTTGTTTGAGCATAAAACACAGGAGGCCAATTTGAAGAATTGTTTTCTGGATGTTTTTGTAACAGGCCGCTAAGGCTAAACATGATCAATCAGTTGATCGATAAAAATGGTTTTCGGTATAAGGCAGTCACGGAACTCGCCTCAATCGATTTAATACCGAGCCAAAAACGAGAAGCAGTTAAGTTCTCGATGCTCTTTAGATGACGTTCTTTCGTAGTGGCAAGTGTCGTAGATCGGTAGTCAGCATCTTTGCTGATAAGGCAATTCTGTTTAGATCTATGTTGCACAGGCAACTTTAACAGTTGAAAGCTTTAAAGGTAGTTTGATCTGCGAGCGTAGTATTGGTAAGTAGGAAAGAGCGAATAATCAGTATTATCGATTATTCTTTTCATCGAAGGAAAATAAAAAGCGAGGCCGATTTTGACCTCGCTTTTTTTCATGCCTTGCGTATTGGTTTAATTTAAACCTAACACATCCTGCATATTGAAGTGGCCTGCTGTTTTGCCCGCCAAAAAGCGCGCAGCGCGCAAACTGCCTTGTGCATAAATGGTGCGATTGCTTGCTTTATGAGTGATCTCGACACGCTCGCCCGCGCCAGCAAATACCACGGTATGATCACCAATCACATCGCCGCCGCGCAGTGTAGCAAAGCCAATCGTGCCGTCTTGGCGCTCGCCGGTAATGCCTTCACGTGACCATACTGCGATGTCTTTCAGCGCTTTATCCCAAGCTTTGGTTACTGCTTCACCCATGGCAATCGCAGTGCCTGATGGCGCATCAACTTTGTGCTTGTGGTGCATTTCAACGATTTCAACATCGTAACCTTGATTGAGCACACCTGCGGCAACTTCTAGCAGTTTGAACACCAAGTTGACGCCCACGCTCATATTGTAAGCCGACACAATCGCGATTTTTTCGCTGGCAGTGGCCACCGCAGCGCGGCCAGCTTCGTCAAAGCCGGTCGTACCAATAATCATATTCACGCCATATTCTTGGCAGGCTTTTAGGTGTTCAAGCGTGCCTTCAGGGCGGGTGAAGTCAATAATGACATCGGCGCCATTCAGTGCAGCTAAATCGCTACTAATTAGCACGCCGCTATTTGTACCCAAAAAAGCAGTGGCATCGGTACCGATGCTGTCGCTGCCTGCGCGATCAAGCGCGGCGAAAAGTTCAGCATCAGGCGCATTTACGACCGCTTCGATCAACATGCGACCCATACGGCCGCTCGCGCCTGCAATGGCGATTTTCATCGTCATTTAGAATCCTTTATCTATCAGTGGTTTGACTTCGATTTCTTTGCTGCCCACATTACTTGGATCAGCCTTCATTCGCATTAAATCGTCGTCTTTAAGTGGCGCGCTGGCATTATTTTTGATGGCTTTACGGGCAGGAGGTTCGGGGAGTACATCGCCCTGCCACTTGGTGACCAGATTATTTTCAAAGAATACCGTCAGGCGTTTTTGCTCTTTCAGTGAGCCAGAACGTTGATCGCGGTAAATATATTCCCAGTTGTTTTGATGAAATGGGTCAACCAATAGTGGCGTGCCCAGAACAAAACGAACCTGAGACGGTGTCATCCCGACCTTCAAATTGGCAAGCTGATCTTCCGTCACTTCATTACCTTGAGGAATGTCGAGCTTATACGGCGTGATGAAATTGACTACGCTGCAGCCAGTTAAAAACAGGCTGCTACTGATGATAACAGTTAAGATTCTAGCCTTCATGCGTTTACGCTTCACGGTGAGGGTCGGTGCGCGGCACCGAAAAACGCTATATGATAACCGTATTGAGCCAACACCGCACATATCGACAGTGGGAAAATTAATATGAGCAAAGCAGCTGAATTAAAAGGCATGGGTTTAAAGGCTACCGGACCGCGCCTGAAGATCCTTAATTTATTTGAAACCAGCGCCGAGCGTCACCTAACCGCCGAGGATGTATATCGCCTATTGCTAGCCGAAGAAATTGATGTGGGCTTAGCAACGGTATATCGTGTGCTCACGCAATTTGAACAAGCCGGTATTTTGGTTCGCCATCATTTTGAAACGGGCAAATCGGTATTCGAGCTCAATCACGGTGATCATCATGATCACTTGGTGTGTGTGAAATGTGGCAAGGTCGAAGAGTTTTTTGACCCCGAAATTGAAGCACGCCAAGACGCGATTGCGGAAAAACACGGCTTTCAAATTCAAGAGCATGAAATGTACCTTTATGGCATTTGTGGCGAATGCCAAGACAAAGGCAAAAAATAAGCAGGTTTTTGTCGCGTTATGATTCCTTGGCTAGACCATCGCCACCAATTTCCGCCGCTAGCAACTGCGTTAAATGAACCCAATGGTTTGCTCGCCGCGGGCGGTGATCTAGCGCCAGGACGCGTTCTGGCCGCCTACCGTCGCGGCATTTTTCCGTGGTTTATGCCTGGCGAGCCGATTCTATGGTGGAGCCCTAGCCCGCGGATGGTGCTTTACCCAAATGAATTACATATTCATCGCTCTCTAGCCAAAGTGCTGCGCAATAAACCCTATCGGGTTACTTTTGATACCGCGTTTCGCGACGTGATGCAGGGCTGTGCTGAGCCACGCGGCGCTGAAACCGGAACTTGGATCTCTCCCGAGATGCTCGAAGCCTACGTGGCCTTGCACGAGGCCGGTTACGCGCACAGTTTTGAATGCTGGATGGGCGACGAACTCGTCGGCGGACTTTACGGCATGGCGATCGGCAAAATGTTCTATGGTGAATCAATGTTTGCGCGCCGTGCAGATGCATCGAAAATTGCCTTTGTGCATGCGGTACAGTGGTTGAGTGCGCAGGGTTTTGGCTTGATTGATTGCCAAATGTACACCGACCACTTAGCTCGATTTGGCGCGCGGGAAATTAGCCGCGACGATTTTATCGAGCAACTTGAAATGTTAACGGCGCAATATGATGTGCTTGGCCCATGGCCATATCGCTATGAATCACTAGGCGCCAACTAAGCTGCGCCAAAATGAGGCCGATATGAACGACACTTTTCGTAAGCATACGGTGCAACTTCAGTTTTACGCGACCGCGCCGTATCCATGTAGTTATCTCGAAGATCGCGCCGCGCGCTCTCAGGTGGCTGTGCCTTCGGATTTAATCAATACCAGCGTCTATAGCCAGTTGGTCGAGCAAGGTTTTCGCCGTAGTGGCCAGTTTGTGTATCGCCCGTGGTGCGATCACTGCCAAGCCTGCGTCCCGGTGCGCCTTCCTGCCAATCAATTTCAGCCAAATCGTACACAGCGTCGTGTCGTGCAACGCAATCAAAATCTGAAAGTGCGGTTGATGGATTTGGTGTTTCGCGAGGAGCATTTTTTGTTGTATCAACGCTACCAGCAATCGCGGCACGCGGGTGGCGGGATGGATCAAGATAATCGCGAACAGTACGAAAGTTTTCTGTTGCGCAGTAATGTCGCTAGCTTTTTGGCCGAATTTATCGAAGATGGCCAAGTACGGATGGTCAGCCTAATTGATCAACTCGACGATGGTATTTCATCGGTCTACACCTTTTTTGATCCTGATATGGCGGCGCGCAGTTTGGGCGTTTACAACGTCGTATGGCAGGTTGGTCTGGCCAAGCAATTAGGCCTGCCCTATGTGTATTTGGGCTATTGGATTCAAGAATGCCGCAAGATGTCATACAAAACGCAGTATCAGCCGATCGAAGGGCGGATTAATGGCGAGTGGATTGTGCTGGATTGATGGGTATGTTCATACGGGCTATATTTATAAAGCGCTATATTAATATACCCATAGTGATTAATTGCTGATTTTTCTCGACCACGCGGCGAGTGCTACAAGCTGCGCTTTGATGTTTTCTTTCAGCTTATCGTCGACGACATTGCCATCGGCATCAAAACTGCCCGTGAATGCGTTGGCAAACACTTCGGGCTTATTCAGCGGGTGCAAGTCGACAAAGACGCAGACTTGGCGCAAATGATACTGCGCACGCGATGTGCCCATGCCACCACCAGAGCCCATGAGCGCGACTGCTTTGCCGCCAAAAATCGCATTGTTGGGGGCGCGTGAACCCCAATCAATCGCGTTTTTCAGTGCAGGAGAAATCGAATAATTGTATTCCGGGCCACCAAAAATAAACGCATCGGCTGCGGCCATTTGGGCTAGTAATTGCTGCACGCTTGCAGGTGGATCGGTGATGTCAGCGTTATAAAACGGGATTTGTGATAAATCCGCGATGTCGATTTGCATACCTTCAGGCGCATTGGCTTGCGCGCAACGCAGCATGCCCTTGTTGGTTGATTTTTCACGCAAACTACCGCAAATGGCAAGTACCTTCATGATGAGCTCCTAAATAAGTGTGCTGCAACAATAAATGTTGTGTCAGCGCACGGATAGTTCAATTATTCGTCAAATGGGTTCAGTTTTCTTGAAGAAGACGTCTTTAATCTGTGCAATTACCCAATCGGGCGCATCGAGGCTTAAATCATGCCCAGCTTCAGGGTGAGTGCGCAGCGGTACTTGCCAAGCACGCGCAATAGCAACACTACACTCGGGGCTAACCAAGCGATCTTGCTGGCCATTGAGTAGCAATAGCGGCACGGGCGGCGCAGCATTTTTCGCTTGATAACGAGTGGCAGCCAAGAGTTGCCGCGCGGCATTACATGCCGTGATGGGGTACTGCTGTGCATAGTGTTGCCATTGTGCCAGCGTGTTAGTTGGCGGGTTTTGGCTCGTAAGCTGGAGAATGATTTGTTCCCGCGCAATGGCTGGCATGAAAAGCAATTTCACAATATTCGGCCAGTTTTGATAGCGAAGGCGTTGGGAGTAGGGGTTGTAGTTGCGCAGGCTGGTATTGATTAAAGTGCAACTGGCGATATTGTGCGGGTAGCTGTATGCCCATTCGATCGCCGCCATGGCACCAAGAGAAATCGCAACCACATGGTATTGCCCTGTATGTCCCATATTATCTAGGCTTTGCTGGATATACTCTGCCATGATTTCAATTCGGCTGAAGCTGGGTTGCTGGTGCAAACGCCCATTACCCGGCCATTCAATACTCACAATCTCGTCACAAGGACACTGCGCTTGTAGTAATGTCGCAAAATCACCCCAATGCCGTTTTTCGCGCATGAGGCCGCGTAATAACACCCATGTGCTCATGATGAATACCAGGTCTGTAGTGCTTTTTGCTGCACAGTGTGGCGCTCAGTGCTTGTGACTTGCCAGTGTTCAAAATCATGCACGGCGTGGATTAAAAATTCAAATAAGATCAGATGCTTGCGTAGCACACGTTGTTCGCGGTGTTCAACGATCGGGTTAAATAAACCATCAATCGAGAATAGTTGACGAGGATTTTTCTTAATCCAGAGCCACGACCCCATTTCCAGCGTCAAAGGTAAAAACACGCGATCTGACTGCGCTAAATGCTGCTGGTAGAGATAATCCCAAATATCACCATGAGTCATATATTGTTGTGATTGCGGTTCGATCAGATAGGGGTGATAGGGATAGCTGCGCTGAAATAACTCGGTTAAAGCGAACACCTCCGCCAGATGCGCGATTGGTTCTTGGGTGTAAGCATAAGGAAACCATAGGCGATCACGTAGTCCAAAGCCAGAATGGCAATCGAGCGCCAGGCTAAATGGGCTATTGAGCAATTGATCTTGTACCAATTGGCATAGTGCTTGGTTTTCTTGCGCCATCGCAGTATTTGCCGCGCCACGATACCAAGGCAAAACTCGGCTAATGCGATGTCCCCCCATCAAAAATGGCACCCGATGGGCTGCCTCGATCGGCGCATTGCGCATCAGATCAATGCCATCGTGATTGCAGCGCGTGCCACGCGCCATCCCTACTGGATTAATCAGCGGCATAAACACCAGGCGGATTTTTTCTAGCTGCCGCTGCAAGCTGCTATCCCACTGCAAGCGCACGAATAGGCTAGCCAGTAAGGACAGCACAATTTGGCAGCCAATTCGTTCCAGGCCATGAACCCCGCCAAAGAAGCCGAGTACGGGGGCGCTCGGCGCAGCATTGCCGATTGTTAAGCTATACAGCGGATAGCGTTGCTCTTTGTATGCAATCTCGCCGTGCATGCCCACCCGAACACAGGCAGGTGCTTGCATGATCAGGTGTTCCAGTTGGGTTAATTGAGCAAAATGGGGCATTTCATCTATGAGCGCAAAGCAATGCCACCACTATAGGCAAGCAATCTCGGCCTTATGTTACAGCTTGAGCTATTAAGGAAATTACTGCTTGTGCGTCGCACGACGAATCGGGCTAAATCAACATCAATCTCACTTTGCCAGGTGTCAGCATGACGGTTCATGTCTCGCTATTGAAAAATCATAATGGCTCTCAAATTGCCTGCCTTGCCTTAAGCGCGCCAGAGCGGATTAATGCGCAGAATTTGGCGATGGTTCGGCAAATGAGCGCAGCGCTGGCGCAATGGCGGGATGACGAATCCATCATGGCCATTGTGTTGATCGGCGCTGGGGAACGGGGCTTTTGCGCCGGTGGAGATTTAAAAACGTTGTATCAGGCGATGAGCGAGCCAGCGCACATCGAGCAAGGCGATGCATTTTTTCGCGAAGAATACCGCCTATGCCAATCGATTCGTGAATATCCAAAACCAGTGTTGGCGTGGGGGTATGGCATTGTCATGGGCGGAGGCTGGGGGCTGTTTGCCGCGGCCAGCCATCGTGTCGTGACCGAATCGAGCCGCTTGGCGATGCCGGAAACCGGCATAGGTTTATTTCCTGACGTTGCTGCGAGTTGGTGGTTGCCCAAATTAAACGGCGCCGGGCGCTTTTTGGGGCTGACCGGTGCGGCCATCAATGCACGCGATGCGCTGGAGTTGGGCGCAGCCGATTTCTTGCTGCCCGATGCAACGCGGCACGAGACCTTAATCGCGCTGGAGGCTTTGCCATGGACAAGCTCGGCTCAACAAAACGCCTTCTTGCTTAGCGAGTTTTTAAGCGCCCGCTCGCAGCAATTACAGCATCTAGAGCCGCAGCTCATGCGTTATGAGGCACATTATCAAGCGCTCAATCAGTTCGAACTACCGCAGGCCTTGGATTATCTGGCGCAGTGGGTTGATGAATCTGCGACCGATTCAGCATATTTGCTGCACGTATCACAGCGGATACGCAAAGCATCGCCCACATCTTTGTATTTAAGCTGGGCTTTGCAAGCAAAGTGTGCCGCCTTGACGATGGCGAAAACGGTCGACATTGAAATTGCAATGGCGGCGTGCGCATTGCGCTATGGCGATTTTGCCGCCGGCATTTACAGCACACTCATCGATCGCCAATCGAGCCCACGCTGGCAGTTTGCCGATTGGCATTTACTCGATGGCGCACATATTCAGTCGCATTTTTGGCCTTTACGGCATGAATAAGTAAAAAAACTTACCCATTTTGCAATCGAGCTTGAAACTTTTTAGCTTTCCCCGCATCTTAGTCATAGGTTAAGCGGTTTGACGCGAGCCAATGATAAAGACTAGGAGAGCCTGATCATGCAATACAATACTGCTACATACGGGAGCACGGCGCTTTCTGCTGAACGCAACCGCGTGATGCGTAATACTTATTTCTTGTTGGCGCTAAGCATGTTGCCAACAGCCGCCGGTGCGATGCTCGGTATTTCAATGAAGTTCGGTATGAGCTCCTGGATGGGGCTGATCGTTTTCTTGGGCGTGAGCTTTGGTGCTTTTTACGCCATTGAGAAAACCAAAGAATCCGCTTTGGGCGTGGGTATTTTGCTCGCCTACACCGGCTTTATGGGCCTGTGGCTCAGCCAAATCTTGCAAGTGGCGCTCAAATTTAGCAACGGCGCGCAATTGATTGGTATTGCCGCGATGGGTACTGCCGCGATCTTCTTCACCTTGGCGAGTATCGCGACCGTTACTAAGAAAGACTTCTCCTTCATGGGCAAGTTTTTGATGATTGGTATGGTCTTGGTGATGTTGGCGGCAATTGCAAATATCTTCTTCGCGATTCCTGCGCTGTCGCTGACGATTTCTGCGGTTGTGGTATTACTGATGTCAGGTTTTATCCTGTACGACGTTAGCCGCATCGTGAACGGTGGTGAAACCAACTATATTTCAGCCACTTTGAGCTTGTACTTGAACATCTACAACTTGTTCACAAGCTTGTTGCATTTGCTGATGGCCTTCACTGGCGGCGATCGCGATTAATCTAGCGATACGTAATAAAAAACCGCACTTTATGGTGCGGTTTTTTTATGGGTATTGCCATCTGGGTTAAATGAAGTATGGCTTAGCTAGATATACCTATTGCTGTATTTGTGCCAAAGAACTAGCTTAAACCCGATAACGTGAAATCGCTTGATCAAGCTGTTGCCCCAAATCATTTAAGCGTGAGCTCTCGGCTGCGGTGCTCGCGGCTGCGGCGCTACTTTCTTCTGACATTTGTGCCACGCGCTCAACTTGTTGCGCCATCACCGAGCTGGCGCTGCTTTGTTCGCGCATCGCGGTGGAAATTTCGCTTACCTGATCAACGACGGTATCGGCGCTATGGCGAATATCGCCAATCGCTTTACTCGCTTGTTGCGCGCGCGAAACGCCTTCGTCCACTTGCCGTACCGTCATTTGCATCGTTTGTACCGTGGTATTGGCTTCGTTTTGGATCGACGCCACGGTGCTGATAATTTCTTGGGTAGAGCTTGAAGTGCGCTCAGCCAGTTTGCGCACTTCGTCGGCCACTACGGCAAAACCGCGCCCCAGATCGCCCGCGCGAGCGGCCTCAATCGCGGCGTTGAGCGCCAATAGATTGGTTTGGTCGGCAATGTCTTTAATCACATTGACCACTGCATTAATGGTGGCGGTTCGCTCTTTTAACGACTCGATTTGCAGTGCCGAAGCGCGCACTTGCTCGGCAATTTGATTAATGCTGCTAATCGTATCTTCGATCACCGTGCCGCCTGTGGCTGCCAAACGGCCCGCGTCGCGCGCAGTGTGATCGCTTTCTTGCGCTCGATCGGCTACGTGGCCAATGCTAACGGTGACCTCTTCAATGCCGGCGGCCATCGCGGACGCTGATTCACTGACTGCGGTAGAGGTTTGTGACATTTCATGGCTGGTGGCCATAAGGGTATTGACCGATGTACTGACGTCGCGGCCAACTTGGTGCACGCGCTTGAGGCTGGCTTGTAATGAATCGAGTAAAGCATTGAGCGCAACAATCGATTTGCCTATTTCAT
Organism: Chitinibacter sp. SCUT-21; assembly: GCA_041874755.1. Taxonomy (NCBI): domain Bacteria; kingdom Pseudomonadati; phylum Pseudomonadota; class Betaproteobacteria; order Neisseriales; family Chitinibacteraceae; genus Chitinibacter; species Chitinibacter sp. SCUT-21. The sequence continues at coordinate 3,042,953 of CP102611.1, forward strand.
CATTATTTTTCACAGGCATGCGCTCGGTGAAATCAAAATGGCTGCCGAGTTTTTGCATAAACTGCTGCATTGCGCCCAGTGGGATGGTGATGCTGCGCGTTACAAAGTAGGCGGTAATACATCCAACAAGCAGAGCGAGCACGGTAATCATAATCATCAAGCTTTTGGTCGTTGATATATCGGTTTTGGTTTGCTGCACTTTTTCCTGATTGCTTTGGTGTTCGTAGTCTGCAAAATCCCGCAAAGCCTGATTTAAATTGGTGACCTTTACGGCTAAATCGCCGTTGATTACGCTGCGCGCCTCTGCAAAATTACCTGCGGCGGTGAGTTTTAATAATTTATTTTCTACTAGCGCAAAAGTGGCTTCCTGCTCACTTTTGATCAAGCCCACTGCTTTCTTTTCCTGCTCATCGGCGGGGTAATCAGGGCTGGCAAACAGTTTGCTCAGCTCTGCTTCGGCTGCTAAATAATCTTTTTTGGCTGCTTGGTATTTTTCGGTGGTTTTCGCTTGCTGATCGGGATCGGGCTCTAGAATCAGTTGTCGATACTGAACGCGAATTTCTTGCAGTCGGTCAATCATGATCGAAGCATTGCGCATTTGCTCGGTATTGGCGGTAACAATTTCATCCATATCTTCCGATATTGTATTAATCCCGCGAATCGCCAGAAAATCACTCACGGATAGCAAGAGCATCAAGAGGATAAAGCCGGTAACTAGGCGTTGCGCTACGGTGAAGTTCATGATGACACCTGAGTGTGTTAAATAACTTCTTACAGCCTAGACGCAGACTTCACCAAAAAAAGTAAAAAATAGTAAGCAATGGATGAAGGGTTAGCTGGGCAGGATCAGTGGGGGGGGGCGGGAACAGAATTTGAAATTCAATAACTAGGCAGTATTGCTCTGAAGTAATTCATAGGATTGGTCTGCGGCGTGATACAGGCAAGGGTATCAGCCCCTGAGTGGATCAGGGGCTGATGTTCACTTTAGGCCTTGCTCAATTGCATTGCGCCATCTGCTGCATCGATTTTGATCGTGTCTTTTGGCCCAAATTCGCCTGCCAAAATACGTTTGGCCAACACGTTTTCCAGCTCGCTTTGGATCGCGCGTTTTAATGGCCGTGCGCCGTAAACCGGGTCGAAACCCGCTTCGGCAATCAGATCGAGCGCGGCATCGGTGATGTCGACGCCGATTTCCAATTGCGCCAAACGACCAATCAGTTTTTCTAGCTGGATCTTGGCGATATTGCGAATATGCTGCTGCGCCAAGGCGTGGAAAACGACCACTTCGTCGATGCGGTTGACGAATTCGGGGCGGAAATGCGTTTTCACTTCGGCCATCACCGCCAGCTTGATTACTTGATAATCCGAATCGGCCAAGCGCTGGATGTGATCGCTGCCCAAGTTCGACGTCATCACGACGACGGTGTTGCGAAAATCAACCGTACGGCCTTGGCCGTCTGTGAGGCGGCCATCGTCGAGTACTTGCAGCAGGATATTAAATACATCCGGGTGCGCCTTCTCAACTTCATCAAGCAAGATCACGCTATACGGTTTGCGGCGCACTAGCTCGGTTAAGTAGCCGCCTTCTTCATAGCCCACGTACCCCGGAGGCGCGCCGATCAGCCTTGCAACCGAGTGTTTCTCCATAAACTCGCTCATATCGACGCGAATCAGTTGCTCTTCCGAATCGAACAAATAGCTGGCCAAAGTTTTGCACAACTCGGTTTTACCAACACCCGTTGGCCCCAAAAAGAGGAAGGAGCCATAAGGGCGATTCGGGTCGCCCAAACCGGCGCGCGAGCGGCGAATTGCATCCGACACCAATCGCACTGCTTCGTCTTGGCCGACGACGCGCTCGTGCAAGACATCTTCCATATGCAGCAGTTTTTCGCGTTCGCCTTGCAGCATTTTGCTGACCGGAATGCCGGTGGCGCGGCTAACGACTTCGGCGATTTCCTCTGCGCCCACTTGCGTGCGTAGCAGTTTATTGGCTTTTTCCGCTCCGCCTTCCGTCGCTTCGGCGGCTTTCAGTTTGGCCTCCAAAGCGGGTAGGGCACCGTATTGCAACTCGGAGACTTTCTGCCATTCGCCGGCGCGCTTGAGCGCTTCCATTTGGTTTTTCAGCTTGTCGATTTCCTCACGAATCGCTTGGCTGCCGAGCACGCTGGCTTTTTCGGCTTTCCAAATCTCTTCAAGGTCTGAATATTCTTTATCGAGTTTGGCGATTTCGTCTTCGATTAAGCCGAGGCGTTTTTTACTCGCTTCGTCTTTCTCGCGTTTCACCGCTTCGCGCTCGATTTTGAGCTGAATAATCCGGCGATCGAGTTTATCCATCACCTCGGGCTTGCTGTCGATTTCCATCTTGATCTTGGCGGCCGCTTCGTCGATCAAATCGATCGCTTTATCAGGCAGGAAGCGGTCGGTGATGTAGCGGTGCGATAACTCGGCGGCAGCAACAATCGCCGGGTCGGTGATATCAACACCGTGATGGATTTCGTATTTTTCCTGCAAGCCGCGCAAGATCGCGATGGTGTCTTCAACGCTTGGCTCGCCAACTAATACTTTCTGGAAACGGCGCTCGAGCGCAGCGTCTTTTTCGATGTATTTGCGGTATTCATCCAGCGTCGTCGCGCCGATGCAATGCAGCTCGCCGCGCGCCAAAGCGGGTTTGAGCATATTGCCGGCATCCATCGCGCCTTCGGCTTTACCCGCGCCAACGAGGGTGTGCAACTCGTCGATAAAGACAATATTATTGCCTTCGTCTTTCGCCAATTCATTCAGCACGGCTTTGAGGCGCTCTTCAAATTCACCCCGGTATTTGGCGCCAGCCAGCAGCGCAGCTAGGTCCAGCGACAATACCTTCTTGTGTTTGAGTGATTCTGGCACTTCACCATTGATAATGCGCTGCGCCAAACCTTCAACAATCGCCGTTTTACCAACGCCGGGCTCACCAATCAGCACCGGATTGTTTTTGCTGCGACGTTGCAGTACTTGAATCGCGCGGCGAATTTCATCGTCGCGACCGATCACCGGGTCGAGCTTACCGGCGCGCGCGCGCTCGGTGAGATCAAGGCAGTATTTAGTCAGTGCTTCGCGTTGCTGTTCAGCATCTGCACTGTTGACATTGTCGCCACCGCGCACTGCGTCCACCGCAGCGGCAATCGCTTCTTTTTTGCCGCCATTTTCTTTTAGTAGCCGACTAGTTTCGCCTTTGTCGTCGGCCAAAGCGAGCAAAAACAGATCACTAGAAATAAATTGATCGCCGCGCTGCATGGCGGCTTTATCGACTTGATTCAGCACACGGCCCAAATCTTTGCCGATGGTGATATCGCCATCGCCGCCTTGGATTTTCGGCAAGCGCTGCACCGCTGCATTGAGCGCGATTTTGAGTGGTTGCACGTTCACGCCGGCGCGCGCGAGTAGCGCCGCTGCGCCCGAATCGTTGTCGTTCAGTAGCGCCAGCAGCAAATGCTGTGGCTCGATATAGGCATTGTCGCCTGCGACGGCCAAACTTTGCGCGTCGGCCAAGGCTTGCTGAAATTTGGTGGTGAGTTTATCGATACGCATCTTAGGCTCCTACAAATGGGTTGATTAATTCCTAAATGGACGCCGCCGAAGGAAATTCAAGGATGCAAATGAGCACAGTTAGAAAAGTGCTTTAGGCCATTTGTGCAGTGCACTAAGATCGTTTTAGATGTAAAAACAGCCCGTGAAACGGGCTGTTAGGATTAGCGGTAACTTTGGAGAGTTATTTTTGTGCTTCGGGTGCAGGTGCTGGCTCAGCAACATAAATTTCAATCCGGCGATTCTGTGCTTTGCCCTCGCTGGTGCTGTTGTCGGCGATTGGCTCACGTGACCCACGGCCTTCAATGGTAATGCGGCTGCTGGCAACATTTTTGCCAATTAAATACGTTTGCACCGCTGCCGCACGATTTACTGATAGTGGGTCGTTGATGGCATCGCTACCACTGCTGTCGGTGTGACCAATAATACGAACTTTGGACACTGGGTTTTGATTGAGCGTGGTCGCTAGGGTATCTAGCACTGGGCGCATCGTTGGCTTGATCGTCGCTTTGCTAGTATCAAATGAGAAGTCACTTGGAACTTGAATTTTCAACTCATTATCCGGCGTTTGGATGACATCAATATCTGTGTCTTTGGTCGCGTCTTCAATCGCTTTGCGTTGTTTTTCCATATGGGCTGACCACGCATAACCACCAATACCGCCAATGGCAGCACCGATCGCCGCATCGCGGCCTGTGTGATCGCCACCAGTGCCTTTACTGATTAAGGCACCCGCTGCCGCGCCGCCGGCGGCACCCAGTGCTGCGCCAGACATATTAGAGCAACCACCAACGCTTAAAGAAATAGCAATAATTGCAGGGATAACTAACTTTTTCATGAGTTTCTCTCCTATCAAATGATGTCTACATTAAAACATGCAAATTATGACTATGTCTGTAAAAAAATACCATTGGTATTGTAAATATACGCACAGAATGGCGTAGTTTATCGCGGGATTGTCTTTGTATGTATTTGATATTTATGTGTTATTTGTTTTGAAATAAATTTTTCATAATTTGTCAGTTTTAGGGTGTTCTCACCAGACTAGCGTCTAAAACGATATACTGGGTTCGGATAATTCGTTTGAAAACTGCTGCTGTTCATGGTTTTGCCATCAAAATGTCACCATTTTTTCCTTAACTTGTCGCTGTAACGTCATTGAATTTCAGTAAAAAGAGTGAAGACAACGCTGGAGTTCATAGCATGCGGATTACGGTAATTGGTTCGGGTTATGTGGGTTTAGTGACAGGGGCCTGTTTGGCAGAGTTTGGCAATCAAGTGCTGTGTCTTGATCTTGATGTTGAGATCACTACCCAGTTACAACAAGGGCACATACCGATTTACGAGCCCGGTTTGGATGAACTGATTCGGCGCAATCTCCAAGCAGGGCGTTTACAATTTACCTGTGATATTGGCGCATCGGTGGCGCACGGCACGATTCAATTTATTGCGGTAGGTACGCCAAGTGATGAAGATGGTTCGGCCGATTTGCAATACGTTTTGGCCGCAGCGAGCAATATTGGCCGTTACTTGAATGAGTATAAAGTCATCGTCAATAAATCAACGGTGCCAGTCGGAACGGCTGATTTAGTGCGGCAAACCGTGCAACAGCAGCTTGATCTGCGCGGCCAGCGTAGTAGCTTTAGCGTGGTGTCTAATCCAGAATTTTTAAAAGAAGGCGCTGCGGTCGATGATTTTATGCGGCCAGATCGGATCGTCATTGGCGCTGAGGATGAAACCGCAAAAGATTTAATGCAGGCTATTTATGCGCCGCTGGTACGAAATCACGATCGTATCCTCAATATGGACTTGCGCTCAGCCGAGCTGACCAAATACGCCGCTAATGCCATGTTGGCCACCCGTATTTCGTTTATGAATGAGTTGGCCAATTTAGCCGAGGTGCTGGGGGCCGATATTGAGCTTGTGCGCAAAGGAATTGGCTCCGATCCGCGTATTGGCTACCATTTTTTATATCCAGGGGTAGGTTATGGTGGCTCTTGCTTTCCCAAGGATGTGCAGGCATTGCAGCGAACCGCGCTTGAATTAGGTGAGCCGCTGAAAATTCTGCAGGCGGTGCACGAAGTGAATGGCTTACAAAAGCAAATCTTGCTCGATAAAATCATCGCTCATTTTGGTCCTGATCTACGTGGTTTTCACTTCGCGGTATGGGGCTTGGCCTTTAAACCGGATACCGATGATTTGCGCGAAGCACCTAGTTTGGTCTTGATAACAGGCTTGCTGGCACGCGGGGCGACGGTGACTGCGTATGATCCGGTGGCTAACGCCAAAGCGGCGCAGTATTTTGCAGGTCACCCTGCCTGCCGTTTCGCAGAGCAAGCGCTCGACGCGCTCAATGAGGCCCATGCCTTGCTGATCATCACCGAGTGGAAAGCATTTCGCAGCCCTGATTTTGCTGAAATGAAACAAAGGCTACGCAAACCGATTATCTTTGATGGGCGTAATTTATATGATCCTAAGCGGATGAAGGCCGAAGGATTTGCTTATTACCCGATTGGGCGTGAACAAATCGAATTTCCTATCTCATCGACGCACCACCACTTAGCCACTCAATTGGCTACAGTTGTCTAGCAAAAACGGCCTTTGGTCTTTTTGCCTGACTGCAAGGATGAGTAGTGACATAGGCTAAGAACTCTGATTTTGTGTTCTGACTAATGTCACTGATTTTTCGCTGTTTTTTCTTATTCTGGGTGCTCATTGTTGACGTCAATGGCAATGGCACGCAGTTTGTTGTGCGCTCTGAGCTGGAATCTAGCGACCCTTGGCGCGCAGCGGTTTATTACTGTGAACAAGCTCGGCAAGGTAATACCGAGGCGCAATATCGTTTAGGCGTACTGTATGCTTTTGGCTTGGGGGTGCCAGAAAGTCGTACTATGGCCGCTAGCTTATTTTCGATTGCGGCCGAGCAAGGCCACAGCCAAGCGCAAGATATGCTCGATACGATACGCATTAGTCATCATCAACTGCCCAATTGCGTGATCAATGCCAGTTTGCCCGATCATGCGCCACCTGGTGCGGGCTCGATTACCCGAATCAGCTTTAGCGTTGATCAGAAAAAAACCGCACGAATTATTGCGCAAATTGCGCGTTGGTACGGCGTTGATCCTAATTTTGCGCTCAGCATTGCGATGGTTGAATCGCGCTTACAAACCTATGCGGTGTCGCCTAAAGCCGCGATGGGCGTTATGCAATTAATCCCCGATACAGCCAGTCGATTTAATGTACAAGACGCGTTTAATGTTAGCCAAAACGTCAAAGGTGGCGTGCGCTACTTGCGCCTCTTGCTCGATCGCTATCAGGGGCGTATCGATCTGGTTTCAGCGGCATACAACGCTGGCGAAGGCGCGGTGGATAAATACCGGGGCATCCCGCCGTACCGTGAAACTCAACAATACGTCAGCAAAATACAAAAGCTCTACCCAGCGCCGATCCATCTGCCTGATCTGGAGCGCTATACCCGCGCCGAGCATAAACGCTGGCAATAAGCGTGCGGGCTGTTCTCGCGGCCATTGGGCTTCTCGTGGATACGCACACAAAACTGCTAAACTCGCAGCCTATTTGCTAGAAGGGCGGCGGAGATGATGACGGGAAACTGGGCAATTTTTTGCCGTGTGGTCGATAATTTTGGCGATATTGGCGTGTGCTGGCGTTTGGCGCGGCAATTGGCCAATGAATTTGCGCTGGATGTCACGCTCTGGGTCGATGATCTGGCCAGCTTTGCGCAAATCCGCCCCGAAGTGAACCCGCAGCTTGCGCAGCAAACGCTGGAAAACGTCACGATTAAACACTGGCCCAATGATTTTCCTGCTGACGAAATCGCTGCTGACGTCGTGCTTGAAGCATTTGCCTGCGAGATCCCCGCCGCGTATCTGGTGCAAATGAAGGCGCGAGCCATTTCACCGGTTTGGATTAATTTGGAATACCTGAGCGCCGAGCCTTGGGTTGAGGGCTGTCACGGCTTGCCTTCGCCGGTGCAGGGCTTGAATAAATATTTTTTCTTTCCCGGCTTTAGCCCCAAAACCGGCGGTGTATTTAGCGAACAGCAGCAGCGGCAATTGCAGTTGAGCTGGAATCAAACGCACAGTGAGCAATTTTTGGCTAAGCTTGTCCCGCAGCTAGCCACTCGTCGGATGGATGATTTAGTGATTTCACTATTTGCCTACGAGCCTGCCGCGCTGCATGATTGGTTGCACAGCTTAAGTCTGCAATCACACACCACGCATTTGATTGTGCCTGAGGGCAGGGTATTGCGTGCTATGAATTTATCAGAAAGCAGTTCATGGCAATGCATCGCGGGGGTATGTCAGCAGGGCGCAGTCAAAGTCTATCCGCTGCCAATGTTGTCGCAAGATGATTACGATCGCCTATTGCTGAGTTGCGATCTTAATTTTGTGCGCGGTGAAGATTCATTTTTGCGCGCGCAATGGGCGGCCAAACCTTTTGTTTGGCATATTTATCCGCAGGACGATAACGCACATCAAGACAAGCTCGACGCCTTTCTGGCGCTGTATTTGCGCGGCTTAGCGCCAGAAGCTGCGCAGGCTGGCGAGCAAATGATGCAGGTTTGGAATCACGGTGGCGACATAGTGAGCGCGTGGTCGGCGCTATTGGCGCAGCGTGATGCGCTACAACAGCACGCCGAGCAATGGCGTAAAAACTTGATCGAACTCGGGGATCTGGCAACTAATCTGGTCAGATTCGTCAATTCCAAGGTAAAATAGCGGGATTTTTCTATTTTCAAACATCGATTTTTCTAAAATCGATCAATTTCAGGTAATCGAAATGGCAATCAAAACCGCACACGAAGTACGCGCTGGTAACGTAATCTTGGTTGACGGCCAACCTTTGGTCGTTCAAAAAACTGAGTTCTCTAAATCTGGCCGTAACGCTTCTGTGGTCAAAGTAAAATCTAAGGGTCTGTTGTCAGGCTCTGGCTCTGAAGTCGTATACAAATCAGACGACAAATTGGAAGTAGTGGTTCTGGACCGTTTGGCTTGTACTTACAGCTACTTCGCTGACCCAATGTACGTATTCATGGACGAAGAGTTCAACCAATACGAAGTTGAAGCTGACAACTTGGGCGACACTTTGGGCCTGATCGTTGACGGCATGGAAGACAAATGTGAAGTGACTTTCTACGACGGCAAAGCGATCTCTGTTGAGTTGCCAACTGTTGTCGTGCGTGAAGTTGAATACACTGAGCCAGCAGTTCGTGGCGACACGTCAGGCAAAGTAATGAAACCAGCTAAATTGGTTGGCTCTGAACTGAGTATCCAAGTTGCTGCCTTCATCGACATCGGCGACAAGATCGAGATCGATACTCGCACAATGGAATTCAAAAAACGCGCTAACTAAGCGTTTGTTGCATCCATAAAAAAAGCCACCGCGAGGTGGCTTTTTTTATGACTTTGTACGCAATACAAGGGCATAAGAACGCGTTATGATGTTCAGGGTTTATCAAATAAAAAGGTAAAAGCATGAAATTTCTCGGTGGCTTTAGTTTAGGTACTGTGATCGCGGTTGCTTTATCTTGGTCGGCCAATCATTCGATTCTCTGGGCGATCGTGCACGGCTTTTTAAGCTGGTTTTATGTGATTTACTACGTGTTATTCAAATAAGCCAGACGAAAACTAACCGAGCTAGCAAAGGCATACGACATGACAAGCACTATTTATTTATTGCGCCACGGACAAACCGAATTCAACGCTGAGCGTCGTTTGCAAGGGCATTGCGATTCGCCGTTGACCGCTTTGGGCGAAGAACAAGCGCAAGCGATGGGCGCAGCCCTGCGTGATGAATTGGGCGATGAGCTAAGAAATGGTCATGACTATGCCGTGCTGGTCAGCCCCTTGGGGCGCGCGCAACAAACCGCGCGTTTGGTGTGTCAGCAGCTGGGTATTCCTACTCAGAGAATTCAAACTGATCAACGCTTGATCGAGGTGAGTTTCGGCAATTGGGAAAAGCTCAATGTCCTCGAATTGCACGCCGAGCAACCGCAATTGGCTAAGCTTGATAACTGGTATTTTGAAGCGCCAAACGGCGAAGCCTATACCGACGTCGTGGCGCGTATTGAGCACTTTTTAGCCGACCCGCAGCTCCCCAACAAGATGATTATCGTTGCGCACGGCCTATTGGGGCGGATTTTCCGCGGCGTTTACGCCAATATGAGCGCCGCGACGATGTGGTCACAAGATATGCCGCAAGATGCATTTTTCAAACTGCGGGCTGGAAAGATTAAACGCATCGAGTGCCGCTTACCTGCCTAGTGTATTGCTCTGAAATCTATATATCAAAAGGGTTTTGACTCAATACTTGGGTGGGTATTGCTGCTGAAGTTGATCTGATTTTTTGCGCAGTCGGCCAACTAGGCTGCGCTACGTGCTTAAACCCGCCTCCCTCACCCTTGGGGGCAGGTCTTCAGCGCGAAGGATCACCCTGTTGTATAAATCCCCACTGTTTCTCTCTTTCTGCATGAATCAAAGTAAGCCTGAAGGCTTATTCTCTGAATGATCATTCGTCTGGCAAGGGCTTACTTAGGGATGGAGCTTCCCCATAGCTTAAGGTTCTTCGGCATCAGCGCTTGAGGTATTTCTTCTTCGTGATTGACCTGATTTTGATTGTGTTTTTTTTATGTGCTTGAATTTAAAAGGAATAAAGTTTTTTTATGAACTAGTTTGAACTAATTAAATCATGGTTGGTCTATGTAAAAAGCCTTTCCGATTTTCAATTAATTACACATTTAGCTGACGCAGGTTTTTGGTTTTTCGTAATTACCATTTGTTTGTGGTCTGGTCAATGTGAATATTGACATTGCGCAAACCGTCCTTCTCGCAAAATGCCCTAGTATCTGAGCAAACCCACTGTTGATGTTGCTAAGCCGAACGCTAGCGTAATCGCAGTGGTGGCAGATCGATGCATGACCCTTTGAAGGAAGGATAAACAATGACTAATTCCGATAACCCTGCACCATTTGGCGAGCCAAATAATGCGCCGCACCGAGTTGTGATTCTGATTGCTGGGATTACCTTGCTGGCCAGCTTAGGCTCCGTTTATGCATGGAGCTTCTTTTCCAAAATTCTTCAAGCGACCTATCACTGGAGCAATATGCAAACCAGCTTGGTATTTAGCTTGGCCGTGGCGGGTTTGGGTTTCTCTGCCCTTTACACCGGCCCCTATGTTTCAAAGTTGGGTGGACGCCACCTGATGAAGCGAGCCACCAAGTTTTTTGTGGCGGGCAATTTTATCGCGGCCTTGGGTCTATATCTGGGCGGTGGGGTGCTTGGCCCAGTCGAGACGCCATGGATTAATCATCTGAGCTTTGGCTTATTGGCGCTGGGCTACGGCGCGATTGGGGGTATTGGCTTGGGAACGGGTTATGTCACCGCAGTTTCCACCGTCTCTGGGTGGTTTCCTGATAAAAAAGGCTTGGCTACCGGCTTGATTGTGATGGGCTTTGGTTTGGGCGCGCTGTTTATGAGTAAAGTGTTTGCCCCGCTAGCCATGTCACTGACTGGTGGCGATGTCGCACTGAGCTTTCTGTTCCTAGGCATCTTTTTTGCGATCATTATGACCATCGCTTGCCAATATATTTACAGCCCGCATGCGGCGGTGAAATCGAAAGCCAAACCCACTGTTGGCGAAAGTATGGAATATGGCCAAAGTGTACGTGTTCGTTTGTGGCTGATTTGTTTCCTCTATAGTGTGGCCGGTTTGGGGATTATTAGTCTGCTGTCGCCACTTATGCAGAGCATGATGTCGGCTGCCGATCCTGCCATGGATAAAGTGGCGTTGGCTGCGGCAGGGGCTACCTTGATTGCGATTGCCTCGATCGGCAATAGCTTGGGGCGTTTGCTGTGGGCGGGTTTATCCGATTACATCGGCCGCGTGAATGTGTTTTTAGCCTTGCTCAGCACTGCGGCGTGTGCATATCTGGTCTTGCCGTATGTGTCATCGCCATTTTTGTTTGGCTTGTTAATCTGTTTTGCAATTTCAACCTACGGCGGTGGTTTTGGCACCATTCCTTCGTTAATTAGCGATCTGTATGGCGTGAAACGTATGTCGGCCATGCATGGTTTGGTCCTGACTGGTTGGGCGACGGCGGGTTTGATTTCTCCAACTTTCTTTGGGATTTTGTACGATCGTTTGCCGGCAGCACAGGCTACGCAAATCGCCTATGGGATTTGTGCTGCGGTACTGGTGGTGGCCACGGTGATTGTGGCGTCGTTACGCAGTGCACATCAGCGTGCGGTAACACCGGTAGAAGAGGCTGCGCTCGCTTCGACTTAATCTTTATCTAATCTTCAAATAAAACGACATCTGTTTTACATGCGGATGTCGTTTCTTGACATTCAAGTGGCTGCAGCTACCCGCCATAGCTGACCAGCGTCAATTTATCTGTAAATCCAGCCAAAAATGTAAATAAGTCACAATAATGTTTTTCCCTAGGCGGATAGAATTCGGCTCCTTCTTCGATCGCCAAGGATGCGAGCATGCCTTCTTCTGCTAACGCACTATCTATCAATGATACCTCTGCAAATCCCGCACCCTTGGGCCTGATGGGCTTTGGTATGACCACCGTTTTGCTCAATTTGCATAACGCCGGTTTTTTTGAACTCAACGCCATGATTTTGGCGATGGGCATTTTCTACGGCGGCATTGCGCAAGTGATCGCGGGCATTTTGGAATCGAAGAAAAATAATACTTTTGGCATGACCGCGTTTACTTCGTACGGCATGTTCTGGCTAACCTTGGTTGCGCTGATTTTCTTGCCGCAGTGGGGTATTGCTGCAAAGACTAGTGAATTTGCGATGGGCTGTTATTTACTGGTGTGGGGTATTTTTACTGCCTTCTTGTTCGTTGGCACTTTACGAATGAATTTCATCACACAGTTTATTTTCGGTTCGCTCACCGTGTTGTTCTTCCTGCTGGCGATTGGTGACTTTACTGGCAGCGCCGCAATTAAAACGATTGCGGGCTATGAAGGCATTATCTGCGGTGCCGCGGCAATTTATTCCGCAATGGCGCAAATTTTGAACGAAATTTATGGCCGCGAAATTATGCCTTTGGGCGGTAAATCACACTAAGCTTGGTCAGCAAGCTGATAAAAAACCGCGCTATCTGGCGCGGTTTTTTTATGGTAGTTAATTGAGGCGATTCCAGTTTTTGGTGGCCAGATTGAAAAAACCCGATTCTCGGTAGGCTTTTTCGATTAAGCCTTTGTCGCGCAATTTATCGAGGCCAAGGTCGAGCTGCTTAGCCACTTGAGCTCCATTAGGCGCGGCTTTGCTGACGAAAAAATGGCGGCTGCCTTGTAGGCCGACTTTCACATTTTGAATCGGCACCAGTTTTTTTCCGCCAACATCCATCGACATATCGGCTGTCGGCTGAAACGGGGCTAGCACGACATCGGCCCGTTTTTTAAACAGCATGCCCACCATCGAATCCCAGCTTTGGGTTTTTAATAAATTGGAAAATTTCAAGCTTTCCAATGTGGCGACATCGGGTTTCCAGCTTTCGGCCACGACGGCGGTGAGCTTTTGTAATTCAGGCAATGTGCGAGTCAATCGTGCATCGGCGTTATCTGCGGTGGTGTAAAAACCCGCTTCAAATTCACCATTGCGAATGACTGGGTCGGAAATAAATACCTTATCGGCGAGGGGGTTTAAATCAATTTGCCATGCACTATTGCCGCCCATTGTGGCACTGCCGCTGGTGATTTCTTTGATATAGCGACTGTAGGAATCGCTGCTATTGTCCACTTTTACAATCTTGATCGGTAATTCATTGCCACCGGCTTTCAGTGCTTGCTGCACCAAAATGAGCTCAACCACATCGCGCCGCGAACCAGTTCCACCGTAGCTCGTTAAGGTGAGGGGGTCGCGTTGCCCGATGAATTTTTGGTAATCATTAAATACATCTTGCTGCGTTAAGATCGTGATGACTTTGTCACTTGCCCAAGCAGGGGTCTGACTTGCCATGAGTGCGACAGAAAGGGCCACTGTGAGTTGTTTAAATTGGCGCATCATGATTCCTAATGATTCTGCAATGCTATGATCATGGCAAGTTGTAAGCCAAAACGCAAACCGTGTTTTCCCTAAAGTGATCTACTCCATCTAGGCCATTTCTGCTGCCCTTATAGTATTTAACTATGAAGTAGATGAATACTCTTGATTTGACGGATTGTGCCCCCATGTCTAAAGTAAGCAGATCCTGTTTTAACCTACCCTAGGAGTATTCAAATGGCTGTTCTCGTTGCAAAGCAAGCCCCTGACTTTACCGCTGCTGCCGTACTTGGCAATGGCCAGATCGTAGATAGCTACAATCTGAAAGCCGCGACTGCTGGCAAATACGCTGTGATTTTCTTCTACCCATTGGACTTCACTTTCGTATGCCCATCAGAGTTGATCGCTTTTGATCACCGCCTGGAAGAATTCAAAAAACGTAACGTAGAAGTGATCGGTGTATCGATCGACAGCCAATTTACTCACGCTGCATGGCGCAATACGCCAGTGGACAAAGGCGGTATCGGCCAAGTGGGCTACACTTTGGTAGCTGACGTTAAACACGAAATTTGCCAAGCTTACGACGTTGAATTGGCTGAAGCTGGCGTGGCATTGCGCGGCTCGTTCCTGATCGACAAAAACGGCGTGGTACAACACCAAGTGGTAAATAATCTGCCATTGGGTCGTGATATCGACGAAATGTTGCGCGTAATCGATGCGCTGCAATTCACTGAAGAGCACGGCGAAGTTTGCCCAGCGGGTTGGAAACAAGGTAAAAAAGGCATGAAAGCTGACGCTGCTGGCGTTGCTGATTACTTGGCAGAAAACGCAGCTGCGCTGTAATTTACGCCTGTGCTGAAAAAACCCCGCGCTGCGGGGTTTTTTTTCGGCTGTATTTCATAGCGGATTTTTGCGCTGGTTTTTCCCGAGTGGGCTAGAAGATGCGCTATGTTAAATTGTTCATCCTCAAACTGTAGCCAAAGGTTTGCCCTATGCAGCTGCCAGCGTTGTGCTTGGCCTTTTTGTTGCTGGCCAGTGTGAAAATCCACGCCGCATGTAGCCAGACCGTGCTTGTGCCTGCCGCGCCAGCGGGTAAATTTGTCATCGCCAATGAGCAAACGCACGAAGTATCTGGCGTTTATCCCAAGCTTTTGCGCCAAAGCAGCAAAAGGGTCGGCTGCACGTTTAAATTTGAAATTGTGCCGCGCGCACGCATGGCCAATATGTTTCAAACTGGCGAAGGCCAGCTGATTATCCCCGAATCACAAACGCCAGAAAAAGACCGTTTGGGCGAGTTTGTTCCGCTGTTTTATTCCACGCCGCTGATTATCTCGGCCCGACCTGAACTTCATCTCAGCAGCATCGACGATATTTTAAAACACCCACAGCTGCGGGTGAATATCGTGCGCAGCTACGACTGGGGCGAGGCGTACCGCAAAGCCATCGATCGCTTGCGCAAGGCGGGAATGGTTGAAGACGTGATCGACGCGGCTGTGATTGCCAAAAAAATGGACGCTGATCGCGCCGACATTACCATCATGTCCGCGCATATTTTGTACGGCAATGTGCAAACCTTGGGCTTAGATACCACGCTGGGTAAACGCCTGCGATATATTCGCAGCAATGATTTCGAGCCTATACCCTCGGGTGTGTATTTATCCAATAGCCTACCGGCTACTGACCGAGCCCAATTAAAAATCATGCTGCAACAATGGCTCAACTCGCAGGCTTTGTGGCGCGAATTTCAAGCCACTTTGCCGCCCGATGGCTTGATGAGCCTCACGCCACTGCAAGCACAACATCGCCCTAATTAGCGTTCGCCGCATCACAGTCGGTGCAATCGCCTTTATAATGCCGCCACTGAATCTTGGATTTTGCTCATGTCGCAGCACGTTATTGCCCCACCGCAAACGGGAGTTAGCCCGTTGACTTGGTACCAATCGCTCGCCAGCCAACCCGGCTTTATTGCCGACGAATCGCAAGCTGCGGCGATTGAAAAGCTCGAAAGCCTTTGGCAATCGCTGGTGGTGTTCAAGCAAAAGCGCAATCGCCTGTTTGGCAAAACGCTGCTGCCGATGCCCGACTTACCGCGTGGCCTGTATTTTTGGGGCGGCGTTGGGCGCGGCAAAAGTTTCTTGATGGACGCGTTTTACGCCGGCTTGCCATACAAGCGCAAAAAACGCCTGCATTTTCACCACTTTATGCAGGAGGTGCACCGCGAGCTGCGCGCGCAGCAAGGCAGCGACGATCCGCTGGCCAAAGTCGCCGACAAATGGGCCAAAGCCGTACGCGTGCTGTGTTTTGACGAGTTTCACGTTTCCGACATTGCCGACGCAATGATTTTGGGCCGGCTGATGGAGCAGCTCTTTAACCGCGGCGTCGTGCTGGTAACGACCTCCAACTACACCCCCGATGGCCTGTACCCGAATGGCCTGCAACGCGCCAACTTCCTGCCGACGATTGAATTACTGAAAGCGCGCCTCGATGTGCTGAACGTCGACGGCGGGCAAGACTTCCGCCTGCGTACGCTGACTGCTGCGCGCACCTATTTGCAGCCGCAAAGCAGCGACACTGAGCGCGAAATGGCCGAGTTGTTTGGCAAAATGAGCACCGGCAACGATCAAGACCCGCACCTCACCATCGAAGGGCGCAAAATCAAAGCGCATCGCCGCGCCGGTGGCGCCATCTGGTTTGATTTTGCCGTGCTGTGCGGCGATGGCCGCGGTCAGGCCGATTATCTGGCCTTGGCGCAGGAATATCACACGGTATTTTTATCGGGCCTGCCCAAACTTAAGGCCGAGCAAAGCAATCTAGCGCGCCGCTTTACCTGGCTGGTCGACGTGTTTTACGACCACCGCGTGAAGCTGATCATCGCCGCCGACGTGCCGGTCGAAGAAGTGTATGTTGAAGGCCTGCAAGCCAGCGAATTTTTCCGCACCGCCAGCCGCATGACCGAAATGCAATCGAAAGAATACCTCGCGCTGGCACACCAAAGCGTCGAGCAAGCGCAGGCTGGCTTGATTGAAACCTGATTTGCGCTGCGCATCGTAGCTAGTCTGCTGAATCTGACTTTATGTTATGGTTTTGCTTATCGTATAAATCAGAGCAAAACCATGGCCAAAGGATATTGGATCGTCCGTCTCGACATCAATCAGCTAGAACCCTTTCAAGCCTACATTGCCGCCAACGGCGCGGCACTGGCACAATATGGCGCCCAGTATCTGGTTAGAGCTGGCCAGTATCAATGCGTAGAAGGCAATACCCGTTCACGCAACACCATCGTTCAATTCCCAACTTATCAAGCCGCACTCGATTGCTATCACTCCGTACCGTATCAAAATGCCAAAGCCTTGCGCGATGGCGCGTGTGAGATTGATTTGGTGATTGTCGAAGGGTATGAGGGGGCGCAGCCAGAATAATTTGGTTGAGTTCGGTCAGACTTCGGCGATTGCCTTTGCCGCTTACGGTACTTTCACCCAATTTTTTTCAGCATCAATTAAGAATGCATGGGGTAAAAAATAGTAATGCCTACGCCGAATGAACTTGCAGAGATGTTTCTCAACGGGGAATACATCATTGACATTGATGGAAGTGTCTGGCGTGACACATTTCTGTTGCTCGCTAAGCGAGGAGAGCCAGAGCTGTCTGTAAAACATAAAGCCCACATGCTTTGGACTGTGAACGGGGGCCATCTGCGCAGAAAAATTCAGGACGACAGATTAGTTCTGTGTGTCCTTAAAAAATACCTGCCAGGTTACGGTGGTTCTGGATTGTGGCTCTATAGAGGCGAGTGCCAATTTCTACATGAGAAAAATTTAATTGGTTTTTGCTGGAGCCCCAAAATTGAAGTGGCAGAGCGATTTGCAAGCGGGTTAAATGCCATTGAATCTGGCGGGATTCTTTTAAAAGCGTATGCCCCTCCCGAGGCAATTTTGGCAGAGCCAAATCAACACAGCGCTGTACAGATGGAAGAGTTTGAGTACACCTGTGATCCTTGGCTACTGAAAGAAATTGAAATAGTAAAAAGCTTTCCAGCATCATAGCTCCGATTAGCACAGCTAAATCGGAGAAATTTGCTATGTACGATTACGCTACGCTAATCGTTCCTACCTGATTACTTGGGATTTTGAATCAATGATTAGAGTCGCAAATTCTAATGACTTAGCCGGTGTACTGCGCTTGTATCAAGAGCTGCGCCCGCATGATCCGGCCTTGGCCGAGGATCTTGCGCAAGAGCGCTGGGCGCAGATTATTGACGATCCAAACACGCAGATTGTCGTGGCCGAGATCGATGGCGTGCTGGCCGCGACCTGTGCTTTGAGCATCAATCGCAGCATCGCCAATGGCGCCAGACCGTTTGGCATCATCGAGCATGTGATCACCGCCAGCGCCTATCGCCGCCGTGGGCTAAGTCGCCAAGTGTTGGAATTCGCGCTCTCCTTGGCGTGGCAGCGCGATTGCTACAAAGTGATGCTGCTATCGGGCGAGCAGCTGACTGCGGCGCATTCGGTGTACGAGTCGGTGGGCTTTAAAAGCGGAATTGAAAAAGGTTTTGTGATTAAACGGCCTAATTAGCTGCGCGATTTGAAGATTAATAATTTGTTGGCGAGGCAGAGATCGGGTGTTGTTGGATAATGGAGGGATTCTCTGATGGGTATTTGCTTAAATGATGTCGTCATCGGCACCTGTGACGCTGATGATCTTGAGCAAGCAATTTTCTTGCTGCATGAATCTGCTCGCACCCATTTTTTTCACGGAGTTGAATTAAAACAGCAAGCATTATTTCTCGAAGCAAATACTCACCAATGCGCGATTGAATTACAGCAGCAGGGATTTCAATATTTTGCGGCGAAATGTACTGATAAATTAGTCGGTTTTGTTTCGATCTCTCCGCTTGGGCATATTCATCAATTATTTGTTGCAACATCGAATCAGAAAAGTGGGGTTGGTCGCCTGTTGTTGCAAAAAGCAATTGGCAGTGTGGATTTAATCAAGGCGAAACATAGAGTAACCGTCGCGGCGTCGTTCAATTCAGCGCAATTTTATGTAAAAAACGGCTTTGAATTTATTGATGATAAAAAATACTGGCACGGAGTTGCATACTATCCCATGGCTTTACAGTTGAAGTAGTTTTGTTCATGTGCACGATTTGACGGCTTGAGCGCTTAATCAATTTAGGCATGTATCTTGCTAAATACCCATATCTCTTTAGACTCTGCGGAGCCCCCCATGCGCATCATCATCGACGACCTTTCCCACCCCAAAGTCGCCGCTTTATTAAATGAACACTTGGCGGGCATGTACGCCAGCTCGCCGGCCGAGTGCGTGTTTGCGCTGGATTTGGACGCTTTAAAAGCGCCGGAGATTACGTTTTTAACCGCGTGGGATGGCGAAGCGCTGCTCGCTTGTGGTGCATTCAAGCAGCTGGATGCCCTACATGCGGAAATTAAATCGATGCGCACCGCAAGCCAGCACTTGCGCCGTGGCGCGGCACGCGCGATTTTGGACGAGATCGAGCGCCAAGCGCGTGAGCGCGGTATTGCACGGTTAAGTTTGGAAACGGGAACCACGCCCGATTTTATCCCTGCGCATACCCTGTATCGGCAACGCGGCTTTAGCGAGTGCGGGCCGTTTGCTGATTATCGCGAAAACGAATTTAGCCTGTTTATGACTAAAGAATTGGCGGTTTAATTACGGCTGGGGTGGAGCTTCGCTGGTGGGTTTATTGCTTGCCTTGGGTGTTTTGTAGGCTGCGCTGAAACAAATACGCCACTGCCAGCACCAAGAGCACGGCAAATGCGGTGAAGCCGAGCAAAATCCATGAGTTTCTGCGCCCACTGTGCATTGATTGCTGCATCACTTGATCCACCAGCCGCTCTTTGTATTGTGCATGATCGCTAAACGCTGCGGTGAGTCGCTCGCCGGCGGGCTTCCATTCGCTTTCTACAATCGCTAGTGCCTCGATCCGTTTACCCGCTTTCGAGGCCGCTAGCGCTTTTTCCAGCGCGATTAGGTATTCATCGAGCAATTCTCGATCGCGTTGTAGTAGCTCGCCGTCTTTGCGATTGACGACTAATTCGGTTTGATAGTTTTGCAGGTGCAATTGAATCTGCGCAATATTGTGTCGGATGGTATTTTCATGCGGCGCTTGTTTTAGCGGGTCTTCATAGGTGAGGTGATAGAGCGCATTGACGCGTATTAGTAAGAAATCACGTTCAATACTGGATAAAACGGCGAGGCTGCGAAAGATGTTTTCATCGGTAAATTCGATTTCTTCCGACATCCATTGTGAGCTAAAAAAACCGATCAAACCGGTGACGACAACGGCCAAAATGGCGCCGCCAACGACAGCATGAAAGCGCTGTAAAATGCCAAAACTCATCGGGTAGTGCGCCTTAATTAACTCAGCGGTGGGGTGGGGTGGCGATCAATGCGCGCATAGTTGTCTTCGCCTTGCTGCGAGGTCAGGTAGTCTAATGCGCGCCCTTTGGGCGTCATGCGAGACAATACACTTTCCTCGCCCTTCACATGCAAGGCATAGGCCATTGCAATATGTGCCAGTGTAACAAACACCAGCAAAATTCCTGCAAGTTGATGGCATTGCGCTACCAGCATCACTGCGCCACCGGTTAACAGCAGCGGTATCGTCATGCCTAGCCATTGCTGTCCCGCCGCTTGTGCCAAAAGCATCAGCGCGCTGGAGCAGGCCAAAAACCCCACTAAGCCATAAAGCAGGGCGTGGAGCACCGCGCTGCCCATTTTTTGATCTTCATTCAGGCCAGCAGGCGCTGGCTGGCCGAATGTGCTGAGCACTAATAGCCGCAATAAATTAACCAAAAATAGCCCTTGCCCACTCCACATATGCGTCAACATCAACACATCATGCGCAGGGTGCCGCCGCCCGAGTATGCTGGCGAGCAAAACCGTTAGCATGCACAGTACGGCCAGCGCCGCTGCGAGCCAGTGCCCGGCGAGTGACAGTGGGTGATAGCATTGTGTTGCGCTCTGATTCATGATCGTCTCTCTGTGTTGATGGCGGTACAATCTATCGTCGATATCGACTCTCGGTTTGCTACGTAGCTACTTTCTGCATAGTGCAAACAATCGCTGATCGCCATTCAGAAGCGATACGGGCTAAATCCTGTAAAGGCAGCTAGCCCAGTTGAAATTAGATCACACAATCTGCGCTGGGTATTTGCTATGACGGTGGCGTTTGTCGCAAATCAAATCCAGCCTCGCATTTAGGGGGAGTAGAGGGCTGTTTGAGCTTTGCGGTTGGTGTTTTCCAACTACTTTATTGATAATCACGGCTCGCATTCGGCTTGCACCTGTGGGCCATGTTCGATCCGATCAACTGCCGTCACTGAGCAAGGATAAGCATGTACGCATTTATCGCCCAGCAAGGGCAACTCGCGCTGGTTGAGCATCCGATGCCAAGCCCCGCAGCGGGCCAGTTATTGGTGAAAGTGGCCGCGGCAGGCGTGAATCGCGCCGATTTAATCCAAGTGGCGGGCAAATACCCACCGCCGCCGGGCGAGTCGGAAATTTTGGGCTTGGAAATCGCCGGCGAGGTGGTTGCACTGGGTGAGGGTGTGAGCGATTTTCGCCTTGGCGACAAGGTATTTGGTTTGGTGGCGGGTGGTGCCTATGCAGAGTATTGCCTGTTGGATCAATCTCTATCTATTCTGCAGCCCAATACCCTTGATGATTTATCGGCAGCCAGCTTGCCCGAAGCATGGCTAACCGCTTGGCTGAATTTAGTCGAGCTGGGCGGCTTGCGCCTCAATGGGAGTAGCGCGGGGCAACGCGTATTAATCCATGCTGGTGCCAGCGGCGTGGGCGCGGCGGCGATTCAGCTGGCTAAAGCGTGCGGAGCGTGGGTGGCGGCAACAAGCAGCTCGCCAGCCAAATTGGATTTCATCCGTGCGCTCGGCGCTGATCTGGTGATCAATTACCGCGAGCAAGATTTTGCCGCCGAAGTTAAAGCCGCAGGCGGTGCGGATTTGATTTTGGATACCGTCGGTGGGCAGTATTTGGCCGGCAATCAACGCTGTCTTAATCAGGATGGGCAAATGATCGTGATTGGCCTATTGGGCGGCGTAGAGGCGCAACTGAATCTGGGCCTCTTGCTCGTCAAGCGTCAGCGCATCAGCGGTTCCACCTTGCGTAGCTTGCCGCTGGCGCGCAAAGCGGCCTTAACGCTGGCCTTGCGCAGCGAAGTGCTACCGCGGATTGCGATGGGCGAATTTAACATCACGCTCGATCGCCATTTTGCCTTTGCCGACGCGCCCGCTGCGCATGACTATCTGGCGCAGAACCGTAATCTAGGCAAAGTGGTTTTGCAGTTTACGCCGAGCGGGAAGGGCTAAGATGCTGGAATTACTAAAACTCAGTGCCTTGTTTGCAATCACAGCGATTGCCGAAATCGTCGGCTGCTATTTACCGTGGCTGGTGCTCAAGCAAGGCAAATCCGCACTCTGGCTAATTCCCGCCGCGCTGTCGTTGGCGCTATTCGCCTACCTGCTCACGCTACACCCCAGCGCCTCAGGCCGCATCTACGCCGCCTACGGCGGCATGTACATCGCCGTAGCCTTACTCTGGCTGCGCTGGGTTGACGGTATAGTGCTGACGCGCTGGGATTGGATCGGCGCAGCGCTGGCCTTGACAGGCATGGCGGTGATAGCGCTGCAGCCTAGCCAATCGTAGTGAATTAACTCGCAGGGTTTGAGTTGATATTTCGTTAAAACCTGAGGATTCCTCAGGAAAAACCATAGCAAGCCTATGTCATAATCGCGGCTCAATATTTTTAGAGCCCGTCATGAATAAGTCATTCATTGTTGCTGTTTCTATATTTTCTGCTTTCTCATCATTATCTTTAGCTGACAAACTGCCATTGATTCCGCACCTGCATAGCAGTGTAAAGCAAGGCCAATTGCCCAATGGCTTGCGCTATATGATCAAAGCCATGCCTGCTAAAGCTGGTGGGGAGCGCGAAGTTGAGCTGCGTTTGCTTGTAAATAGTGGCTCGATGGATGAGCTACCGGGCGAGCGTGGTATCGCTCACTTAATCGAACATATGGCTTTTCGCCAGACAAAAAGTTTTCCTGCAGATCAGCTAAAAGCGCTATTAAACAGCAATGGGTTACGCTTAGTGAATGACAGTAATGCGTTCACAGCCCATGAAAACACGGGCTATATGCTTAAGCTCAAGCAGGAGTCGTTGGGACAAGGACTACAATTAATGGCCGACTGGGCCAATGGCGATGTAATTTTTGATGCTGCTGCATTAGATCTAGAGCGACAAATTGTATTGGATGAAGGGCGCCTTCGTGGTAATGGCTTTAGGTCTTATTTGTCTGCGTTGATGCCAGATTCAAAATATTTACAGCAAATGCCTTTGGGCGAGAATATGGATATTCGAGAGGTGTCGCTTGATCAAGTGGGGGCTTTGTATCGACGCTTATATCAACCACAAAAGATGACCTTGGTGGTGGTGGGTGATGTACCCAAGGATATAGAAGAGCAAATTAAAAAGCGTTTTGCCAAAGCGCCGCAAGGCGATGGCATTGCACAACACCCGAATTTTCAACCTACGCCTACAGTGCGCATGTATCGTGGTAGCCCACCACCGTGGCCGCAAAACGAATTCGCGGTGGCATGGAATTTCTTGCAAAGCCCATTGCTCGATGCAGAACAAGTCCAATTGCAAGCTATTGCCATGATATGCATGCAGCGTCGTTTGCAGGCGATCTCCGCCAAGGATCAGCAAGTGCTGGCCCGTGCCGAATGGGTGGACTTTAGTGGTATGGTTGGCCGAGAGCGATATCTGACTTTGTATGCGGCTGTAAAAGATGAAAAATTAGGTGAAGGCTTAGAGCAGCTTTATCGCGAAATTCGCCGGGCCCGCGAATTTGGTTTGATTGAGCAAGAAGTCCTTGAAGCTAGTTCCAGCCTCGCTCTGTATCTAGAAAATTTGCCTAATCACACTACATTTTGGGCCGATTCGCTCATGAACGCAGCCAAACTTGGCGTTGCAACGTTGAATGTGAAAGCGCATTCTGGGCCGCTCAATACTAATACGATCAATGTTAGTTCAGTGAATGCCGCGCTACAGCAAATTTTGACAACGCCAGATCAATTGGCGAGCGTTTTGTATTCCGGCGTTACGCGCGATAAAGCGAATGAAAAATGGAACGATGAAACCTTGGCGGCCATGGTCAAGCGAGTGAATTCTGAGGCGCTGCAAAAAACGACGATTGAGGCGGCTAAACCGCTGATATCAAAAGAACCTCTGCGCGGTAAAGTGATGCAGGAGCGGGCAGAGCAGGGTGTAACGGAGTGGACTTTATCGAATGGAGTAAAAGTTTTGCTTCGCCCACAAAGACAGGCCGATGAGCGAATTGGGATTAATGGGCGTTTTGCGGGTGGAGCGCTAGCACTGCCAAAAGAATTGCAAGCGAGTTCGCAAGTATTAACGCGATATATGAATTTATCTGGAATCGGTGCACTGAATGTAGCCGAGGTGCAGCAAGCTTTGCGCAATGAAGATATGCAACTGTTCCCTACTTTTGAAACCGCTCAGCATGGTTTTGCTGGTGACGCGGCACAACGCTCTTTGTTGCCGATGATGCAGACCATTCATTTGGCTTTGGCGCAGCCTCGCAGTGATGATGGCGCGCGTAAAACAGCCATCAATCAAGGTGCAATTGAATACAAGGGGCCAGGTAGTAATCAATTTCTCTATGGTTCAGCTTGGCCTTTTAGGGTATGGGGAAGTTTAGAAGACTTTGAGATTAGTCTTGAAAAGCTAGATTCACTTCGACAACAGTTCTTTGGCAACCCCGCTGAGTTACGCGTGATGATTACTGGGGTGAAGGATATGGCGCAAATGAAAGATCTGGTTGAGCGTTATATTGCCAGTATTCCTGCGCCAAAAACGCCAAACCCTACTTTGCTTGTTAAACCAATACTACCGAAAAAGTATGGCTTTCAAAACTTGAGCTTAAGTGCTCGGATTAAGGGCTCCTTGAGTGAATTTGAAACGGCTAACCCTGCGTATACGCTGTGGAGCCATGCAATGGATGGCGTACCGAGTAGTACATCAACTGGATTTATGTTGGAAGGTTTGGCGGATATAGCAAAGCAGCGCTCATGGAATGTGCTGCGGGAAAATTCTGGCGATAGTTATGAGGTTGCGAGCTGGTATGAGATTTCCCCATATTTTGGGCCGATTATTAATCTTCAGTACAGCGCAGATGCAGATAAATGTGGCCCCGCTATCTTAGCAACAGCCAAAACGCTGCGTGAGTTGAGCTTGAATTCGGTGACCGACAAGGAGCTCAAAGCCATGCACGAATATATGAGAAATGGATTGAATAATGCACCAAAGCAAGCAATTGGTTACGCTTATGCACAGATGTTTCATTGGGTGAACAACACGGATTTTAACTGGGTCAACCCCAAGCCAGAGCAGATCTTAAGCCGCGAAAAAGTGGATGCTGCCGCGCGAAGCTGGTTTGCGCCAGAAAAATGGCTGGTGCAGGCCAATTGCAAGGCTTTGCCGGATTTGAGTGAGCTTGATTTGCCACTAAAAGCGCAGTAATCAGTAGCTAAGAGCATTAGCAAAAACGCCGCTTTAATGCGGCGTTTTATTTGATGCACCTAATGAAGGTTTGAACTACCAAGATTTTTTCTCAAAACCAGTTTTGATTATGTACGATGATCTGTGTTACTCACACAGAAAGGAGATGCGCAATGTTCCAAGGCTCCATGCCGCAACTGATGGCGGCGTATAACCAGTGGCAGAATCAGCAAGTGTATGCGGCGGCGCTGCAATTGAGTGATGAGCAGCGCCAAGCGCAACGTGGGGCGTTTTTTGGCTCGATCCAGCGTACGCTCGATCATATTTTGTGGGGCGATTTGATGTGGTTGTCGCGCTTTACCGGTGAGGAGCTGGTGAATACCCCGTCGAGCGAAGCGCTGTTTAGTGAGTTTAGCGATCTGCACGCGGCGCGTGTGGCGATGGATGCGCGCTTAATTGCTTGGGCCGATGGGCTGAGTGCCGAATGGTTGAACGAGCCGGTGACGTGGACGAGCAAGATGTATGGTTTTACCCAAACGATTCCGCGCTGGGTGCAGGTGCAGCACTTATTCAATCACCAAACGCATCATCGCGGGCAAGTGGGTACATTGCTCAAACAATATGGCATTGATGTTGGCGTCACCGATTTGCCGCTGTTGAGTATGCTCAACGACTAGGTATGTCTTGCAAAGCTCTATTTAAATAGGATTTGAGCAATATACCTAGTGCTTATTTGCTGATTTGCTGGGCGCGGATTTGGTTTTTTTGTCGATCAAAAATGCCGCGCCGGATTAATTCCAATTGCATCAGCATTTTTAAGCGCTTGGCGGTTTGGTGTAGATCGCTTTGTGGTTTGCTCTGTTGCTGTAACTCTTGAGCTTGCGCTTCGATGCTGACTAAGTCGGATGAGTCGAGATTTTGCGGATTCATATTAAGTCTCCCTTAAACTGATTTCATTGTATAAAACCAGCGCCAAGGGGCTTAGTAAGCTGATGCGCGGTGATGTGGTGTAAAAGCTGACGAATTAGCGCAGCTTATTCCAATTGGCAATCGCTTCTTTTTTATTGCTGCCTTGCGGGCTGATCGCGTTGCAATTGCCGTTCTTGCCAAATTTACTGCACTGTACCCAGAATCGATTTGAACCGGCTTTTTGCGGTTCGGCTGGCGCGCCGCATTTGGGGCAAGGTTTGGCGGTGACTGCAGGGGCTTGATCGCTCATATTGGCTTCTCTTGAAAATGGGGCGCTTTATCCATACGCACGGTGATGAATTCGCACTGTAGGCTAAAAAACGGCGGGGCGCGAGTAGGGCTTATGGCGCTGGCTGATGATATGTAAAAGGGCTGAGTTGAACTTCACTCAGCCCTTGGGTATCTGCCGCTAGGCCAGATTTAGATTGGCTTACAACTTAATACGTTCAGCTAAATACGCTTTAACTTTAGCCGCATCCGCGTCAATCGCGTCAAAACGTTGTGGCAGCTCTTCCAAGCCCACCAAGCCGGCTGGGCGAGCAGGTGGCTGGTTTAGCGCTTCTACCATTGTCGTTTCAAACTTGGCTGGCAATGCGGTTTCCATAATCACCATCACCACGTCGTTGCGGCGGTGCGCTTTAGCGGCTTTGTAGCCATCGGCGGTGTGCGGGTCGATCTGGACGCCGAATTTTTCAAACACTTCGCGGATATGCGCTACGCGGTCGGCGTGCGTACTGGCTTCTGATTTAAAGCCGTATTGGTCGCGCATTTGCGCAAACAATTGCTCGCCGATTTCAAAGCCGCCGCCAGTTTCTACCGATTTCCACATCGCCGCCAGTTTGCTCGCATCGCGACCCACCAAATCGAAAACGAAACGTTCCAAGTTCGATGCTTTGGTGATGTCCATCGATGGGCTAGACGTCTCGTAAGTGCGATCCAAACCGCGCGGGTGGTAACCGCCGGTTTTGAAGAATTCGTCGAGCACGTCGTTTTCATTGGTCGCAACGATCAATTGGCCAATCGGCAAGCCCATCTGGCGCGCGATATGGCCGGCGCAGATATTGCCGAAGTTGCCCGATGGTACGCAGAAATCAACCACGTCGCCGACATTCTTGGCCGCAGCGAAGTAACCTTTGAAGTAGTAAACCACTTGCGCAACGATGCGACCCCAGTTGATCGAATTCACCGCGCCGATTTTGTATTTGGCTTTGTATTCAGCGTCTTTATTCACATCTTTGACGATGTCTTGGCACGCGTCGAAAAAGCCATGGACTGACAAGTTGAAAATGTTCTCGTCTTGCAGACTAAACATCTGCGCGCGCTGGAACGGGCTCATTTTGCCAAATGGGCTGAGCATAAACACATTCACGCCTTTTTTGCCGCGCATCGCGTATTCCGCCGCCGAGCCGGTGTCGCCTGAAGTTGCGCCCAAAATATTCACTTGCTCGCCTTTCGCAGCTAACACGTACTCAAACAAATTGCCCAAGAGTTGCATCGCCATGTCTTTAAACGCCAGCGTCGGGCCGTTCGACAATTCTTGGATCACCAAGGTGTCGTCCAGTTTGATGATCGGCGTGATTTGGTCGGCATCAGCGGCATTGCGGCCATTGCTGTACACGGCAGCGGTGTAGGTTTTGTCGATCAGCGCTTTTAAATCCGCCGCTGGAATATCGTCAACAAAACGGCTGATCACGGCAAACGCCAGATCGCGGTAGTTCAGTTTGGACAGTGCTACGAGTTCATCTTGCGAGAACTGTGGGTAGCTTTCTGGAATCGACAAACCGCCGTCGGCCATCAAACCGCCAAGCAGGATATCGCTAAATTGTTGGGCGGCAACGCCACCACGGGTAGAAATGTATTTCATGGGTATAGGCCCGTAGATATTTATATGATTGGTCTGCGTGTTTATACCCATTTGGGTATTGAGCTGCGTAGGGCGGGTTAGCATTGCGTAACCCGCCTTTCAACGCCGATGGTGGGTTACAGCCTTCGGCCTAACCCACCCTACGATGCAATCAACCGTTTAGGTGTTCCAAGCGCAGTTTCACAACTTTACCGTTCGTGCTTGGCAACAATTCGATTTTGGCAATCGCGGCATTGACGTTTTTCTCGATCGCCGTGTGCGTCACGATGACGATTTCAGCAGCGTCGTTCGCCGAAGCTGCTGGTTTTTGCAGCATTGCGTCAACCGAAATCTGGCCCTCAGCCAAGATCGCCGTTACATTCGCCAATACGCCTGGTAGATCTTTTACGCTCAGGCGCAGGTAGTAGCAGGTTTCTACCTCAGAAATTGGCAGAATCGGCAGGTTTGCCATCGCGGTTGGCTGGAAAGCCAAATGCGGTACGCGGTGCTCTGGGTCTGCGGTGTGCAGGCGAGTGATATCAACCAGATCAGCAATCACTGAAGACGCTGTTGGTTCAGCACCAGCGCCCGGGCCGTAGTACATCGTAGCGCCGACTGCGTCGCCTTTTACTAATACTGAGTTCATCACGCCGTCGACATTGGCGATCAAGCGTGAAGCGGGGATTAGCGTTGGTGACACGCGCAATTCGATGCCGTTTGGACGGCGGCGAGTCATGCCGAGTAATTTGATGCGGTAGCCCAATTCAGCGGCGTATTTAATATCCGCAGCTTCCAGTTTGCTGATGCCTTCGAGGTAAGCTTTATCAAACTGAACTGGAATACCAAACGCAATCGCGCTCATGATCGTCAGTTTGTGAGCTGCGTCGTGGCCTTCGATATCGAAGGTTGGATCCGCTTCTGCGTAACCGAGGCGCTGTGCTTCGGCCAATACATCAGCAAAGGCCGAGCCTTTGTCGCGCATTTCGGTCAGGATGAAGTTCGATGTGCCGTTGATAATGCCGGCTACCCATTCGATTTTGTTGGCGGTCAGGCCTTCACGCAAAGCCTTGATCACGGGAATACCGCCAGCAACCGCGGCTTCAAATGCAACCATCACGCCTTTTTCTTGCGCTTTGGCGAAAATTTCATTGCCGTATTCGGCGATCAATTTTTTGTTGGCTGTTACGACGTGTTTGCCGTTTTCAATTGCCGCCAATACCAAATCTTTGGCAATCGTCGTGCCGCCAATCAATTCAACCACGATGTCGATGTCTGGGTTATTCACCACATCCATCGCGTTGTCGGTCAAGGTAACATTTTCACCGACTAATTCGCGCGCGCGCGCGAGATCGCGATTGGCCGCCATTTTTACGACAATCGGGCGACCCGCACGGCGGGCGATTTCTTCGCCGTTACGCTTCAAAACGGTGGCAGTACCGCCACCTACAGTCCCCACGCCACACAGGCCTACATTGATAGCTTTCATGCTGAACTTTCCTGAAAAATAAAATTGCCAATAATTAAAATCTAAAACGATAGTTTTATTTTGCCGCAAACTCGCCTGTGCCGTGGCGTTTTCGCCAGCCAGCCAAGAAACGAGCCACGCGATTGATGGCCTCGGTTAGGTCATCTAAATTCGGTAAGAACACCACGCGGAAATGGTCGGGTTGGTGCCAGTTAAAGCCGGTGCCTTGCACCAATAGTACTTTTTCTTCGGTCAGTAGTTCCAGCATCAACTGCTGATCGTCACTGACCGGGTAAATCGCTGGGTCCAGCCGCGGGAACATATACAGCGCGGCTTTCGGTTTGATGACGCTAACGCCCGGAATGGCGCTGAGCATCTCGTACGCCAAATCGCGTTGCTTAGCCAAACGGCCGCCTTCTTTAACCAGATCATCAATACTTTGGTAACCACCAAGCGCCGTTTGAATCGCGTATTGCGCAGGCACATTGGCGCACAAGCGCATCGTCGCCAGCATATTCAGGCCTTCGATGTAGTCTTTCGCCGGTTTTTTATCGCCAGATACAATCATCCAGCCCGCGCGGTAACCACAGGCACGGTAGTTTTTCGATAAACCGTTAAACGTAATAAACAGCACGTCATCAGCTAGTGAGGCGATCGACGTGTGCGTTACGCCGTCGTACAACACTTTGTCGTAGATTTCATCGGCGTAAATAATCAGGCCGTGCTCGCGCGCCAGATCAACGATTTGCAAGAGCAATTCGTCTGGGTAGAGCGCACCCGTTGGGTTGTTTGGGTTGATCACAACAATCGCGCGCGTTTTGTCGGTAATCTTGGCGCGCATATCTTCGATCGACGGATACCAGTGGTTGGCTTCATCGCACAAGTAATGGCGCGGTTTGCCTCCCGCCAAGCTCACGGCCGCAGTCCACAGTGGATAATCCGGCATCGGTACCAAAACTTCGTCGCCATTATTGAGCAGCGCTTGCATACTCATCACGATCAGCTCGGACGCGCCATTGCCGATGTAAATATCATCAACAGTCACATCTTTGATGTTTTTTTGCTGTGTGTAGTGCATCACCGCTTTGCGCGCTTGGAACAAGCCTTTGCTATCGACATAGCCCGCAGCGTTCGATAGATTGCGAATCACGTCTTGCACGACTTCTTCAGGTGCGTCAAAACCGAAGTTGGCCAGATTGCCAATATTGAGTTTAATAATGCGGTGGCCGTCTTCTTCCATCTGACGGGCTCGCTCTGGAATCGGCCCGCGAATTTCGTAGCAGATGTTCAGTAGTTTGTTCGATTTAAGAATGGCTTCCATCGGTGCGGCCCACGCAAAATAATTTTAGGGGAAACCCCGTATTCTATCGAAAGATTCGCCATAGCGAACAAACAATTAAGTATCAAAACGCACAGCACAGTGCTTTTGCAATGATTTAAAATGATCGCAATGAAAATTTGAGGTTTCCCATGAAGCTGCATCAGTCCAAAGTTGATCATCTGAACCAAATCACGGCTTACGATCATGAGTCGATTCACGTTAATCAAGAGCGCTATGCAGGCAGCTTGCTGGTATTGCCCGATGCCGTGCATAGCTGGCGCCCGACGCAGTTTAGCGATTTGACCGAGGATGATTTTGCGAGTTTATTGCAATACCAGCCTGAACTTGTTTTGCTGGGGACCGGTGCCAATATTCAGTTTCCGCATCCCAAACTCTACGCCGCATTGTCGGCTAAGTTGATCGGCGTTGATGTGATGGGCACTGGTGCTTTGTGCCGCACCTTTAATGTGCTGGTTGCCGAAGAGCGCCGAGTTTTGGCTTTGATACTGCATAAGTAACACTCGCGAACAGGTATTCCTGCACAAAACCCTCGGTAGAGGGTTTTGTTTTATCTAATTTACAACTAATCAGTGCATGATATTTTATGTAGGTGGTTTCCTGTATGAACTAAGTTGTGGTGTGTTTGAATCGCCTTGCTGCTAGAGCTTATTGTGCTTGTAGTGAGTCTGGTAAGATCGTTGAAATAATTAGAAGATTCTGAGCTCGCAACTGATGCCGATGACGGTGCTGCGCGGGCTTTTCAACGTCCAACCAACCGCTGCAGGGCGGATTACAAACTAAAGAGATGTCGCATGCCATTTGCCGCAATGACGTCCATTACGCTACGACTGCGTATGGCTTTTTTGATTGTTGCCGCGACCACCTTGTGTGCGGGTCTAGTCGCCATTTGGGTGTTTCGTTCTGTTGATCAAACCTATAGCAATATTTCGAAAGAGAGTTATCCGGCAACGCGGACCATTGCCGAATTAGAGAAAAATGCCTTGGAAGTCGCTTTGTGGCTCCATCAGCTCTCTAGTGCCAGTGATGAAGCGAGTCGAGCCGATGCATTTCGACATTTGGGCCCCTTATTGCAACAAGCCCCCACGCATCTAAGCCAGCTAGAAACATTCTACAGCACAAAAAATCAAGCTCTGGCCGAGCAATATAGCCAAATCAGCAAGCAATTTGTTGAAACCAATCAGATTATTCAAGACTTAATCGAAATTGATCAAAAGAACCGCCTGATCGTGCAGCAAGTTGAGGCGATGAATGCTGGCTTTGAGAAAAGCATCGATCCACTGCTGCATAAGGCTAAAGAAGATCTGTTGTTATCGGCAGCGAAAACCTCTGCGCAAGCAGGGCAAAAATGGGCCAAGTTAAATGAGGCCGAAAAATCATTGCGCATCGGAGCGACTGCGGTACGGGCCGATATTTCGCGTTTGCAAATGCTAATTGTTAATGAGGGAGCCGAAGGTTTTCGCAAGAAAGGCCCAGAAATTATTGATCGTTTGGAAAAAGCCATTTTACAAACTGAACCAGAGTTTCGCGCGGAAGGGGCTAAGCTAATCAAGATTTTGCGCTCCCCAATGGCCAATGTTTCCAGAGATTCGTCAGAGGCGATGACGAATTTCTTTCGCAATACCAGCCGTTTAAATCAGCGCGCAATGGATCAACTGAACCATACCGGTGATTTAATCACCCAAGAAGCAACCAGCTCGGTGGTGAATTTGGTGAATAACCAAGTCCAAACATTAACGGCCAGCGAGCAAATAAAAAGTGGCTATTTCCGGCTCATGAGCACCTTACGCAAGATGATCTGGTCGCAAAATGAGGAAGTGTTAAAGGCAGAGAGCCATCGTTTTCAAACTACTTATAACGAGGTGCTTGCGGCAACGCAGCGCATTGTGAATCCTCAATTTCGGCAGGCTCAGCTTGATAGTCGTACTGCCTTGGAAAATTTACAGCATCAACACCAACTGATCTTGGCGCAAACATCGCGCAAAATTATCCTCAAGGCGCTTTTAGAGCGTTTAGAGGCAGAAAATAAAAGCGTTACCAATGAGTTGCTAAAAACTACGCATTCGCTAAGCACCTCGGTATCAGGTAGCTTAAGCGGACAGGTGAGGGTGCTGGATAAAGAAATAAAGCACAGTGTGCGTTTCATGATGATTGCGACTTTTCTATCGATTTTGGTCGCTTTGCTCGTTGGCTGGCTGTATGTCTCACGCTACCTCGGGAATCGACTTGAACGTTTAGCCCAAGCCATGCGCTCCTTATCACAAGGACAATTGGCCGATGATTTGGTCGTGCAAGGCAGCGACGAGATTAGTGATATTGAGCAAGGTGTAGTGCAGTTTCGGGCCTTGCTCATTCAGCAGCAAGAACAAACAGAGGCCTTAAGGCTGGCGCGTGATGAAGCACAGGCCGCGGTTAAAATGAAGAGCGAATTTTTGGCCAATATGAGTCATGAAATTCGTACACCACTGACCGCGATTTTGGGCTACACCAATTTGGTAGCCAAAAATGATCTGACAAGTGTGCAGCGACAATATATTGGTCGGGCCCAAATCTCAGCGCAAATGCTGTTGGGGGTGGTGAATGATGTGCTCGACTTCTCCAAAATTGAAGCCAATAAGCTGGAAATCGAAAATAGCCCGTTTGATGTTATGCAGTTGTTTGGCCAGTTAGCAGGTACTGTTGCCATTCAGGCGCAGGAAAAAGGCTTGCGCTTAAGTTTTGAAATTGCCCCCGAAGTGCCCAACTATTTACAGGGTGACGCCTTGCGTTTGGGGCAAGTGCTGCTCAATCTACTCAATAATGCAATTAAATTTACCACTCAGGGTGATGTGAGCTTGTTTGTGCGCTGTGTTCGACAGGATGCACAAAACATAGCCCTTAGTTTTGCCGTGCAAGACTCAGGAATAGGGATTAGTGACGAAGCGCAAGCACGCTTGTTTAATTTATTTAGCCAAGCCGATTCATCGACCACGCGGCGTTTTGGTGGAACAGGGCTGGGCTTGGCAATTAGCCAGCAATTAATTCATTTAATGGGTGGCCATATCCGCGTGCATAGCGAGCTAGGTTTGGGTTCGGAGTTTAGTTTTGAATTGCAATTTGTTAAAACCGCGCAGCAGGTCGAACCCTTGTCCTGTTTTGAAGCGCGTCGAGCAATTATTGCCGACAGCAATCCAGATCATGCACTGCATTTAAGCCAGCACTTGCATGCGCTCGGCTGGCAGACCGTTGTGCTGAATAATGCAGCTCAACTGCAAAGTTATTTGGCCTCTGATCAGGCGATCGACCTGCTGTTTTTAGAGGTCAAACTTTGCCAGCAACCAGGCCAAGGTATTTGCGAACAAATGCAAAAACTGAGCACGCAAGGTATACCACTTATTCTGCTGTGCTACGGCCTAGATGATGTCAATCAGGCGCAAAACAGTAATTTAAAAGATTGTCCAGTCATAATTAAGCCCTTGGTGCCCAGCCATATCCGTAGCGTGATTGCCCAAGCCCTGGATCTCGATCAAGCGAATGCGACGGCAGACCAGCCATCGTCTGAGCAGGAGGTGCTGCAAGGTTTGCGCGTCCTGTTGGTTGAAGATACCGACATCCTGCTCGATTTAGGGCAAACGGTGTTGAGCAATATGGGGGCCGACGTAACCGCCGTAAGTAGTGGCAATGCGGCGATTGCCGCTGTGATGTCGACGACTTTTGACGTAATTTTGATGGATGTGCAAATGCCTGATATGGATGGTCGCGATACTACGCGCGCCATCCGGGCGCTGCCTGGCTGTGATCAGTTGCCTATTCTGGCGCTAACCGCCCACGCAATGGAAGGTGAGCGTGAACTTTGCCTAGCGGCAGGGATGAACGATCATTTATCCAAACCGATTGATGCACAAACGCTAAAACACGTCTTACAAGCCTATTTGCCACAAGGTCGGGGTGTAATGTTGTCGCACGTAGAACCCGCCGTCAGCGCGCAGGCAAGTTTTGCCAGCGATGGGGTTGATTTTCTATCGGCTTTGCAACGCATGGGCAGCATGAAAATGCTGAGCAAAATGTTGCCACGTTTTGTCGAGCGATTTGCAGATAGTGCCGCGCAATTGCAGCGTTTGATTGCTGAGGGACAATTCGCCGAGGCTGAGCGCCTAGCCCACACGTTAAAAGGCGTGGCGGGGCAGGTTGAGGCTGGCAAAGTGATGCAGCTTGCTGCAATAATCGAGCAAAGACTGCATCACGGGCAAGGCGATTTAGCCGAACAATTGGATGAGTTGGCCAGCGCTTTGACACAGGCCTGTACGCAAATTACACAATGGTTGGCGGTGAATGTGGCCACTGAGTCTGTGGTTTGATCCTGAGTATGGGTCGAAAGAATAATATAAGATTGGCTTTTCGACCTATACGGGCTGGATGTATCTGGCTCTTTTCCAAATTGTTCGGGTTATTGCTTGTTGAGAATTAATCCTCCTCACCCAAAAAACCACCACTTTGGTGCGCCCACAATCGTGCATAAATACCGCCTTGCGCGAGCAGCTCGGCGTGCGTGCCTTGTTCAACAATTTGGCCCTGATCGAGTACGATCAATCTATCCATCGCCATGATCGTCGACAGCCGATGCGCAATCGCGACGACGGTTTTGCCTTCCATGAGCTTGTAAAGGCTTGCTTGAATCGCCGCTTCCACCTCCGAATCGAGCGCGCTGGTCGCTTCGTCGAGCAATAGAATCGGCGCATTTTTCAGCATCACGCGCGCAATCGCGATCCGTTGGCGCTGTCCGCCCGAAAGCTTCACGCCGCGCTCGCCTACGTGCGCATCATAGCCTTTGCGCCCGCTCGGATCGCTTAGCTGGCTAATAAAATCGTGCACTTCGGCCCGCTGCGCAGCGCGGATCATTTCGGCCTCAGAGGCATCGGGCTGGCCGTACAGAATATTGTCGCGCACCGAGCGATGCAGTAGCGAGGTGTCTTGCGTGACCATGCCGATTTGGTGGCGCAAACTGTCTTGCGTTACCGCGGCAATATCTTGTCCATCGATGCGAATTTGGCCGCTGTGCAAATCGTAAAAGCGCAGTAGCAAATTCACAATCGTCGATTTGCCTGCACCAGAGCGCCCGACCAAGCCGATTTTTTCTCCCGGCTGGATGGTTAATTGCAGCCGATCGATAATCGCCTTGGCGCTATCGTCTTGGCCGTAATTAAAGCGTGCCTGATCAAATTCGATCAAACCGCGGCTGACTTGCAAAGCGGGGGCGTTAGGCTGGTCAAGCACGCTGGCGGGTTTGGCCAGCGTGTTAATGCCGTCTTGCACCGTGCCGATGTTTTCAAACAGGCCGGCCATTTCCCACATAATCCAATGCGACATGCCGCTTAAGCGCAAAGCCATGGCGGTCGCTGCTGCGACGGCACCCATGCCCACTTCGCCGAGTGTCCATAAATACAATACCGCGCCCGCCGTTGAGGCGATCAGCAGCATGCTCAGCGTGTGGTTGACGATTTCAAACAAGCTGACCAAGCGCATTTGGCCGTACGCGGTCAGCATAAATTCTTGCATCGCCGTTTTGACAAAACTGGCTTCGCGGTTGGTGTGCGAAAACAGTTTTACGGTGCTGATATTGGTGTAGGCGTCGGTGACGCGGCCAGTCATCAAGGAGCGCGCATCGGCTTGTTCGCGCGACACCCGGCTCAGGCGCGGGACGAAATAAATCATCGCCACGATATACAGCAGCAACCAGCCCACAAAAGGCAGAATCAACCGCGTGTCAAAGCCGCCTGCGACCGAGGCCATCGTGACAAAATAGATAATGACAAACACAAAAATATCGCAGGTCGTCAGCACCGTATCGCGCACCGCCAACGCGGTTTGCATTACTTTGGCCGAAATACGGCCAGCGAATTCGTCCTGATAAAAGCTCATACTTTGGCCGAGCATTTTGCGATGGAACTGCCAGCGCAAACGCATCGGGAAATTCCCGGCCAAAGTTTGGTGTTTGATCAAGGTTTGCAGGCCAATCAGGATTGGGCTCGCGAGCAAAATGCCGAGCAAGAGCAGCAGGTTTTGCTTCTCGTTTTGCCACAATAGCGCCGGCTCGGTGCGACCCAGCCATTCGACCACATTGCCGAGCATGCTATAGAGCAGCGCCTCAAACGCGCCGCACAAGGCCGTCAGCAGCGCCATCACTGCGATGTAGGCGCGCATCCCCTTGGTGCAGCTCCAGACAAAACCGAAAAAGCTGCTTGGCGTTTCGGCGCTTTGATCAGGGTAGGGGTGGATGAGTTTTTCAAAAAATGAAAACATGGCTGCGCCAAATAAAAATAATTATCAGCTGATTCTATCGTACTTTTGTCCTCTGCTTGAGCAGGCTTTCGCAACGAAATGTTATTTTCGTGTCAGTATATTTCGTTAGGGTATTGCTCTCTAGATTATTTGATGTGAGATTTCTGGCGTAATACCCAGTTGGTGTATGTGTGAGCCAAAAAAAACGGCAGCCGAAGCTGCCGTTTTTGTCAGAAGTAAAACTTAGTTAGACTTGGTGTTATCAACCACGATCTGGCCGTTAAACTTCACTTGGCCGCGGAAGAAGTAGTCTACGCACGCTTTGTAGTCGCCTGGATTGGCCAAGCTAAATGGCGTTTGGTAAGTCGCCAACTGGCAAGACCAAGACACGCCGCCTGGGTTGTTGGCGTTGTAGTTCCAACCTTTATCCAGATACGTTTTAGTCGCTGCTGCTGAGCCATCGGTAAAGCCTTTCGATGTGCCGCAAGTCAGTTGCTCGCCAGTGATGTCAACGCCGAGTTCTTTAGTGAACTCTTTGTACGCCGCGATACGGTTCAGCGATTGATTGGCTTCAGAACCTTTACCACACTCGATACCACCGTTGATGATGTAAGTGGTTGCACCAAAGCCTGGCTTCATATTGTTGGCGGCATCCACTTGATTTGGCTGCCATGTGCCATCAACAACCCAAGTCATAGGTGGTTTTGGCGATTGTGGGTAAACCGCGAACCAGATCGCTGAGGCGAAGTTCATCCAGGTATCGGCTACCAAGCCTGGCTTATCAAGCAAGACGTTCACATCGCCGTACATCGATTTGCTGAATGGACCGTAGTTGTAGTTCCAAGACAATTGCTTAGAGCCGCGACCGAAGTAGCTGAAGTACTGGCCTTGCTCGTTTTTACCGCATGGGTAGAAGATCGAGAAGATCGAGCCGCCCGCGCCGTTAAAGCAATCTTGGTAACCACCAACGCCGCTGCCCTCTTGCATGCCTTGTTCACGCAGGAACCACAAGCCTTGACGGAAGGTTGGAATCGCTGTGTTTTGCTCCATTGTCGCCAACACCGCGTTGTTTTGATCGGCGTAGCCGCGTGCGGTTGCAGGCGTCAAAGCTGGCCAGTTCGCGCCAGTTTCTTGCGCGAAGTGAGCAAACGACGTTGCCAGCAGTTTTTTACAAATCAGATCTGAATCGCGACCATCGGTGTAGGTTTTGCAATACGCTGGGAATTTCGCTACGCCTTTGAGCAAGTTCAGATACGTGTATTTCACGTTGCGTACAGGGAAGAAGTAATCAAACTTCGATTCTGGCAATACACGTTCAACGCGTTTTACGTTGTCTGGATTACCTGCTGCACCGGCAGCCACCGCGTCAACCACTGAATCTGGACGAACTTGCAGTGCTTCGCGGATGCGGTCGATGGTTTTGCTGTCAGAACCGGCTTGGCTGTACAGCGCTTGTTCAGCAGCAGCAAATTGCGCATCAGTTGGGTAGCCCGCTGGTGCTGTAATGTACGTGATTTGCGGTTTGTACGATGCAGTTGATGGCGTTGGTGCAGGAGAAGGTGAAGCACATGGGCATGGGGTGGGAGCAACTGTGCTGACTGGTGTCGATACTGGTGTATTTACAGGCGTAGCAGTTGGTTTAACCGTCACCACTGGTGTTGCCGTTGGCGCAGCAGTAACAACTGGCGTGGCCGTCGGTTTTGCTGTCACAACAGGTGTCGCTGTTGGTGCTGGCGTTGAACCACCAGAGCTGCAGGTGCCGCCCGCTTTCCACAATGTTGGTGTTGAAGCTGGATTCCAGTTTGCACCTGCATAAGCGGTGTGCGTAGATAGGGCGGTATAGCTCGCACCGCCATAGCTAACAGAGGTTCCAGCTGTATACGTATTGCCTTCAGCCCAAACTGCGCAGCTGCCTGCGCTTGGTGCTGTGGGTGCAGGGCTTGCTGGTACGGTGGCCATCGGTGTGGCGGTTGGGGCACTGGTCGGTGCTGTTGTTGGTGCCTGCGTCGGCGCGGCGGTTGGCGCGCTGGTTACATTTGCAGTTGGGACTGGGGTGGCGCTAGCTGTGCCAAGCAATTCCCATGGGCCCCATTGTTCGGTGCCTGGTACATTACCTTGTGTCCACCATTTAGCTTTGTAATCTTTACCTTGGTAAGTGACCACTTGGCCGCCGGTATACACCGCTTTACTATCCCAAGCGGTTGCCGCCATCACTTGTACCGAGCAAATAGCCGCCGGGATTGCCGCCAGCATCCAACGATTCAATTGCAACATAAATCTAGTCTCCATCCTATTGCGCACCCGCTAGTAGCAGGTAGCTCGTTTTGGTTTTGACGGCTGACTAATTCCTAAGACGCGCCGTGACAAGATATTAACGAAGTAATGAGATAAATGCCTAGTGCTGATTGTCACAATTGTTGTTTTAATTCATTGTTTTATTGATTATTACAATGTCGTAAACAAATAAGAGGCCTTATGTAAAAAAATAATTGATTTAGCTCAAAGAAAATGGCTTTCCTTTAAATATCAATATGTTAGATTTTTCTAATTTATCATTCGGAAAAATAATAAATTATCAACTTGTAGGTTAAGGCCAGGGTAATTCGCCCGGATTTTTATGCGCAATTAATGCTTGTGAAAAAGCGGGTGATTGAAAATGAATCCCAATTTCAGGTAATGCATAAAAAGCATAATTGCATTCACCCAAGCTAAATTCGATCGCATAGGCGTGTAAATAAGCGCGGTCGGCTGCGCCGCCACCATAGCGGTCATCGCCTAAGATCGCGCTGCCTAGGCTTTTCATCGCCACACGCAATTGGTGGGTGCGGCCACTGAGTGGCTTCAGAATAAATAAGCGCAAGCCGTTACCCAAACCAAAGCTGAAAAACTGCGTAGTGGCCAAAAGGCCGCCTTCGCGCACCAGTTTCCAGCAGCCATTACGGCCTTTTTCCATTCCCCCTTGGATTTTGCCTTGTTTTTTGCTTGGTTTTTTATCGCTGAGCGCAACGTAATATTTTTGAATTCGGTGCTCTGCAAACAATTGTGCTAGCTCGCGTGCCGTGTCGGCTGTGCGCGCAAAAATCAGCAAGCCTGAAGTGATTTTGTCTAAACGATGCACAGGATATAGCTCGTTCAAACCAGTTTGCTGGCGCAGCAACTCAACCAAGCTGTCTTGCTCATCGTTGTGATGAAAATCGAGATTAGCAGGCTTATTAATCACCAAAAATTGCTCGGTCTGCGCGATGATAGAAATGTTCTGCAGATTGGTCACGATGTTTTATTAACCCATTGATCGCCAAAATTGACTAGCAGCACGCCGATAATAATCAGTGCCGCACCCAGCAGACGTGGCCAGCTAATATCGCGCAGCGGCAGGCCCAACCAGCCGAATTTATCGAATAACAGCGAGGCGATCACTTGGCCGCCGATGATCAGCGCCATCATGCTGGCAGCCCCCAATTTTGGGGCGATCAGCGTGGTGCCAAATACAAACATCGCCCCCATCACCCCGCCCAATAGCATCCAAGGTTCAGCTTTCGGTAGCGCGAGCAGGGCGTTGATTTTTTGCCCGCTGGCTAGCGACATCAAAATCAGCGTTAGCATCCCCACCGCAAATGAGACCAATGCCGCCAGCAAGGTACTGCCACCGATGATGCTTTTGAGTTGATTGTTGACTGCGGCTTGCAATGGAACGATGAGGCCAATGACGAGCGCAAATAGCGCGTAAAAAGATTGCATGCCAGATCCTTAGCAGGAAAGAGGTCGATTTTAAGCGCTACAGCGCGAGATCGGCGTATTTGCGATGAAAAAAACGCTCAAATTGTGATCTAGCCAGTAAAATGAAGATGATCAAATTCCAATACAGGTTAGCGCATGCATCATATTTCAGCAGTCGAACTCAAAGCATGGCTTGATGACGCGAGTTTAGAACCTCCTAAATTATTAGATGTGCGCGAAGCGTGGGAGTTTGCGCTATGCCAAATTTCAGGTAGTGAACACATTCCAATGGGCAATATCCCCGCCGATCAAGCCAGGCTAGATCCCGATGCAACCTATGTGGTGATTTGCCATCACGGCGTGCGTAGCTATCAAGTCGCGGGTTTTCTGGAGCGCCAAGGGTTTGAAAAAATGGTTAATCTGGATGGTGGTGTGGCGGCATGGGCCGAGCAGGTTGATCCGAATATGGCAAGATACTAGTCGGGTGTATTTCTCAATAATGCTCTTATTGATTAATCTTCATGGCGATACCCAGGATTACTCGTATGCAGCGAATTAGCAATTTTTTGATCCTGCTAGAGAAAGCGCTGGCGGAGCAGCCAGATTTATACGCCGATCTAAAGGCCGTAATGCAGTTTGAGCCGACTTCGTTGCTGGCCTGGTTGCCGCTACTTGATTTGGCAGAACAAAAATTCGGTGATTTGGAGACCGTTGTACAGTGGCTAACTTGTCCGCATGCTGAGTTAAATGGACAAGCGCCTGCGATTTTGGTCGGATCGCAAGATGGGATCGAGCGGGCAAAAACCTTGCTGGCGATGTATGAAGCCCCGCCTTGGCGCAGCTAAAATCGCCCAGCATCTGAATTCTTTGTTCCATTTGCCAATGGGCTGGCTATGAAAATCTTACTTTGCGTGCTGTGTCTATTTGGATCGTGGTCTACAAGCACAATGCTACAGGCCGCGCCTGAGCCGCAGTCGCGTAAGGTCGTATTTTTATTAAGCCAAAGCAATAGTATGCCGATGCTGGAGTTGCAGCGTGATCGGCCTACGGATGGCATCCTTAAAGACATGGCCAGCGAGCTGGCCGCGCAATTGCAACGCGACGTTCAGTTTCGGGTGTTGCCACGAAAACGCTTGCAAGCTGAAATTGAATCGGGCGCGGCGGATTTGTATTGCTACACCAATGCTGGGTGGCTCAAGGGCGATATGCTTTGGAGTGAGCCACTCATTCGAAATCATGATGTGATTGTGACCCGCCGCGATACTGTGCAACCTAAGGCAATTCAGGCATTAAAAAACCAGCGTGTAGGCACCGTACTCGGTTATCAATACCCTGAGCTTGAGAAATTGCTGGGCCCTCAATTTATCCGTGACGATGGTTTGAGTGAGCAGCAAAACCTAAAAAAACTGCTCGCACGCCGTTATGACTACCTCATTATGAGCGAACTTGATTTTCTATATTTGTTTCGCCAGCGTGAGCTGAACAAGCAACTGAATCAAACAACGCTGCGCATTAGTAGTTATGACAATGCTTGTGCACTCAGTCGCCATAGCACGATTAAGCTTGCGCAGTTGAATGCAGCCATTCAAAGGCTGAAAAAAAACAACCGAATTCAGGCTATTCAACTGCGCTATCGATAGCCATTAATGACCATATCCATCCGGCTTGGCTTTATAAAACTCAATCGTTTGCACATTCGCCGTTGTGGGTGGCGGCGATTTGAGAATGTGCGATTTCATTTTGCCCACCACGTGCATCTCGCACGGCTTGCAATCAAAATCGAGGCGATACGTCTCTGAGCCAGAACTGAGTGTCATCGAGTCCGCTTTGATTTGACCCTTCACCCCAATCACACCTTTGGCCTGTTTCGGGCATAAATTAAAGCTAAAACGCAGGCAGTGTTTGGTCACCATCAACGGCACTTCGCCAGCTTCCTCGTGCGCTTCATACGCGGCGGCGATCAATTTAACGCCGTGCTGGGCATAAAATTCGCGTGCTTTGGCGTTATAGACATTGCCCAAGAACGATAGCGTTTCATCAGGGTATTGCGCTGGAGGCTCTACTGGCGCTTTGCGTTCAGGCCTATACCATGCTGCAATACGCGCAGCTTCTAATTGTTCAACCGCATCGCGGCGCAGCGCGTTAATCACTGACGCTGGCGCAAACCACGGTTGCGAAAGATTAAGTGCTACATCTTCGGCATAAAACATCGTATTGCCCAATTTGGCCAAATTATCGCGCAGCGTGCTCCACGCTTTATCGGCGTTTTGCGCTACTTCGAGCGCCAGCTCGACTTGCGCCGTTGCCGTACAGCCGTCGGCGTCGGTCATCGTGAGCGCGAGTCCAGAGCTAGTTTCATTTAACGTGA
The DNA here is from genome assembly GCA_041874755.1 of Chitinibacter sp. SCUT-21. Classification (NCBI taxonomy): domain Bacteria; kingdom Pseudomonadati; phylum Pseudomonadota; class Betaproteobacteria; order Neisseriales; family Chitinibacteraceae; genus Chitinibacter; species Chitinibacter sp. SCUT-21. Next base: position 3,086,076 of record CP102611.1, read on the forward strand.
GCCAAGCGCCGATTTTGCGCTCGGCCGATTTTTTCGTTAGCGCCTGCTCCCACGCATGATCGCGGTTGCGATGAATTGGCGTGCCGGCTTTGAGGCCGACCAATTCACTCATCATTTCATTTGGGAACACGCGCCAGATGCCAGCGGCTTTATTCGCGGCCTCCACCGTGTTCGCTTGCACGCCAACTACTTCACGTTTTTTCATGAAGTTTAAGCCGTCGCCATTGCTCATCGCGTCGTTCTGATCGGCGACTTCCAGCTCGAAATATTTATCGGTGACTTTGGTGACGGTGCCCAGCGGCACGCCGACGTATTTCGGTGAATCAAACGCGCCGATGTCTTCTTTGCGCGCGGTGGCAAAGTAATCGGTGTGGCCGCGGTGGAATGATTTATCAACATCAGGGCGGAAGAAAATATCACTGCGACCGCTGGAAGCGGGCGCGAATTCGCTGCGTTGCTCCATGATTTCGTCGAGCAACAAGCGGTAATGCGCCGTGATGTTTTTGACGTACTGCATGTCTTTATAGCGGCCTTCGATCTTGAAAGAGCGCACGCCCGCGTCGATCAGCGCTTCCAGATTATTGGTCTGATCGTTGTCTTTCATCGACAGTAAATGTTTATCAAAAGCGACCACGCGGCCATTTTGATCGGTCAGTGTGTACGGCAAACGACAGGCTTGTGAGCAGTCGCCACGGTTGGCGCTGCGGCCAGTGTGCGCGTGGCTGATATTGCATTGGCCCGAAAACGCGACGCACAAAGCGCCGTGAATAAAGTATTCAATCGTCGCTCTGTCGCCCATGAAGTCGCTGATTTGCTTGACCTTGCCCAAACCCAGTTCGCGCGCTAACACGACTTGCGAGAAACCGACATCGGCCAAAAACGCCGCTTTTTCCGGCGTGCGAATATCGCATTGCGTGCTGGCGTGTAGCTGAATTGGTGGAATATCGAGCGAGAGTACGCCCATGTCTTGCACGATTAATGCGTCAACACCGGCTTCATAGAGCTGAATAATTTGTGATCGCGCCGGTTCTAGCTCGCTGTCGTGCAAAATCGTATTGAGCGTGACAAAAATACGCGAGTGGTAACGATGCGCAAATTTGACCAGCTCGGCGATGTCTTCAATCGAGTTGCTGGCGTTATGCCGCGCGCCAAAGCCCGGGCCGCCGATATACACCGCATCCGCACCGTGCAAAATGGCTTCGCGGCCGATTTCGGCGTTTTTAGCAGGGGAGAGCAGTTCGAGTTGGTGGGGCAATAACATGGGCTTTTCGCAATTAAGACAGCAAGGCGCGGAAGTATAGCGGAATCAAGGGCTTGTGCGGCGGATTTGCTACTTTTTCACTGAAGAAAAAGCTTAGCGGCTGCGGTTGCGGCGTGCGGTTTTTTCCTGATACATCTCGTGGTCAGCTTTGGCCAATATTTCATCGGCGCTATGTGCCGCACCGTCGCCATAGCTGGCTTGGCCGATGCTAAATGAAACGCCGTATTCTTGATTCAGTGTATGGGCCAATTGGCTGATTTCATCAATCCATTGAGCGGGTTGCAGTGTCGGAAGCAGAACAACAAATTCATCGCCGCCGATTCGAAACGCCTGCGCGTTTTTGTGCCTGAGTTTATTGGCGCATCGTTGCAGCACTAGGTCGCCTGTGTCATGGCCATATTGATCATTAACAGGCTTAAAGTTATTTACATCGATAAACAGCAGGGTGCCTTGCTCTTGGCTGGCAAGTTTGCTGCGCAATGATTCAAATAAGGCCCGACGGTTGCCTAAGCCGGTTAGTTCATCGGTAAACGCTTGCTGATAAAGGGAGTTTTGTAATTCAATGCTGCGTTTTTTTTCTTGATTTAGCTTTTCAATCACGCGTAAAAAGGCAATTCCGATCAGAAAAAAACCTGCTGCAAAGAATAAATCATCATAAGTATCCGCAATTTTGCCAATAAAACCTTCCCCTTTGAATACTCCATCGATCCAATCCATCAGATTGCCGATCCAGTAGATGGATACGCCTAGCGTGAAGGGGCGAAGTAAACTTTGGTTGCTGACTTTGCTCCAAACTAAGCCCAAGATCAGTGTGGTCACAAGCAAACCAAAGAGGTCGTGCGCATCAGGAAAGTTAAATACATGAAGCGCGCCGCGAATGAGGGCGAGGATGCCAATCCAATGCCAATAGCTAAGAAAATTCATTCAGTTGTTTACGCCTTCATGCGAAATCAATCAAAAAAATGGCGGTAGAGTGTGTTTACTTGCCTTATGGTGTGGCGATGAAGAAAATTAAAGGCTTGTTTTCAAAAGGTTCTTCTTCAATATACTTTGCTTTGTGTGGGTTGGTATTGGGGTTTTTATGTATGAAAAATCAGAAAATACATGCACAAGCGGGTAAATTCAGTTAAAAGTAAGCCCTTCGTTCTGAACTATTGTTGCTTGCGATGCGTATTCCTGTTTTAGCTTTCTCTTTTTTGCTGCTATCGGCATCGGCTGCGGCTACTGATCCGCGCTCTTACACGGTCAATGCTGATGATGTGGCGCGTACTTCGGTGCGCTACCGTGTTCAAGAGACCGAAGCGCCCCGTGGACCTAAGGAGATTGAACATCGAACCCGCCAATCCTACTCGATTCGACATGTGCAGTATTTCGGCCTCGCTGGGCAATTGGCCTATGCGGGTTTGAGTGTGCCATATCATCGTATTGAGCAAGATTTCAGCAATAGTCGCCGCAAAGGTGATGATCAGGATGGCTTAGGCGACCCGATGCTGGCGTTTGGCATGGGGCTATACCGTACCCCTGCGCTCAGTCGTGAAGCTCTGCGCAGCTACAATGACGACGGCCTCAGTAGCGGCTGCCAGCTTCATATCAGTGTGCCTTTGGGCTCATACCAGGAAATGCGCGCAAGTAATCCTGGTGCGAATCGCTGGATGGTCATCCCCGAGTGTCAGCTGGGCTGGAATCAAGGCAATTGGTTATTTGAAGGCTTGGCCAGCGTTAATTGGTTTTCCGATAACGACGAATACCGTGGCACGACATTTAGCCAAGAAAATCAATATAACTTGAAGTTGATCGGCAGTTACGGCTCGCAAAGATCGATGTATGGTGGCCTCACGCTGGAATATCATAATGGCGGCGAGACGATACGCGCCGGCCGTGCCGATGATAATAAGCTGGATAACTGGGTTGGCGGCGCGATGGTGTATTTCAAAATCGATGGCTTAACCAATGTGAAGTTGATCGGCGAAGTGCCGCTGAAAACTGCCAAAGGCGCGCCGGAAACCAGCGAATTCTCGGTCGTGCTCTCACACAACTGGTAAAGCACCGCGCTTGGTCTGATTGTCGGTTTGGCGTTTAGTCGCGCGTGATACTATGTGGCTCGTTTAAATAGATGCTCGCCCGTGCTTGGGTAGAGTGCTTTGGCTACGCGCCGGTTTACCAGATAGTGTGACTATGACTTTTTCTTCGCTCGGTTTATCAGATCAACTTGTTGCAGCTACGCTAGAACACGATTACGTCGCGCCAACGCCGATCCAAACCGCTGCGATTCCGGCAATTTTAGCCGGTAGCGATGTGCGTGCGTGTGCGCAAACGGGTTCTGGCAAAACGGCGGCGTTTGTCTTGCCGCTGTTGGCGCGTTATCAAGCGTATCGTTTGGAGCTGAGTACGTGTGATATTGATTTGCGGCCCAAGCAAAAAGCGGTGCAAACGCTGATTCTGGTACCGACGCGAGAACTCGCGGTGCAGGTAGCCGAGACCATTCGTAAACTGGCCAAACGTTTACCCGAATTACCCAAATTAGTCTGCGTCTATGGCGGCGTATCGATCAACCCGCAAATGATGGCCTTGCGTGGCGGCGCCGATATTGTGGTGGCGACGCCGGGGCGTTTGCTCGATTTGATTGATCAGCGCGCACTTAAAATCAATGCGGTGCGCTCGCTGGTGCTGGATGAAGCCGATCGCTTGTTTGATCTGGGCTTTAGCGCCGAATTAAACCGCATTTTAGAGATCTTGCCACGCCAGCGACAAAATCTGTTTTTCTCGGCCACCTTCTCGGCTGCGGTACAGGCTTTTTCTGAACTCTTGCTCCAGCAACCGGTGCGGATCGAGATTGAAGCCACGCCAGTGGTCGCGCCCGATATTTGGCAGCGCGCAATCGAAGTCGATGAAGCTGCGCGTACTTCAGTTTTGCGCCATCTAATTAAAGAGCGGGGCTGGCAGCGCGTTTTGGTTTTTGTGGCCACTCAATACGCCGCAGAACACGTCGCCACAAAATTAAAACGAGCCGGCATCAAAGCCGAGGCGTTTCATGGCAATTTTGAACAGGGCAAACGCAATCAGGTCATTAGCGATATTAAAGCGTCACGCATACAGGTTGTTGTCGCCACCGATTTAGCCGCGCGCGGTATCGATATTGCGCAATTGCCTGCGGTGGTGAATTACGACTTACCGCGCTCCAGCACTGATTACACGCACCGCATCGGTCGTACTGGCCGCGCGGGCGAGCGTGGCGAAGCGGTGAGTTTCATTACCGCTGATTTTGCCGCGCATTTTCAGCGTATTGAAAAACAATTAAAGCTAAATATCGAGCGCGAGCAAATTGCTGGGTTTGAGCCCAAAGATAAAATCAGCGTTGCCGAAATCAATTTGGTGGCCGCCGATGGCGGTGGTATCAAAGGCAAGCGCAAGAGCAAGAAAGATAAATTGCGTGAAGCGGCTGCATTGGCAGCGAAAGAATAATCTTGATGGGGTATTGCTCTGAAGGTATTACTAATAGACTGGTGTGAGGTGATACCCTCTATTTGCTGCTGATGCGATAGCGCTGCAAGATTGCTTCGATTTGTTTGTCGCTGTGCAATTGTGCTATTGCGGCTCTGATTTGCGAGTGGGGGATTTGCGGCTCAGGGGCAAACAGGCAATACGTGGTTTGCACATCGAGTGTTTGCACGATAGTTAATTTTTTTTCTGGCGCTAACTCGCGATTGAAATAGTCGACGTTGATGCGATTAGCAATACTGTACGGCAGTTTGCCGTCTTGGGTATTTTTTAGTAATACGGCTTGATTGGGAGAATCGATCCTACGAATAATCCCGCGGCGAATGGCATCTGCGATTTTCGGGTATTGATAACCCAGCACGGTCCCTAAATTCAAATGGCTGGTCTGTTCCAAATTAATCGGAACGATGGGGTGATTGGGCGCCTGAATAATCACGTTCTCTTGCGGCAAAAATGGCCCACTCCAGCGGTCAACTGGCAACGGGGTGTCGAGCCACTTTGGGTTGATATGGCACAGCACGTCAGCTTGATTCTTTTCGAGTGCAAATAACAAGCGCTTGCGAGGTAAAACTTGCAATTTAAGCTGAGCATTTAAGTTTTTGGCAATTTGTGCAAAGAGCTCAATAAATACTCCTGCGACGGGGTGGCCATCCTGATAGATCACTTGGGGCGAATTCCAAGCAGAGTCGACTACAACGCGGATTGCTTTTTCTGCCGCGCTGGTGCTGCTTAAAGCCAGAGTAAAGATCATTAAGCGCAAAAAGCTAATCATCGATTGGCACCTAGGAGCTTTGCTGAGTTGGCATGAAGCCATACTAGGCTATTTTTAACATCCTGTCGTGTGACTAAACTTTCAGCAAAGCTTCGCGCCCGGGCAGCCAACGATCCAAGTGCGGCTGCGCCAATTGCGGGCTGTGCGCCAGAATATCTTCAGCGGTTTCACGAGCGATTTCGAGTAAATCGACGTCGGCTTCCAAATCGGCAAAGCGTAGCATTGGCACGCCCGATTGCTTGACGCCCGCCAGCTCGCCGGGGCCGCGAATTTGCAAATCTTGCCGCGCAATTTCAAAACCATCGGTGTGCTCGTAAATCACTTTCAGCCGCGCTTTGGCGGTTTCGCCCAGCGGCGTGGTATAGAGCAAAATACATAGGCTGGCGTGCGCACCACGCCCAACGCGGCCGCGTAGCTGGTGCAATTGCGATAAGCCCATCCGTTCGGCGTGCTCGATCACCATTAGGCTGGCATTCGGTACATCAACGCCGACTTCAATCACCGTGGTCGCGACCAAAACCTGAATTTCATTGCGCGAAAACGCCGCCATCGTCGCCGCTTTCTCGTCCGCTTTCATCCGCCCATGCAGCAGCCCAACGCTGATGCCTTCTAGTTCTTCCGATAGTTGCGCGTGTGTATCGACCGCAGTTTGCAATTGCAGTGTTTCCGATTCTTCAATCAGCGGGCAAACCCAATACACTTGTCGGCCTTCCAGCACTTTGGCCGCGATGCGCTCGATAATTTCATCGCGTCGCGCATCCGAAACCAGTTTGGTGACAATTGGCGTACGCCCCGGCGGTAATTCGTCGATCACGCTAACGTCCAAATCGGCGTAAAAACTCATCGCCAAAGTGCGTGGAATCGGCGTTGCCGACATCATTAATTGATGCGGGCTGCCGCCTTTTTCGCGTAGCGCCAAACGCTGCGCAACGCCAAAGCGATGTTGCTCGTCGACAATCGCCAAACCGAGGTTTTTGAGCTCGACGCTGGCTTGGAAAATTGCGTGCGTGCCGACGAGTAATTGCGCGCTGCCATCGGCTGCGGCGGCCAAGGCTTCGCGTTTTTCTTTCGCTTTCAAGCTGCCCGCCAGCCAGACCACTTTGACGCCTAGCGGCGCTAGCCATTGCGATAATTTTTGAAAATGCTGTTCGGCCAAAATCTCGGTTGGCGCCAGCATCGCCACTTGGTAACCCGCTTCAATCGCGTGACAAGCGGCCACTGCGGCGACAATCGTTTTACCCGCGCCGACATCGCCCTGCAGCAATCTTTGCATTGGGTGTTTTTGCGTTAAATCGTGGCAAATTTCGAGTAAAACGCGCTTTTGTGCGCCAGTCAGGCCAAACGGCAGATTGCCGATTAATTGCGCCGCCAAACGACCTTCGGGCGCGATTGTTGGCGCAGTTTTTTCCCGCCGCACTGCGCGAGCAAGGCGCAGCGATAATTGCTGCGCGAGTAATTCGTCGAATTTCAGCCGCTGCCACGCCGGATGCGTGCGCGCCGTCAGTAAAATTTGTGGAATATCGGGCGTAGGGTTGTGTAGTAGCTTCACGCTGGCGGCAAAGTCGGGCAAATCCAGCGTATCGAGCAGCGCCTTGGGCAGCGTGTCGCTCAAGGTCGTCGCTTTGAGCGCTTTGGCGATTAAATTGGCGATCTGGTTTTGCGATAAACCCGCTGTCGTTGGGTAAATGGGGCTGAGCGCCTCTTGCAAGCTGACTTCGCCGCCGACGCGAATTTTCGGGTGCACCATTTCGGGGCCAAAGTAGCCGCGGCGGATTTCGCCATACAGCCGCACGCGTTTGCCCGCCGCCAGTTGCTGTGCTTGGCTGGGGTAAAAGTTCAGCAAACGAACCATTACCGAGCCGGTCGCATCTTTGACGCGCGCGACCAATTGTTTGCGCGGTTTGTAGTTGACTTCGCACGATAGCACTTCGCCTTCGATCAACACGCCACCCGCAACAACCTGCGCGTCGGCGATCGTATACAAATGCGTTTCGTCTTCGTAACGCATCGGTAAATGCAAAACCAAGTCAAAAGGGCGATTGATGCCGATTTTGGCGAGCTTGGCTTGCAAAGGGGCGGGAAGTTTAGCGAAGTCCATTTGTGGAACAATCGTTCTGTGATGTTGGCACTTTAGCGTTTTTTGTATCGACTGACTAGCGTTGGAGGTGCAAATTCATTTGATTTTCCATTTAGGAAATAGCTTGTCGAATTGATCTTTCAGTCTGGAAATTTGCGTCTACATTCAAAGCAAAGGCTGAAAGTATGGGAGTCTGTATGAACAAGCAAGGCGAAATGCACAAAATTAAAAATGAGCAGGAGCTAAAAGACTACCTTGAGCGCGCCAAGGAGCTTGCTGTCATGCCGATTGGTCAAGTGTTGCTGAAGGAGGGCGCGATTACCGAAGAGATGCTTAACGATGCAATCAAGCTCAAAAAGGTGCTGCCCGATAAGCGCTTGGGCGATGTATTGCTCGATTTAGGGATGGTGGATAATAAAACCTTGCAGCTTTTGCTTTATCGCCAGATCGGTATCCCCTCTATTGATCTGGATGGTTTTCTTATCACCCATGAGTTAACCAGTTTATTGCCCGCCGCAGTGGCTCGCAAAAACAAGGTGTTGCCCTTGCTGAATTTAAATAGCACCTTTGTTGTGGCCTCCGATCATCTGCCCACTCAATTGGTCTACGACGAGCTGCGTTTTCATTTACAAAAAAACGTGATGATTGTACTGGCCGAACACAGCCAGATAGAAGAAAAAATTCGGCAGTTCTATGACATCATTACCGAAAATCTTGAGGCGGAAAGTAAAAGCCCCGATCGCATCGTTAATAATGATGCTCGTATCTGGCAAGAGGCGGAATATTTAGCCAAACAAACGCCGATCGTTAAATTAGTCAATTCGATATTTACCGAGGCAATTACGCTCGGCGCTTCTGATATCCACCTTCGGCCTACGGATAGTGACGTTAAATTGTCATTTCGCATCGATGGCGAACTACACGCAGCGCGCTCGATTGAAAAGCATTTGCAAGCGGCACTGATTAGCCGCATTAAGATTTTGGCCACAATGAATATTGCCGAGCATCGCATGCCGCAGGATGGGCGAATATTGATTCAGGTAAACGATCAGGAAATCGATTTACGCGTCTCGATTATGCCCACCTTACATGGTGAAAATGCCGTCATCCGGGTACTGGGCGGCAATAAATCCTTGCTGAGTTTAGAGGATATTGGCTATAGCGGGCACGATTTACAACGTATCAAAGAGATGGTGCATAAAGAAAGTGGGTTGGTGCTGGTCACCGGCCCGACTGGCTCGGGCAAGAGCACCACTTTATATAGCATGCTTCATGCCGTGGCGCGCGACGGAATTAATGTGGTGACGATTGAAGATCCCATTGAGTTTCATCAGCCCAAGATGGTACAGGTGCAGTTATTATCGTCACAGGGCTTTGGCTTTCCGCAAACGCTGCGGCACGTTCTGCGGCAAGACCCTGATGTGATTATGATCGGTGAGATCCGCGACGCCGAAACGGCGCAGTTGGCATTTGAAGCAGCATTGACAGGGCATTTGGTGCTGAGCACTTTGCATACCACGTCGGCTTGCGGCACGATACCGCGCTTAATGGAGTTGGGTATTTCGCCGCAAATTTTGAAATCGGCTTTGCTCGGGGTGTTGGCGCAGCGTTTGGTTCGCCACAATTGTCCGCACTGTTTACAGCACGAAGTGATTTCTGAATTGGTGCAAAGCAAATTAGGGCTGAAAGACACCAGCGCATATCGGATTGGGAAGGGGTGCAAGCAATGTAAACAATATGGCTTTAAAGGTCGCCTTGCTGTTTATGAATTGTTTGAGCCCGATGCCGCGCTGCGCGAGCATTTTTCATCGAGCATTACCGAGTATCAACTGTTTAAATTAGCCAGCGCCGCAGGAATGAAATCCATGCTGCGCTATGGACATGAATTAGCGCTGCAAGGAAAAGTCTCGCTGCTCGATGTGTACCGCGCGTGCAGTTAAGGCTTGCGCGGCAATTTGGCTAGAAAACGATCGAATGATCGACCGAATGCTTGTCGATCACTCTGGCTAAATGGCGCCGGCCCACCGATATGCCGACCTTCGCTGGGCATACTGCTGCGCAGCTCTTCCATAAAATCGCGCATATTCAGCCGCTCGCGGATGTTTTCTGCCGAGTAAAATTCGCCACGCGGATTGAGCGCGGCGACATTTTTCTCGACCACGCGTGCTGCCAGCGGTATATCGGCGGTAATCACTAAATCGCCTGGCAAAGCCTGCTCGACAATCCAATGATCGGCTTCATCAAAACCGTGCGCCACTTGTACGGCGCGAATTACCTTGGACGGCGGGACGCGCAGCAATTGATTGGCCACCAGCACCGTCGGCAATGCTAAGCGTTCCGCAGCACGGAAAATGATTTCTTTAATCACAACCGGGCAAGCGTCGGCGTCGACCCAAATATGCGGCCTGCGGGTATTGCCCGCTAGTTCAGATCCAGTTTGTTCTGTAGTCATATACCCTGCTTGCGTTCGAGCAGTTTTTTCCGGATTTGCGGCAAGGCGGCCAAAGCGGCTTTTTCACCTTCTAAAATGGCGACGTTTTTCTGGTCAAAATCTGCGGCGCCAATTTTGCCGACTTTCGGGCGAATCACAATATCGGCACGGGCCAGCTCTTGTTCGCCCAGTTTTTGCCCCATGATGACAATCGCTTGGTTCATCATGCCCAAGGTGCTGGTCGATGATTTGCCGGTGGCTTTGGCCGAAATATCGACGGCGATGACAAAGTTTGCGCCCAATTGGCGCGCAGCATCGACTGGCACAGGGCTAACAACGCCACCGTCGACGTATTTACGCGGGCCAATCAGAGTCGGTGCGAAAATACCCGGAATGCTGCTTGACGCGCGCACCGCTTGGCCGACGTTCCCGCGGGTAAATACCACGCGATTGCCGTTATCCAAGTCGGTGGCAACGGCTGCAAAGGGTTTGGCGAGCTTTTCAAAGGGCTTATTGCCAATTTGCGCGTTGACATAGTCTTGCAGTTTTTGCCCTTTCACCAGTCCGCCGCCAAGTAAATTGACGTCACGAATTTGGCTTTCGTCGAGCGCGACGGCTTTTTCTTGTAGATCAAACACATTGATGCCGCTGGCGTACAAGCTACCGACGACGCTGCCGGCGCTGGTGCCGCTAACGACTTCGACTTTAATGCCATTGGCTTCGAGCATTTTAATCACGCCAATATGCGCAAAGCCTTTGGCCGCGCCGCCACCTAAGGCTAGGCCGATTTTGATCGGCGCGGGTGTGGGAGTGGGGGCGGATGGTGCAACCGGTTGTGGATTGGTCGTAATACAAGCGCTAAGCACGATTGCAGCGCTTAAACTTAGCAATGTGATTTTAATTTTGCTCATTTTTTACCTTCAAACTGAGGTGCCGTTGCTAGAGGAAGATGGGATTGTGCAAAAACAAGTTCTAGCGATTCAACCCATGCGGTTTGTCCATCGCAACGCCACTTCACGTCATAATCATAAAGGCGTACGCCATAGGTGCGGTATGGGTCGCTAGCGTATGCTGGTCTTGGATCTTGGGCCAATACCTCGGTAATTAATTGCCGAAAATGCGAGTGCGAGCTGGCCGTGATTTGCTGCATGGCTAAGGCGGAAAACTCAACCGCTAATTGCTCAGGCTCACCGCGAACAAAGCCTGATTTTGCGTCATTCACGCTTTCGACAAATGGAATATACGGTTTGATATCGACAATCGGCGTGCCGTCGACCAAATCAACGCCGCCAAAGTGCAGGGTGACGCCATCACTGCAATCAATATCGATCAGTTGAACTAAAGATAAGCCCAAAGAATTAGGACGAAACGGGCTGCGGCTGGCAAATACGCCGACTTTGGCGTTGCCGCCCAAGCGCGGTGGGCGCACGGTGGGCGACCATTGCCCGGCGACTTCATGAAAAACAAAGCTCAGCCATACATGCGAGAAATCGCCCAAACCGCGCACGCATTCGGCGCGGTTATACGGCGCTAGTAGGCGCAGCGTACCGATGGCATGCGGTGCAAGGCGTGGCTGGCGCGGAATGCCAAACTTATCGGCAAAAGGCGTCGCAACATAGCCAATTGGCTCAATGGAGTAGGAAAGATTCGTGTTCACCAGCGCATTGTGCCCAATCTAGCGCCGAAGCAATAGCCTAGATTGGGCTTTATACACGGTAAATATGTTACAGACTGTGAATCCAGATTGCGCCAATCACCACCGGTGAAACCCACGCGCACACAATGCGGAACGACGGCAAGATGCGCGCTGAACCTTCTGCTTGCATATCTTGTGTCACGCGCGGCCAAATCGCCCAGCCGACAAACAAGGCCGATAGCAAGCCACCGGCTGGCAACATGATATTGCTGGCGGCGTAGTCCATCAGATCAAACGGATTTTTACCAAACAGCAGGAAGTCTTTGAGTACGCCAAACGACAAAGCGGCAGGAATACTAAATACAAAGACGCTTAAGCCGGCTGCCCAGGTTGCGGTTTTGCGGGCAAAGCCAAATTCGTCAATCAAGAACGCCACGATAGGCTCTAAAATCGAAACCGATGAAGTGAGCGCAGCAAAAATCAACAATAAGAAGAAGGCAATCGCAAACAACTGACCAAATGGCATTTGAGCAAAAATGGCGGGCATCGTAATAAAGGTCAGGCCAGGCCCAGCGCTTGGGTCCACATTAAATGCAAATACTGCAGGCAGTACGAGCAAGCCAGCAAAAATACACGCCAATGTGGCCAGCAGGGTAATCCACAGCGAGGTTTTACTCAAATTGGTTTCCGGTGCTACGTATGAGCCGTAGGCGATAATTAGGCCGCCGCCGACTGATAGAGAGAACATCGCCAGACCCATGGCGTCGAGCACCATATCGGAATTAATTTGTGAGAAATCCGGCGTGAGAAAATAAGCCACACCTTCCATCGCACCCGGTAAAGTTAATGAGCGCGCGATCAGCACCAACATCAGGCCGAACAGCAGCGGCATTAAGACCTTACTCCAGCGCTCAATCCCTTTTTCTACGCCACACAACACCACCCACATCGTTACGCCCAAAAACAGCACCGTGTAGAGAATCGCCTGTGCGGGATCTGCAATAAATTGACCAAATAAAGCACCCAGCTGATCAACATTGCTGGTAATCGCTGCACCAGTGATTGACTGGTACAAATAGGCAAAGGTCCAACCGCCGACGACCGAATAGAACGATAAAATTACAAACGAGCACAGCACCGATAAGCGTCCCGCCCATGGCCAGAGGCCACCTTTGAGATCGCGGTAGGCGGTGGTCGCCGATTTTTGCGCCGCACGGCCGATAATCATTTCAGCCAATAGCATGCCGATACCCACGGTGAAGACACACGCTAAGTAGACGAGCAAAAATGCGCCACCGCCATTTTTACCTGCCATATACGGAAATTTCCAGATGGCTCCCAAGCCGACGGCAGAGCCTGCCGTGGCTAGAATAAAGCCGAGTTTTGAACCCCAATTTGCTCTTTTCATACGCGAATACCTGAGTTGTGCTTCAAATTAGTTTGCCATGCAGTACATTGTCATGACGAACTACAAGTGCCAGAAAGATAGTGATTTAATTACTTTTAATCTGAAGCCGATTTTAGCCATCAGTTCCCACTCGCGAGTTGGCGATATCCCCAATAAAATCACAGAAAATCAGGCTTTTTTCGGTGAAAATGCTTAATTCCGTCATCCCCTTGCGTTACAATTGCGGATTCTTGCTCGGTAAAGAGTCAATTATTGTTTTGGAGCTACTATGCCTGTAAATATTGCCCCGCTTGATCCTGCGGCTTTGTTGCCCATCGCTGGTGTTGAAATTGGAATTGCCTCGGCAGGGATTAAAAAAGTAGGGCGCAAAGACACGACTTTATTCCGCATTGCGCCGGGATCGCGTGTAGCAGGCGTGTTTACCCTCAATCGCTTTTGCGCGGCACCAGTACGTTTGTGCCAGGAGTATCTGGCTGCAGGTCAGGAGATCCGTGCCTTGGTGATCAATACTGGTAATGCCAATGCCGGCACTGGCGTTGATGGCATGCAACGCGCGCAAGCGATTTGTGCTGCGACTGCGGCGCAATTGGGTGTCAAAACCGAGCAAGTATTGCCGTTCTCAACTGGTGTGATTTTAGAGCCGCTCCCTAGCGACAAAATTATTGCGGTGCTACCCGATGCTGAAGCGAATTTCTCCGCCAGCAATTGGGCTGAAGCTGCCAGCAGCATTATGACCACCGATATCGTGCCGAAAGCCACGAGCACGCAAGTGAATATCGGCGGCAAAACCGTGACGATTACCGGTATCGCCAAAGGTTCGGGCATGATTCACCCGAATATGGCGACGATGCTGGGCTACGTGGCGACGGACGCGGCGATTAGCCAGCCATTGCTGCAGCAAATGCTCAAATACGCAGCCGACCATTCATTCAACAGCATTACCGTGGATGGTGACACCAGCACCAACGACAGCTTTATTCTGATCGCCACTGGCCAAGCGGGGAATGCTGAAGTTGTTGACGCCAACAGTGCCGATTTTGCCGCTCTGCAAGCAGCAGTGGTGCAAGTATCACAATTTTTGGCGCAAGCGATTGTGCGCGACGGCGAAGGCGCGACGAAATTCATTACGATCAATGTTGAAGGCGGCGCAAGCTACCAAGAATGTAAAAACATTGGCTACGCGATTGGCCGCTCGCCACTGGTGAAAACGGCGTTTTTTGCCTCTGACCCTAACTTGGGCCGCATCTTGGCGGCGATTGGCTATGCTGGTATCGACGATTTGAATGTCGATAATATTGAAGTGCGTTTGGACGATGTGCTGGTTGCGATTAACGGTGGTCGCAATCCAGAATACCAAGAAAGCCAAGGTCAAGCGGTGATGAATAAGGCGGAAATCGCGATCAATATCAAACTCAATCGTGGCGAGCACAAAGGCACCGTTTGGAGCTGCGATTTCTCTTACGATTACGTCAAAATCAACGCGGAATATCGCAGCTAATTTTGATTCAAGGCACAACCAGAGAGCGAGATACCTATACGGGTATCTCGCTCTTTTTATTTAAAATTATAAGATAGCAATATATACCCAGCCTTCGAGGTTAGCTTGCAAAGCCCTTATTTGCACTGAGTCAGTGGATGACTATAGTAAAGCAATAGTTTTTACTGAGCGCATTGGGCATGAGTCATCTTCCGATCTCTGCACCGCTACAAATTGAGTTGGACAAAATTATCAAGTTGACCAACTCTGATCGCTATGAGGCTTTCAATTATTGTGAGGCTGGCTTTGCGGCTGCGCGGGCGGCGCATGATGATGCGGCATTTATCGCTATTGCGATTCAGTATGGTTTAGTAATCGATCAGCATGGCTATCCGCAAGAGAGCATTGATATCTTGTATGAAGCCTTGCAACTAGCACAAAGTTACCACCAATTTAGTGATGAAGCTCGGTTACTAAATGTGATTGGGCGAGCAGTCTATACCCGAGCAGAATATCGCCGCGCGATGCAGGCATGGGCTCATTGTCTGGAAGTAGCTAATTTGGCGGGGGACAATATCAGCTGGATTTGGGCCAAGGTGGGGATTGCCCAGATTTATGATGCTTTGGATGATAACGATACCGCAGTTATTTTATTAAAGCAGGCAGAAGAGCGAGCCAGACCGCTGGGTGATCCGATTCTACTGCTCAATATTATGCTCAATTTAGGCGTCGATTTATTTCATCTTCGGCGTTTTCAGCAGGCGCTCGATTCATACCAAGAATCGTTGCAATTAGCGAGAACGCTCAATCATCTGGATGATATTGGTGAAACCTTATTTCGCATCGCCGAAGTTGAATTGGAGTTAGATCATCTCGACACTGCGTTGGATTTGCTGAAAGAAGCGCAAGAAATCTGCTCTCAATCTCACCATATGTGGGCTTTGGCGAATATTCATGGCGTGCGAGCTAAAATTTTGCAACTGCGCCAGCAGCATGATCAAGCCTTGGAAGAGGTGCAGCAGGGGCTAGATTATGCTTGCGCCTCCAGTTCGACGCATATTCAAATGCGTTTATTGTATTTACAGGCCAAAATAGCGGAAAGTTCGCAGAAGATTTCGCTGGCTTATTCCTCATTCCAGTTGGCCACAGAAATCAAAGGGAAAATAAATCCGACGGATTATCGACAGCAATTGGCGGAATTAGAAGATCTAGCAGGGCTTCGTCCAAGTCCTGGTCGTGTTTTGCTAGATTTGGCCAACAGCCGGGATTTAGATCATTGTAATTTGCCATTTTTAGCACAAACATTGTGTGAACACGCTGCCAAAATTATTCGACAAGTCCAGGCCAGTTATTGGGAATACCAACCGGGTGATGGGACATTTTGTCAGCTATTTCCTGATAAACAAGCCGAAAAAATCACTTTAAATGATAGGTTGATTTTAAGCTTGCGTCGTGGGGAAACTACGGTTGCACATAATGCCCAACATCATCAACATACCTGGGATTTGTACGAAAAATTATGGCTTTTCAAGAAAACGATTTCGCTGCTAATTATACCTTTACGTTTAAATGAAAGTATTTATGGTATTTTAATGATCGAGTATAGTGAACGATCAAAAAATTGGAGTTCTGATGAAATTCAATACATGAACCAATTGGCGATGATTGGAACTCGGGTGTTACTGAACATCGAGCGCGATGTTTTTCAGGCGGATGTGGCCCGTTTAAATGCCCAGCTGCAGGAAAGTAATGTTGAATTAGAAGCGCGAGTTTTGCAGCGAACTCTCGAGCTCCAAAAAGCCATGGAACATTTAATTGAGGCTGAAAAGCTTGCTTCCTTAGGTAATTTAGTGGCTGGATTTGCGCATGAACTAAACACCCCGCTTGGCAATACATTGACCGCTTCTTCGACGTTGTTGGATAAGAATAAAGAATTAATGGAAAGCATCAATGCTGGCGTGATGAAGAAATCAATACTATTGCAGTACCTAAATGAAAGCACGATGATTGCTGAGTTGGTAGAGCGCAACGCGCGACGAGCAAGCAATTTAATTTCTAATTTAAAGCAGGTGGCTGTCGATACCGCCTCTGGCAAGCGCAGGTTATTTAATTTAAATACCGTAGTCGAGGAAACTATTGCGACATTGTCAATGAATCTAAGACGTCGCCATATTCGTGTTACAAATTTGATTGATTCAAAAATTGAACTAAATAGCTATCCGGGGTCGCTAGAGCAAATTATCAGTAATTTAATTAATAATTCCTTGGTGCATGGCTTTGGAGAAAATGAGGAAGGCGAAATTGTAATCGAAGCCTACAAAATTAACGAAAACAAAATTGAGCTACA